>ALAO01000225.1 GCA_000307955.1 Solidesulfovibrio magneticus str. Maddingley MBC34 | reverse complement strand
GTCCGGGAGGGGCTGAGCCCCTCCCGGCCGCCGGAGGCATTCTTCCCTCATCCCTCTTCCACACCCACAACTTGAGGACGACATGGACTGGAAACTGTTTGCGACGACGTTTGCCACGATTTTCGTGGCCGAGCTTGGCGACAAGACGCAGCTGGCCTGCGTGCTGACGGCGGCGGATTCGAGAAACCCCTGGGTGGTCTTTGCCGGGTCGAGCCTGGCCCTGGTCGCCACCTCGCTTTTGGGCGTGCTGTTCGCCGATTTCATTTGCAATTTCGTGTCCCCGGCCATCATCAAGAAGGTGGCGGCCGTGGCCTTCGTGGTCATGGGGACGCTTATTTATTTCGACAAGCTATAGCGACGGCGTGGGGCCGTGTTGGCGGCGGCCTTGCCCGGGCGGACCGGAGAGGGAGAAGCGCCCATGAACGACGAACGCGTTTTCGTGGATCTGCGCGACAAGTGCTGAGGGTTGGGACTGGAGATAGGCTGGTATCTCCGTCTCTCCCGGGCGCGCGAACTGGAATTTCTCGTGTCGCCCAAGGCCCGGCCGGTCCTTGAGGACCAGTTGCTCACGGTGTCGGGCTGGCGACTGGACGTAGCCAAGGACGAGGGATTCCTGCGCGCTGTCTTTCGGCGTTTGGCCCCGGCCGGATAAGCGCCGGGTCCCATATTCGATAGCCTGGACATTTTGCGGCAAATGGTATTTTGAGTAGGCATGGTAAACCCTGCTCGCACGATGTCTGGCAGGCTTTTCAGCCGGTCCGTGGCCACCCTGCTCGTGGCCGTGGCGCTGTTGGCCGCCCTGCCGGCCACCCTGGCCTTCATCTGGACCAGCATCGAGGCCCGGGGCCGGGCCGAGGCCGAGGTCACCGCCGATCTGGTGACCCTGACGCGCAGCCTGGCCGCCGTCCAGGAGGCCATCAACCGCCAAGCCCTGGGGATGCTCGAAACCCTGCGCGCCACCCGGTCCGTGACCAACCGCGAGCTGGACTCGGCCAACCGGCTCTTCGCCGCCATCCTGGCCGGCCGCCCCGAACTGTCCAACATCTTCCTGACCGACGCCGCCGGCCGGGTCATCGCCTCGGGAGTGAAGCCGTTCGCGGACCTTTCCGACCGGAAATACTTCCGCGATGCCGCCGCTTCCAAGCAGCCGGGCATCGGCGAGTTCATTCTCGGCCGCGCCACCGGCAAACCCATCCTCGTCTACGCCCTCCCCCTGCTCGACGACCATGACGAGTTCTCCGGCATCCTGGCGCTGGCCTATTTCCTCGACGGCTATGAACGCTTCGTGGCCGGCCTGGACATGCCGCCCCATGTCCGGGTGACCCTTCTTGATCCGTCGGGCCGGCGCATGGTGGCCTATCCGCCAAACCCGATCTATCCCCTGGGCGAGCCGGCCTTTGCCCCGATCTGGGATCATGTCCGCGACGCCGCTTCCGACGCCCTCACCTTCACGAGCGCCCGGCCGACCGGCCAGGTCGCCCTGTTGAGTTCCCTGCGCCTGCGCCAGTTCCCGGACGCGCCGCCCTACATGACCATCATCCTGTCGAGCGCCCGCGACGAAGCCTTTGCCGAGGCCGACCTGCTCCTGCGCCGGGGCCTGATCCTGGCCGCCGTCGCCGTCCTGCTGGCCCTGGCCCTGGGCCGGCTGGCCGGACGGGCAGCCATCGGGCGGGGCATCGAAAGCCTTGACCGGGCCGCCGCCGCCCTGGCCGGCGGCGACCTGTCCGCCCGGGCCGCCGTTGACGGCGGCGCGGCCGAGGTACGCCGCCTGGGCGAGAGCTTCAACACCATGGCCGGCACCATCGAAATCCGCCAGCAGGAACTGGCCAACGCGGCCAAGGCCATGGAAAAGCTGCGCGGCCAACTCAGCAACATCCTCGAATCCATGCCCTCGGCCATCATCGGGCTGGACGCCGCCGGCCGCGTCACCCACTTAAACGCCCAGGCGGCGACCCTGTTCGGACTTTCCCGCGAAACGGTCATGGGCCGCGAGGCCGCTCTGGCCGTGCCTTTCCTGGCCGGCCATATGGACGCCATGGAAGACGCCCTGCGGCAACGCCGCAGCCTGCTGCTGGAGCGTATGCCCCTGCGCCGGGGCGACGACGACCGGCTCATGAACATGCTGTTTTATCCGCTGGTGGCCAACGGGGCCGAGGGCGTGGTCATCCGCCTGGACGACGTCACCGAGCGGGAGCGGCTGCGCGAACTCATGATCCAGACCGAGAAGATGATGAGCGTGGGCGGGCTGGCCGCCGGCATGGCCCACGAGATCAACAATCCGCTGGGCAGCATCCTGCAGGCCGCCCAGGTGGTGGAGCTCCAGCTTGATCCGGCCCTGCCGGCCAACCAGGAGGCGGCCCGCAAGCTCGGCCTGGACCTCGCCGATGTGCGCGCCTACCTCGAAGCCCGCAAGGTGCTCAAGTTCCTGGCCGGCATCCGCGAGGCCGGCCTGCGCGCCGCCTCCATCGTGGCCAGCATGTTGGAGTTCTCCCGCCAAAGCGATTCACGCCATGTCCAGGCCGATCTGCGGGCCATGGCCGACAAGAGCCTGAGTCTGGCCGAAAGCGATTACGACCTCAAAAAACGCTACGATTTCAAACATATAACCATCGAACGCGACTATCCCGATAAGCCGGTGACCGTGTCCTGCGCGCCCACGGAAATCGAACAGGTGCTGCTCAATCTTTTGAAAAACGCGGCCCACGCCCTGGCCGGCGCGGCCCACGAAAACAAGACCCCGACCATCACCGTGCGGGTGCGGGCGCTGCCCGAGGCCGGGGAAATCGTGGTGGCCGACAACGGTCCGGGCATGGACGAGGCCACCCGAGCCCGGGTGTTCGAACCCTTTTTCACCACCAAGCCGGCCGGCGAAGGCACCGGCCTTGGCCTGTCGGTGTCCTATTTCATCATCGTCAACAACCACGGCGGGGGAGTCCGCATGGACGCCGAGCCGGGAGCCGGGACGCGCTGCACCATCACCCTGCCCCGCCGGGAGAAGGCATGAACGCCGCCCCGTCCGTCCTGGTCCTCGACGACGAGGAACTGCTGCGCGAAAGCCTGGCCCTGTACCTGGAGACCCATGGCTTTGCCGTGCTCCAGGCCGGCAGCGCCGAGGACGCCCTGGAGCTGCTGCCGGAACATCCTTGCGAGGCGGCCGTGGTGGACATCCGGCTGCCGGGGCTGACCGGCCTGGATTTCATCGCCCGGGCCCACGCCGCCTGGCCGGCCATGCGCTTTGTCGTCTACACCGGCTCGCCGGGCGTGCGTCTGGGGCCGGAACTGGAGGCCGCCGGGCTGGGGCCGGGCGACATCATCGCCAAACCCACCGCCGGCCTGGAAATCCTGGCCGCCGCCCTGCGTCGGGTCCTGGGCGAGAGCGGAGGCGGAGCATGACCGACGCCCCTAAGGCTACCATCCTGACCATGGACGACGCCGAAATCCTGCGCGAAGCCATGGCCGCCTACCTCGAAAACCACGGCTACCGGGTGCTCCAGGCCGCCGACGGCCGGGAGGGCCTGGAAATCTTCGAAGCGGCTCGGCCCGATCTGGTGCTCATTGACCTGCGGATGCCGGTCCTTGGCGGCATGGACGTGCTGGCCCGGCTGCGCCAGGCCGCACCGGACACGCCCACCATCGTGGTTTCGGGCACGGGCCTGCTGCAGGACGCCCTGGAGGCCATCCGCCTGGGGGCTTGGGACTTCATCACCAAGCCCATGGCCGACATGGCCGTGTTGCTCCACGCCGTGCAAAAGGCCCTGGACCGGGCTCGGCTGCTGGACGAAAACCGCCGCCACCGGGAGCACCTCGAAACCGAGATCGCCCGGCGCACCCTGGCCCTGGAGCGCTCCCTGGAAGAAAAAAAAGTGCTCCTGGCCGAGATCCACCACCGGGTCAAGAACAACCTGCAAATCATCCTGGGGCTGGTCTCCATCCAGGCCGAGGAAGCCGATACCGAAGCCGAACGCGAACGCTTCGCCCGCCTGGAGACCCGGGTGCGCTCCATGGCGCTCATCCACCAGCAGCTCTACAAGCACGGCGACTTGTCCACCATCGACATGGCCGAATACGCCCAGGCGCTCATCGGCTCCCTGGTCGCCATCTTCCGCCACGCCATGGCCGGCGTGGAGGTCCTTTGCGACTGCCAGCCCTTCCAGCTCGGCCTGGACAAGGCCGTGCCCTGCGGGCTTTTGCTCAATGAGCTCGTCTCCAACGCCTGCAAACACGCCTTCGATCCCGGGCAAACCGGCCGGCTGACCATCCGCATGACCCTGGAAGACGGCCAGGCCGCCATTGATGTGGCCGACGACGGCCGGGGGCCGGGACCGGATTTCTCCCTGGAAACGGCCCAGACCATGGGCATGACCCTGATCCGGGAGCTCACGCGCCAGCTCGAAGGGTCCATCCGCCGCCTGCCCGGGCCGGGCATGCATCTGCTCGTGACCTTCCCGGTCGATCAGGCCAGCGCCAAGCCGGCCGACTGAGCGGGCAGCAATCCCCAAAACCCCGCCGTTCCCCGGCCGGGAACGGGCCGGCATCGCGCCGTCACGGACCTTTGCCCCCGGGCCGCCCCCGTGCTAGGTTGCCCGGACAATCCCATCCCCCGGGAGGCGACATGACCGTTGAATGGATCAGACACGACGACAGCACCCACTACGTCAACCTCGGCAAGGCCCTGCTCGTCACCGTGGTCCAGGAACGCATCGGCGCGCCCGGCTGGAAGGTCCACGTGGGCAAGCGCTCCATCAAGGACAAGATCCCGGACCTCGACGCAGCCAAGCGCGTGGCCCTGGCCTTTGCCCATCGCGTGCTGAAGGACGTCGTGGTGGACCTTGAGGCGATCGCCCCGTCCGCGCCCCAACCGCCCAAGGAGTCCGCATGATCCGCCGCGACGATGCCCTGGCCCTGATCAAGGCCCAAAACCCCAATCCCGGGCTTTTGGCCCACGGCCGCCAGACCGAGGCCGTCATGCGCGCCCTGGCCGAACGCCTCGGCCAGGACCCGGAATTGTGGGGCCTCACCGGCCTGCTCCACGACCTGGACTACCCGGCCACGGCCGAAACGCCCGAGCGCCACGGCCTGGCCCTGCGCGAACTGCTGCCGCCAGGCGCCCTGCCCGAGGAGGCCCTGGCCGCCATCGCCGCCCACAATGACGAACACACCGGCCAGGCCCCGGCCACGCCCTTTGACTTCGCCCTGCGCTGCGCCGAGTCGGTCACCGGCATGATAAGCGCCGCCGCCCTGGTGCGGCCCGACAAAATGACCGGCCTGGCCGCCAAGAGCATCAAAAAGAAGATGAAGGACAAGGCCTTTGCCGCAAACGTCCGGCGGGCCAACATCCTCGAATGCGACCAGGCCGGGCTGCCCCTGGACGACTTCCTGACCCTGGCCATCGCCGCCATCGCCGGCGTGGCCGCCGAAACCGGGCTGGCCTAGGTCCCGGCCTTCTTTTCCCCCATGGCACGCACCATCCTTCTTGGCGCGCTGGCGGCGCTGTTTTTCAGCGCGACCTTCATCCTCAACCGGGCCATGAGCCTGGAAGGCGGCCATTGGCTGTGGTCGGCCAGCCTGCGCTACGCCTTCATGCTGCCCATCCTCCTGCTGTGGACCCTGGCTTCCGGCGGCCCAAGGGCCGTGGCCGAAGCCTTGCGGCTTTTCGGGCGCAACCCGCTTTTTTGGACCCTGGCCGGCTCGGTGGGCTTTGGCGTGTTCTACGCCGGCGTCACCCTGGCCGCGGCCTATTCCCCGGGCTGGGTCACGGCCACCACCTGGCAGGCCACCATCCTGGCCACGCCGCTGGTGCTGGCGCTGCTTGGCCGGCGGGTGCCCAAAAAAGGCCTGGCCTTCACCGGGGCCATCTTCGCCGGCATCGTGTTGGTCAATGTCGAGCAGGCCGGCCCCCTGGCCGACGTCGGCAACCTGTGGGGCGTGGCCGCCGTCCTGACCGCCGCCCTGGCCTATCCGCTGGGCAACCAGCTCGTCTGGGAAGCCCGCCACGGCGGCAAGGGCCGCATACCGCGCATCGACCAGCCAAGCCTCGACGCCGGGCGCACGCCCACGCTGCTTCTCACCATCGGCTCGATTCCCTTCTGGCTCGTGCTCATCGCGGTCATCCAGCCGCCGCCGCCAAGCCAGGGCCAGGTGATCCAGACCGGGCTGGTGGCTCTGTCCGCCGGGGTCATCGCCACCACGCTCTTCCTGCGCGCCCGCAGCCGGGCCAAAAACGCCTACGAGCTGGCCGCCGTGGACGCCACCCAGGCCCTGGAAGTGGTGTTTTGCCTGGCCGGCGAGACGCTTATCCTGGCCGCGCCCCTGCCCGGCCCCCTGGGCGCGGCCGGCATTGCCCTGGCCGTGGGAGGGCTTGTGCTCTACGTCTGCCGTCAGGTCTGAGGGCCGGCCGCCGACTGGGCAGCCGCGAAACCCGGCGCGCGTGGCCCGCCCCATCGTCCGCCGCCGGCAAATCCTGGCAAACGCCGCAGCGCGACGCTCGATGGGGCCGCCCGCGCCGGGAGGCGAACCGCCAGGCGCATCGCGAAGAAAAGCCCTGCATTGACGCCGCCCGGGGCTTGTGAAAATATCGTTCGGCTTACGCGCCTGGGCGCGCGGCCAAAATTCGCCCCGAGGATGCCCCATGAACTGGCCCCACAAGGATCTTCTCGACGTCTCGCAACTCTCCCGGGAAGACGTGGACGTGGTCATGCGCACCGCCGCCTCCTTCCGGGAAATCAACGCCCGACCCGTCAAGAAGGTGCCCACGCTTAAAGGCAAAAGCGTCGTGCTGTTTTTCGCCGAGCCGAGCACCCGCACCAAGACCTCCTTCGACATCGCCGGCAAACGCCTCTCGGCCGACACCTTCGGCCTGGCCAAGTCCGGCAGTTCCTTGCAAAAGGGCGAGACCCTCAAGGATACCGTGCTCACGCTCCAGGCCATGAACCCCGACGCCATCGTCATGCGCCATTCGAGTTCCGGCGCGGCCGATTTCGTGGCTAGGCGCGTGTCCTGCGCCGTCATCAACGCCGGCGACGGCTGGCACGCCCACCCCACCCAGGCCTTGCTTGACCTCTTCACCCTGCGCGAGGTCTGGGGCGACGATCTCGTCGGCAAGACCGTGACCATCCTCGGCGACGTGGCCCATTCCCGGGTCGCCCGGTCCAATATCCGCCTGCTCACCATGCTCGGCGTCACCGTGCGCCTGTGCGCCCCGCGCACCTTGCTCCCCAAGGACGCCCGGGCCCTGGGAGCCAAGGTCTTTCACGAGCTGGAACCGGCCCTGGAAAACGCCGACGCCGTCATGTGCCTGCGCCTGCAGCTTGAACGCCAGGAAGCCGGGCTTTTGCCGGATCTGCGCGAATACGCCCGACGCTTTTGCCTCACCAAGGACCGCCTGAAAAACGCCGCCCCGGACGTCAAGGTGCTCCACCCCGGCCCCATCAACCGGGGCGTGGAAATCGCCTCGGACCTGGCCGACGCCGGCAATTCGCTCATCCTCGATCAGGTGGCCTCGGGCGTGGCCGTGCGCATGGCGATTTTGTATCTCCACATCACCCGCAAGGAAAAAGGGGAAACCGCATGACGCCGCCGGATCTCGTCGTCGTCGACGCCGCCGTTCCCGGCCGCGACGGCCGCTGGACCCTGGTCTGCGCCGCCGGGCAAGTGCTGGAACTTGTGCCCCACGACCCGGCCGCCCGCTTCCCCGAGGCCCGGGTCATTAAGGCCAAGGGGCAGCTGCTCATGCCGGCCATGACCGACGCCCACACCCACCTGCGCGAACCCGGCCAGGAGTGGAAGGAAGACATCGCCTCGGGTCTGGCCGCCGCCGCCGGAGGCGGATTTTCCAACATCCTGTGCATGGCCAACACCGATCCGGTCAACGACAACGAGTCGGTGACCCGGCTCATGCTGCGCCGGGCCAGCGACGCCTGGCCCCACGGCCCGCGCCTGTTCCCCATCGGCGCGCTCACCGTGGGCCTTGCCGGCAAACAGCTCGCGCCCATGGAAGAGCTGCTGGCCGCCGGCTGCGTGGCCTTTTCCAATGACGGCGAACCCGTGGCCGACACCGAACTTTTCCGCCACGCCCTGGAATACGCCGCCGACCTCGCCCCGGTCATCGACCACTGCGAGGACCCGTACATGGCCAAGGGGGCCGGAGCCAACGAAGGCGTCATGAGCGCCCGCCTGGGCCTTCGCGGCCAGCCCGACGTGGCCGAGGCCCTGCAAGTCGCCCGGGACATCCTGCTGGCCGAATATTTGAACGCCCCGGTGCACCTGGCCCACGTCAGCTGCCGCCGGGCCGTGGAACTCATCGCCGACGCCAAGCGCCGAGGCGCGCCGGTCACGGCCGAAACCTGCCCGCACTACCTGACCATGACCGACGCGGCGCTTTTCGGCTACGACACCATGGCCAAGGTCAATCCGCCCCTGCGCACCGACGACGACCGGCTCTCACTCATCCAGGCCCTGCGCGAAGGCGTCATCGACATCCTGGCCACCGACCACGCCCCCCACGCCGCCCACGAAAAGGAAACCCCCTTCGAGGACGCCAAAAACGGCATCACCGGCCTGGACACGGCCCTGGGCAGCCTGTGGGAGCTCGTGCGCCTTGGCCAGCTGACGGCCGAGGACATCGCCCTGCGCTTCGCCTGGCGGCCGGCCGAAATATTTAGGCTCCCCCACTGCCGCTTCGCCCCGGGCGATCCGGCCGATTTCTGCCTCTTCGACCCGGAACAGTCCTGGGTCGTCACCCCCGAAACCCTGCGCTCCAAGGGCAAGAACACGCCGCTTCTGGGCCAGTCCCTCACCGGCCGCGTGACCCTGACCGCCGTGAACGGCCACGTGGTCTACGAACTCGCCCGCGCCGGAGCCTGAGACACGCATCAATCGCCGCACCCGGAGGTCTCCCCATGGCGCAACCCTTCAAGGACGCCACCGCCATCTGCAAAACCATCATGCGAAACGGCTACGACGCCTACGTCATCAACGCCGTCTTGCAGGAGAAAGCCCTGGACAAGGCCGCGCCGGAACTCGACGTGGCCACCGACGCCCCCCTGGCCGAAATCCAGAAGCTCTTCCCCCAGTCCGAAGCCTACACCGGGGACGGCGCGTTTGCCCGCCTCCAAAGCGGCGACACCCTGCTCTACCTCTACCCGGCCGACACCGCCGACGCCTCCCACCCCGAGGAGTCCGTGGCCCGGCTCACCAGCCGGCTCATCGCCCGGCTGACCGCCAAGGGACTGCTGCCGCCCCATCAGGCCAGCCCCTACGTGCCGCATCAGGTCGAGGACCACGACGGCTTCGCCGACCTCTCCAGCGGCGAAGTGCGCTTAAACGGCATCCCCGACGAAGCCATCCGCCAGAACTATCTGCGGGCCGTGCGGGCGCTGCGGTTTTCCGCCAACTACAATATCCCGGTCGAGACCAACACCCTCATGGCCATCCTGCGGGCCTCGCGCCGCATCATGGACTACGTGTCGGTGAAAGACATCATGGACGAATGGCGCAAGGTCGAAGCCGAAAACATGGCCGACTTCGTGGAGCGCCTCTACGACACCATGATCCTCCACTGGTTTTTGCCCGAAGTGGCGACGCTCGCCCGCATCAAGATCACCTCCGACGACGGCGTCGAATATACGCTCTTTGAGCAGACCCTAGCCGTCATGCGCCACTACCCCGAGGAACTGCCCTACGACTGGTACGGCACCCTGGCCTGCCTGTTCCACGACGTGGGCAAACTCCACACCGCCCAATACGCCGGCGGCGACCTCCACTTCTACCAACACCACCAGGTCGGAGCCAAGGTCACCCGCAAGATCCTCTCGCGCCTGGGCTTCCCCCCGGATGAGACCGACCTCGTGTGCAACCTCGTGCGCGGCCACATGCACTTCCACTTCATGCTCACCGACCGGGGCATCCGCCGCTTCCGCGCCCTGGACCAGTACCCGCGCCTGATCGAAATGGCCCGGGCCGACATCAAGTCCGTGGGCGGCACCTACAAGGAATTCAACCACAACATGAAAATGCTCGAGCGTACCGAAACGCCCGAGGAAATGCTCGAACCGCTGCTCAATGGGGCGCAGATCATGCAACTGCTCTCCCTCAAGCCCGGACCGGCCGTGGGACTTATCCGCGACGCGCTGCTCAAGGCCCAGATCAGCGGCGACGTGGCCAGCCGCGAAGACGCCGAACGCTTCGTGCGCGCCTACTGGGACAAGCAAGGACTGCATTAATAGAGGGGGGAGAGAATCGGGGCGCTGCCCCGAGCCCCGCCGGGGGGCTAAGCCCCCCGG
>ALAO01000224.1 GCA_000307955.1 Solidesulfovibrio magneticus str. Maddingley MBC34 | reverse complement strand
GCCCCCCCATCTGGAGAAAGGTTTAAAGGGGTTTTGACGAGGATTGGCTCTCTGTCGGCCGGCGGGGCCGGCCCCCCGGTTATTTGAAGAGTGATAGGGTGGTTATGCGCGGCCGGCGATGGCGCGCAGCACGGCTTCCCGGTCCACCATGCCGCGAAGCTTGCCGTCGTCGTCGGTGACCACCAGCCGCTTCACCCCATGAACGATCATCTTTTGCAACACGTCGGTCAGCGCCGCGTCCTCGGCCACGCTGTAGACCTTGGACTGCATGGCCTCGCCGGCCGTGCCCACCGGACACACGCCGGCGGCCTCGTCGTCGTCCTTTTTTCCGAAAAGCGCCCGCAGGATGCCCGGACGCTTGGCCGGGCCGCACCGGGCCAGCAAATCGCCGTCATGGACGATGCCGGCCACCTTGCCGGCGGCGTCCAGAACCACCACCCGCCGCAGCGGCGAGGCCACCAACCGGGCCGCCACGTCCAGCAGCGATTCGTCGGGCCGGGCCGTGGGCACGTCGGTGATGAGCACGTCCCGGGCTTGCTGCATGAGTCCGGCCGTGAAACGCGGCATGGCCTCGGTCGCCCCGGCCGGCACCTTGGCCGCTGCCCGCAAAATGTCCGTGCGGCTGACGATGCCGATGAGTTCCCCGGCCTCGTCCACCACCGGCAATCGCTTGAGGCCCCTTTTCACCATGCGCTCGGAGGCTTCCCGAAGGCTTGTGCGCTCGCCGATGGTCTCGGCCGGCGAGGTCATGACCTCCGTCACGGTGTGCCCGGACAAGGCCGCCGCCGCTTCTTCCCGGGCATCGGCCGGCAACAGCCCGAAAAGCGACAACCGGGCCGAGAGGCCGCCGCGCGTGAGCAGATCGCCGCCCGTGACCACGCCGACCACCTTGCGCCCGCCGTCCACCACCGGCACGGCCTTGACGTGGCGCGAAAGCAACAGCTCCACCACCTCGGCAAGGTCCGTGTCCGGCCCGACCGAAGCCACGTCCGCCGCCATGACGTCACGCACCCGCACCGGACACCGGAAAAGGGCCGTCATGCGCTGGCGTGTCACCACGCCGCTTCTGGCGATCTTTTCGATCCTGGGCAGCAAGGCGTCGATGCGCTCGGGCCGGTCGGCAATCTCCACAACCACAGGCAAATCTTCCGACAACCGCAAAATTTTCGCCGTATGCACCAGGCTGCCGGCCCCAAAGCCCAACACGCCGCGAAACACCGTGGCCCCGGCCGCACCGTGCCGACGGGCTTCCTCCACCACCAGCTCGTAAGCCGGCCGCCCGTCCACCCGATCCGACTCGCCGCAGTACACCCGCACCAAATCGATTTCCATCCAGTCCGACATAGATGCTCCATGGTAAGCAAGCGGGCTCTGCCCGCGCCCGCCGGAGGGGATAATCCCCCCCGGACCCCCTTGCAAGGGGGGGCGTTGGTGAAAAATTGGGTGCATGGGCCGGGCGGCGACGGACCGGATCTCAGGCAGCGTCGGGCTTGCGGCCCAGGCAGCACAGCCAGCCCTGGTCGGGTTCCTCGCGGACGGCGACGTCCGCAAAGCCGGCGGCTTCGAACAGTTCCCGGAACCGGGCTGGCGTCAAATAGGTCATGGGCACGAGTTCCAGCCATTTGCGGTTGCGGGCGTCGAAGCGCGGCGTGTCGTAGACCTCGGCCAGCAGCAGCAGACGGCCTCCCGGACGCAGCACGCGCCGCACCTCGACCAGATCGGCGGCGAGGTCGGGCCAGAAGTAATGCGTCTCCACGGCCGTGACCAGATGAAAGGTCGCGTCGCGGTAGGGCAGGGCCGACACCGAGGCCTGGCGGATGTCCATGCGGCCCGAGGCCACGGCCCGGGCGTTATGGCGGCGGGACAGGGCCACGCTTTTAGGCGAGGCGTCGATGCCGCATATGCGCCCGCGCGGGGCGAGGGCGGCCAGCCGGGCCAGGGTGCGGCCGCCGCCGCAGCCGATGTCGAGGAGGTCCTCATCCGGGGCGACGTCCACCTGGGACAGGCCCCAGGTGGTCAGGGCGTAGTGGCTGCGGTTCATGCGCCGGCCGATGTATTCGCCAAGGATGCCGCCGGGCCGGCGGCACTGCTCCATAAGGAGTCTTTTCCACGCGCGCCTGATGTTCACCTCTACCTCCACCCGCCGACACAATACCACCCCCCCACAACCATTTGGGGGGTCCGGGGGCCTCA
>ALAO01000223.1 GCA_000307955.1 Solidesulfovibrio magneticus str. Maddingley MBC34 | reverse complement strand
AGGGGGTCCGGGGGGATCATCCCCCCGGCCGCCGGAGGCACTCTTCCCTCTTCCCTCTTCTCCTTCACTTCACCTCTTCCACCACCACCGCCTTGCAGCCCAGCGTCCGGCGCACCGGGCAGCTTCGGGCGGCGCGCAGGATGCGGCGGCGGTCGTCCTCGGTCAGGTCGCCTTCAAGGGTAATGGCGCAGGCGTAGACCGCCGTTTCCGGGTCCGAGCGGTCAAGATTCACGGTCACGGCGACGCCGGCCAGGGGAATGTCGTGGCTGGCCGCGAACTTGGTCATGATCATGACCAGGCAGGAGCCCAGGGCCGCCTCCAGCAGCTCATGGGGCCGAAACCCCTGGCCGGCCCCGCCTTTGTCCGGGGTGGCGTCGCAAACGCCGGCAAATTGGCCATTGCCAAAGGCCACTTGCAAGGGCGTGGGAAGTCCTCGACATTCGATCATATTACCGCCTCCTTTTTCGCTTTTTGGCCCAACGGCCAGGCGAAATCCAGCAAAAAGCCCCTGCCGGCCCGGGCCGGCAGGGGCTTTTCCGATGCCTTACCCGTCAGGCAGGGTCGCGTCAGGGCTTGACGCGGTAGATGTAAGCCTTTTCCGGCAGCAGATACTTGCCGGCCAGTTCCTTGAGCGTTTCGGCCGAGACCTGCTGGGCCGCCTCCACCTGCTGGCGTTCACGATCCAGGGGCCAGCCCCGGGCCAGAGCGTTGGCCGCTTCGCTGCTGCGGGCCTTGAGGCTTTGGCGATCACGGTAGTAGTCGCCGGCCATGACGTTTTTGGCGCGAAGCATGAGTTCGTCGGGCAACGGCGTGATGCGCAACTGCTCGGCCACCTCCTTGAAACCGGCCAGAGCCGCGTCGGCCTTGTCCGGGGAGGCGCCGATGTAAAAGGCCAGGAATCCGGCCTGGGGCGACTGCCACAGGAAGGAGGTGACGGAATAGCCGAGGTTCTCGCCGTCGCGAAGCCGGGTGAAGAGCAGGCCGGACTGTCCGGCCAGGGTTTCGTTTAAAAGCGTCAGGGCCGGCGTTTCCGGGGAATCGCTGCCGGGCACGGGGAAGATCATGAAGAGATGTTCCTGGTTGCGCTCGGTGAGCGTGGCCGCGCCGTCCCGGGTCTGGCCCCAGGCAGGCACGGGGAAAGTGAAGGGTTTGGCCGGACCGCCGGCCTTGGCCAGGGTTTCGGCCAGCCGGCGCACGGCGGCAGGGTCGAAGTCGCCGCAAACGGCCATGACCCAGGGCATGGCCTGTTGTCCCTTCCAGAAGCCGGCCACGTCCTTGGGCGTGAACTTGGCCACGGAAGCGGCCTGGCCCAGGCGCATGTAGCCGTAAGGGGAATCGCCGAACAAGAACGGGAAGATGCGACGGAAGGCCAGCCCCATGGGCTCGTCTTCCTTGGCCTTGATGGCGGCAAGCTGATCCTTGACGTCCCGGGCCACCTCGGCCGGAGCAAAGGCCGGGGTGGTCAGCACCTCGGCCAAAAGGCCGTAGAGGTCGGTCTGGAAGCGGCTGGGGAAGCGCGCCCCGACGGAGAAGGAATCGCGGCCCGAGGCGGCCGAGATCGAGGCCGAACGGTCGGCCAGGAAGTCTTCCACGGCATTGGCCGAACGCTTGGCCGTGCCGCTGGTCAGGCTGCTCGAAGCCAGCTCGGCCAGCCCTTGGCGGTCCTTGGCCAGGAGGGCGTCGCCGCCGTTATAGACCATGGAGATGGAGACGTAGGGCAGGGTCGCGTCGGGCAGCAGAACCAGGGTACGACCCTGGCCCAGGGACACGGTCTCCACGCCGGACTTGTCGGCGGCGGCCGCCGCCGCAGCCTCGCCCGTCTTGGGTTTGGGCCAGACGCGTCCGGCCGTTTCCTCCAGGCCGGCGGCGGTGACCACGGCCTCATCGGCCTTGGGGACCAGGGCGGTCACGGTCAGGCGCTCGGGGCGAAAGGTGGCGGCGATGACGTCGCCCAGGCTCTTGCGGTCAACGAGTTGCACCGCGCGCAGGTAGTTGGCCTCGCCGCCCGGCTCGTAGCCGTAAAACTGGAAGTAGCCGGCCTTCATCGCCAGGCCGGCAAGGGTCTCCTTGGCTCCGAAAAGGCCGTCCTCGGCGTTGCGCTTGACCCGCTCGATTTCCTTGTCGCTAAAGGCCGCGCCGGAGAGCTTGGCCAGATCGGCCAAAAGCCCCTGCCAGAAGGCGGCCACGTTCTTGGCGTCCAGGGTGGCGTCGATAAGGAAAAGTCCGGAACGCTCCAGGGTCATGGCCGAACAGGAGATGTCGTCCACAAGCTGCTTTTCGTACTTGAAGGCGCGGTAGAGCCGGCTGGTTTCGTCGCCGGCCAAAAGCCCCGAGAGCACGTCCAGGGCGGCCTCGTCGGCGCTGCGCAGGGCCGGCATGGGGAAGGCGACCTGGAGCCGCGCCTTGCCCCACTGGCCGTACTCCACCGCCACCGACTTCGTCAGCGTCGCGGGCGCGGCATACAAGGCCGGCGGAGTTATGGCGCGATCATTTTGCAGATCGCCAAAAAGCGCTCCGGCTTCCAGAAGCACCTCGTCGGCGCGGACCTTGCCGGCCACCACCAGCAACATGGACTGGGGCTGGTAGCGCTCGGCCACGTAGTCGCGCAGGTCCTTGTCGGTAAAGCCGGAAACCGTCTCGGGATAGCCGATGACCGGTCGGCCGTAGGCCAGGCCCGGCCAGACCAGATCCTGGGTCAACTGGAACAGGCGGCTGTCCGGGGCGTCGCGGCCCCGGGCGATTTCGGAGAGCACCACCTGCTTTTCGCCGTCCAGTTCGGACGGATCGAACTTGGCCCCGAAGATCATGTCCTTGACCACGTCCAGGCCAAGCCGCCAGCGCTCGGCCGGCAGATCGACCCGATAAATGGTGCTGTCAAAGCTCGTGGCCGCGTTGAGTTCGCCGCCCGCGCCCTCGATGTCCGAGGCCACCTGGCCGGCCGGCCGCTTTTCCGTGGACTTGAACACCATGTGTTCGAGCAGATGGCTCAGGCCCGCCTGCTTGGGCGTCTCATAGGCCGAACCGGCATGGACAAAAAGCCGCACCGACACCAGCGGGAACCGGTCATCCTCGATGGTCATGACGGTAAGCCCGTTTTGCAGCCTGGACACCTTGGGGGCGTCGGCCGCCCGGGCGGCCGTGGACAAGACCAAAAACATCGCGACAAAAGACAACACACCTCGCCAACGCATGGGCACCACTCCTTGTTCCAATTCCACGCTTCAAGCGAAAACGGCCTGAGGCGAATTTCATGCGACCATCGTGTCTTTTGAAAACATGGCGTCTGTCATGTTTCAAAATAGGCGTCAGGGCAGCCGTCCGCCCCGGGCTGGGGCGGACGGGACAGATCACGGTGCGGGCTTTTAGCGGGAAAGGGAACTTAAAAAAGCTTCACGAAAGGGGAAAAAAGCCACCGTCGGCAAAAGAGACGCTGGTCTTTTGCAAGTCGTACCGGCCCCGGGCAAGCCCAGGGCAGACCGCTTCGACCAGACGCAGGGGGCTTAAGTAGGTCTCAGAAAAATCGCAGGAAAAGCGCACGCAGCCCGGGCCGGCCGGGAGCGTTCCCCGCACCACCGTCTTGGCGTCGAGGGTGCGCGGCCCTTTCTTGGATTCCCAGGTCACGGGAAAGGCGGCGGCCGCCTCGAAGGCCTCGAAGCCCTGGCGGCAGGCCTCGGCTTGCTCGTCCGGCACGGTCAGCTCAAAGGTCTCGACCACCGGATGGGCCACCCTGCGCCCGCCGGTCAGCTCGTCCACGCCGACCACGGTCAACCCCTCGGGCAGATTGGGGTTCAGGCGTGCGACGAATTCCTCGGGGGTAACGGGTTCGCGCAGGAAAAGCCCCATCCATTCGGCCCGGCTGGACACGCCCACGGGCAAGGCCCGGCCAAAGGAAATCTGGGGCAGCGGATGGTAGCCGGCCGAGAAGCTCGGCTTGAGCCCGGCCCGGCGCAGGGAGCGTTCGATGACCCGGCCAAGCTCCAGTTGGCTCAGGTAGATGGCGCTGCCCTCCTTGGCGTACCAGACCCGAAAATGCGCGGCCTTGCGGGTGAGGTCTTCCCGGGGCGGGGCCGGCGGCGCGGCCACGGCTTCGCGCTCCAGGGCCGGACGGTTGAGGCGGGGCTTGATCACCGCCTCGGCGGTCAAGGAACTCTTGCGGCCGGCATCGTTGCACACGCCGCAGCCGGTGCAGTCGCCAAAACGGCAATCGGCCGTCACCGTGCCGGACAGCGCCCGTTTGCGCTCCAGGCGCAGATAAGCCGGCGACACGCCGCAGGACAGGTGGTCCCAGGGCAGCGGCTTGTCCACCGGGCGCTCGGCCAGCCAGTCGGCCGGCTCGAGCCCGGCCTCGGCGAAAATCTCCAGCCACGGGGCCAGGGAAAAGCGGTCCACCCAGGAACAGAAAAGCGCCCCCTTTTTCCAGCCGGCCTCGACCACAGGGGCCAGTTCTCGGCCGGCCCGGGAGAACACGCCTTCGAGAAAGCTCATTTCCGGCTCGTGCCAGCGCAGGGTCAGCCGGCGGTCGCTGGCGAAAAGCTCGCGCAGATAGCCCACCCGAGCGCGAATCTGCTCCAGGCTGATCTGGCCATGCCACTGAAACGGCGTGTGGGGCTTGGGCACGAAGGGCGAGATGGCAGCCGTGACCTGAAGGCGCTTGGCGCCCTTGGGCGCTTGGGCCAACACCTTTTTGGCCAGCTCGAAAATGCCCTGGACGTCTTCCTCGGTTTCAGTGGGCAGCCCGATCATGAAGTAAAGCTTCACCTGCTGCCAGCCGTGCTCGAAGAGTCGGGCGGCATGGGAGAGGATATCCTCCTCGGTGATGCCCTTGTTGATGACGTCGCGCAGGCGTTGGGTGGCGGCTTCCGGGGCCATGGTGGCCCCGGTGCGGCGGATGCCGGCCATCATGTCGAGGATGGAGTCGGACAAGGTCCCGGCCCGCAGCGACGGCAAGGACACGGCCACCTGCTCGCGGCGGCAACGGTCGATGCTCTGGGCAAAAAGGCTTTCCAGGGCCGAGAAATCGCCGGTGGAAAGCGACAGAAAGGACAGTTCCTCATAGCCCGTGCGACCAAGGCCCTCGGCGACCAGGTTTTCGAGGGCGGGCAAGCTGCGTTCGCGCACCGGCCGGTAGACCATGCCGGCGTGGCAGAAGCGGCAACCGCGCGTGCAGCCCCGGGCGATCTCGATGGAGAGGCGGTCATGGACGGCCTGGGCAAAGGGCACCACCTGGCAGGCCGGAAACGGGGCCGCGTCCAGATCGGCCACGATGGCCTTGTCCACCCGCTCGTAGCCGGGGAGCAGGCTTCGCACGCCGGTCTCGGGGTCGAACTCGAAAAATTCCGGCACGTAAAAGCCGGGCATGGCGGCCAGGATCTCCAGGAGCTGGCGGCGGCTCGCCCCGCTCTCCCGGGCGGCGGCCACGGCCTCCAGAAGATCGACGATGGCCTTTTCGCCGTCGCCAAGGACCATGACGTCGAAAAACGGGGCCATGGGTTCGGCGTTAAAAGCGCAGCCGCCGCCGGCCACGACCAGGGGCCAGCCGCCCTGCTCGGCCCGCTGGGCGCTCCGGAAGGGAATGCCGGCCAGATCGAGCATGTGCAGCACGCTGGTGTAGCACAGCTCGTGGGTGAGGTGGAAGGCCACCACGTCGCAGGCGGCAAGGGGGGTGTCGGACTCGAGGCAGGCCAGCTTGGTTCCCGTCTCGCGCATGACGGCCACGGCGTCGTCGGCCGGAGCGAAGGCGCGTTCGGCGGCCAGCCCCTCGACCCGGTTGACGGCTTCGTACAGGATGCGTCCGCCGACGTAGGACATGCCGACTTCGTAAAAATCCGGAAAGGCCAGGGCCAGGCGGGCGCGCAGCGTGGACGGGTCCTTGGCCGTGCGGCCCCATTCGCCGCCGAGGTACTGGGTGGGCTTTTGGATACGGGAAACGAGCTCGCGCATGAATGGTCTCCGGCCGGCGGAAGGCCGGGGGTCGTGGCCAGGCGGCCAGGAAAAAAGACGCGCCGCCGCCGGGAAGCTCCCTTGGGCGGCGGCGCGCACAAACAACTTATTTCTTGAGCAGATTCGAGATGTTGCCGCCCTTGCCGGCCAGGGACGACAAGTTCTTGAGGTCGCCCGTGGTGGACAGGGTCAGGTTGCTCGTGGCCTCCAGATAGCGGGTCTGGAGCTCGTCGGGGAACTTCTTGAACTGGTAGAGAATATGCGCGCCGTCGATCTCGCCGCCGATTTCGGTCTCGAAGGGGTAGCCGAAGGGCAAAAGCATCATCTGCACGCCCTGCTGGGAAGGAATGGTCTGCAGCAGCGCGACTTCGGTGAGCTTGTTGGCGGCTTCGTCCCATTTGCCAAGGACGGTTTCGCCGTTGATGAGTTTGACCAGTCGGATGTCGTAAGCCATGGGGCATTCTCCTTGATATCCGGCGCTTGCACGCCAAGCGTTGAAATCGATACGGCTTCGGCCTTTGTCAAGGCCGGCCGGACACTATTCGTTGAGGTCGAAGACGGCGAATCCCTGGCTTTTGCACAGCGCGTCGCGCTCGGCGTCGCGCAGGTCGGCTCGCACCATTTCCGTGACCATCTCTTCCAGGGTGATCTTGGGCACCCAGCCCAGGCGCTCCCGGGCCTTGGTGGGGTCGCCAAGCAGCGTCTCCACTTCGGTGGGGCGGAAGTAGCGAGGATCGACGGCCACCAGACAAGCGCCGGTCTTGGCGTCGTAGCCCTTCTCGTCGGCGCCCGTGCCCTCGAAACGGATGGAGATGCCCAGTTCGGCGGCGGCCATCTTGACGAAATCGCGCACGGAATACTGGCGGCCGGTGGCGATGACGAAATCGTCCGGGGCGTCCTGCTGGAGCATGAGCCACTGCATCTCGACGTAGTCCTTGGCGTGGCCCCAGTCGCGAAGGGCGCTCATGTTGCCAAGGTAGAGGCAGTCCTGGAGGCCGAGCTTAATGCGAGCCATGGCCCGGGTGATCTTGCGAGTGACGAAAGTCTCGCCGCGAAGGGGCGACTCGTGGTTGAAAAGGATGCCGTTGCAGGCGTACATACCGTAGGCTTCGCGGTAGTTGACCGTGATCCAGTAGGCGTAGAGCTTGGCCACGGCGTAGGGGCTGCGCGGATAAAAGGGCGTTTTCTCGGTCTGGGGCGTCTCGACGACCTGGCCAAAGAGTTCCGAAGTGGAGGCCTGGTAGAACCGGGTATGCTTCTCCATGCCCAGGATGCGCACGGCCTCAAGCAGACGCAACGTGCCCAGGGCGTCCACGTCGGCGGTGTATTCCGGGGACTCAAACGAGACCTTGACGTGGCTCTGGGCGGCCAGATTGTAGACCTCGTCCGGGCGGACTTGCTGAATGATGCGAATGATGTTGGTCGAATCGCTCAGGTCGCCGTAGTGGAGCGAGAATTTGCGGCCGGTGTCGTGGGGGTCGCGGTAGAGATGGTCGATGCGCTGGGTGTTGAAAAGGGAGGCCCGGCGTTTGATGCCATGAACTTCATAGCCCTTGTTGAGCAGCAGTTCGGCCAGATAGGCCCCATCTTGGCCGGTGATGCCGGTAATGAGCGCGACTTTGCCTTTCATTTCTGGAGAATCTCCTGTTGTTCGTGGACGGCCATGGCCCGGGCCACGTCGGCCGGCCCCATGGTTGCCTTCCAGCCGAGCGCCTGCGCCGCCTTGGCCGGATTGGCCCGGCTGACGGCGATGTCGGCGGGCCGAAAAAGTGTGGAATCGACCTTCACGTGGTCCTGCCAGTCCAGGCCAAGGGCGGCGAAGGCCTCGGCCACGAACTCCCGTAGGGTGATGGTCTGGCCGGTGGCGATGACGTAGTCTTCCGGGGCGTCCTGCTGGAGCATCAACCACATGGCTTCGACGTATTCCCGGGCGTTGCCCCAGTCCCGGGCCACGTCGATGTTGCCCAGGGAGAGCGTCTCGCCCGAGCCGGCGGCGATGCGGGCGGCGGCGGCCACGATCTTGCGGGTGACGAAACGCTTGGGCCGAAGCGGCGACTCGTGGTTGAAAAGGATGCCGTTGCAGGCAAATAGCTTGTAGGCCTCCCGGTAGTTGGCCACCTCGAAATGGGCCGCCGCCTTGGCCACGGCATAGGGGCTTCGCGGGGCAAAGGGCGTTTGCTCGGTTGCCGGCTCGCCGCCGGTGTCTCCGAAACAGTCGCTGGAAGAGGCGTGGTAGAGCCTGGCCGGCGCGCCGAGAAAGCGCACGGCCTCCAGGAGGTTGAGCGTGCCCACGCCGATGGACATGAAAGTTTCCACGGGCTGGTCAAAGGACAGCCCGACCGACGACTGGCCGGCCAGATGATAGATCTCGTCAGGCTTGACCTTGGCCAGGACGGTCAGGACGCTTCGGAAATCGGTCAGGGTGACGGAATGGACCTCGACCTGTTCACCAATGCCCAAGGCGGCCAAGCTGGCAAAAGACGCCATCTGGGCGTCGCGGGAGGTTCCGGCCACCCGGTAGCCTTTCTGGAGCAAAAGCTGCGCCAGATAGGCTCCGTCCTGGCCTGACACGCCAAAGATGAGGGCTTGCTTCATATGCGAAATGGCATCCAGGGAGGGGCGTTTACGCGTAAGCGAATCTTCTAGGAGTTTCCCGGGTCGCCGTCAACAGCCGCACTGGCCGGCCGGTCCGCAAGCGCCTGGCAGGCGGCGCACACGCCGTCGATGCGCACCTCCACCGACAGCACGTCCATGGCCAGCCCCTGTCCAAGGGCGGCCAGATCGGCCAGCCCGGCCCCTTGGGGCAGGCACTGCATGGCCCCGCAGCGCACGCAGTAGGCATGGCCATGGGGCGCGGCGGCGGTCCCTGGTTCCAGGCAGTAGCGTTGGGCCCGATCCCCGGCGCTGTGGCGGCGGACCAGCCCCTTTTCCACCAGCAGATCGAGAATGCGGTAGAGCGTCACCCGGTTGGCCGGACGCAGCCGGCGCACCAGGGCCAGGATGTCGCCGGCCGGCAACGCCCTGCCCGCCCCGGCCATGGCTCCGACCACGGCCAGCCGCAGGGGCGTGGCCTCGATGCCGGCCCGGGCCAACATTCGGGCCGGGCTTTCGCCAAGCACGACGTCCATGGCCGGCCTCTAGGCTCCCTGCCGCCGCCGGGCCAGCCCCGGGGCCAGGGAGATGAAGAACGTGGCGGCGGCCACGGCGATGATGGCCGCGCCCGAGGTCAGATTGAAGGCATAGGCCAACCCCAGACCGGACAGACAAAAGACGATGTTTAAAAGCCCGGCCCAGACCATGGCCCGGCCCAGGGAAGCGGCCCGGCGCACGGCCAGGCTCGGGGCCACGGATAAAAGCGCGATGACCAGGATGAGGCCGGCCACCCGGATGAGCAGCACCACCGACACAGCGGCCAGGGCCGTGAGCAGGCAATGCAGGAACATCACCGGCACCCCGCGCACGGCGGCGAACTCCCGGTCGAAAGCCATGGAGACGAAGCCGTTGTAATGGCGAAGGGCGGCGGCCAGGAGCACCACATCCAGGCCGGCCAGGGCGAAAAGATCGCTGTCCGGCACGGTGATGATGCTGCCGAACAGGTAGCTCATGAGGTCGGGCTTATAGCCTGGCGTGAGGTCCAAGAGGATGATGCCAAAGGCCATGCCGGCGGCCCACAGCACGCCGATGACGGTGTCGGTGTCCTCGACGCGCCTAAGCGTCACGGCGGCCATGGCCAGTGCGGCGGCCACGGTGAAGACGACGGTGACCGGCAACACGGGCAGGGCCAGGAAATAGGCCAGCCCCACGCCGCCGTAGGCGGCATGGGCCGCGCCGCCGGCCAGGAAGACCATGCGGTTGGCCACGACCAGGGTGCCGATGACGCCGCAGCACACGGCGGCCAACAGCGCCGCCAGCACGGCGTTTTGCATAAACGGCAGGGAAAGGGCTTCGATCATGGCCGCTCCAGGGGGGACAGCCGGGCGAGGTCCGGCGGAATGCGGCGCAAATAGGCGTCCATGGGGCAGGCGTGGCTGTGCACGCCGTAGAGCAGGTCGAGCATGTCCTGGCTCAGGCGCGGCTCCGGCGAATAGACCACCCGGCCGTTGACGCAGGCCACGGCCGTGACGCCGGCGGCCAGGATGCTCAGATCATGGCTGACGACCAGGGAGGTGACGCCCTCGCCGATGCGCGAGAGCACTTCGTAGAGACAGAACTTGCCCTGGGGGTCGATGTTGGCCGTGGGTTCGTCGAGAATGAGCAGGCCCGGATCGGAAACCAGGGCCCGGGCAATGAGGGTGCGCTGCTTCTGACCGCCGGAGAGCTCGCAAAAACGGCGCTCGGCCAGCCCGGCCATCTCGACCCGGGCCAAGGCGGCGGCGGCCTTGTCCAGCTCCTCGGACGTATAGCGAAAGCCGCGCCGCCCAGGCGCCAGCAGGCCCATAAGCGCCACCTCGCGCACCCGGATGGGCAGATCCTTGCGCTCAGCCACGCCGTCCAGGCGCTGGGGCACGTAGCCGATGCGGGCGCTGTGCTTCCCCGGCTCCTCGCCAAAGACCCGGATGCTTCCGGCGCTTGGCGTCAGGATGCCGAGGATGAGCTTTAACAGCGTGGTCTTGCCCCCGCCGTTGGGGCCGAGCACGGCCAGACGCTCTCCCTGGGAAACGGCAAGACGCACGCCCGAAAGCGCCGCCTGGCCGTTGTAGGAAAAGGTCAAGTCGCGGATGTCGACGACCGGTTGCCTCACTTGGTCTCCGTCTTGCCGGCCAGTCCCCGGCGCAGGGCTTCGGCCGCGCCGCGAAGGCCGGCCGGCCAGTCCTCGGCCAGGGGATCGATGGCGGCCGTGGCCCCGCCGATGCCCTTGGCGATGGTCTCGGCCTGGGCGGCGCTCAGTTGCGGTTGCACGAAAATCACCTTGACCCCGTCGGCCTTGGCTTCCTTGATGAGTCCGGCCAGGGCCTTGGGGCCGGGTTCGCGGCCGAGCTGCTCGATGGGAATCTGGGTCAGCCCGTAGTCCCGGGCAAAGTAGCCCCAGGACGGATGAAACACCATGAATTTGCGCTGCCCGGCCGGCACATCGGCAAATACCTTTTTGATCCCGGCGTCAAGGGCGTCGCACTGGGCGGCCAAGCGCTCATAGCCGGCGGCGTAGTCGGCCGCGCCTTCGGGATCGGCCTTGACCAGGGCGTCGCGCATGGACGCGCCAATGACCTTGGCCAGGCTTGGCGACAGCCAAACATGGGGATCGGGTTCGCCGTCATGATGCTCGTGGCCTTTTTCCGCCTTGTCGTGGCCGTGGCCTTTTTTCCCCTTGTCGTGATCATCGTCGTCATCGTGGTGGGCGACCATGGGGATCTTGTCGATGCCGGCGTCGGTCTTGACGATGGCCATCTTGGGGTTGGCCGCCGCGAACCGGGGCAGCCAGGCGTCCTCGAAATCCATGCCGACGGCAAAATAAACCGCTGCCTTGGACAGGTCAGCCAATTGCCGGGGTTTGGGTTCGTAGGTATGGGCGTCGGCTCCGGGCGGCACCATCACCACCACCTCGGCCCGGTCTCCGGCGATCTGCTTCAGGAAATACGCCTCGGGCGCTATGCTGACCGCAGCCAGGATCTTGGCCTGGACCGGCGCGGCGGATATGAAAATGAAACCCATAATCAAAAGAGTCAAGCGTTGGATCATGGCAGCTCCTTGGCGTCGTCTGGACGCGCTGAGAGGCAATGCAACAAAGTTGCATGACAAAGTCAAGCCCGATGCTCTGCCTGGAAACATTGATTGGAAACGATTGTGCTGCCCCGCCTCACGGCGTAAGCTGCTCGTCCCCTTCCCCCAAACAGGCCTCCCTCGGTAATGGGGCCGTCAGGAGACGTCGCGCCATGCCCTACGCGATTCCAGGCTTGACCGCCGGTCAAGCAGCCCATCTGCTTCGTCGTTGAGTTCGCGGCCCTGCGTGGGGTGCGGCTGGTGCTGCCTAGCCGATCCCTGCGTGGAGTCCCACATCCGCTACGGCTACCGTCGTCGGTGTCCCGACCTCTACTGGGACGAAGCGACCGGCTGCTACCGCTGCCGGTTGGCCGAGGACCCGGTGCACGGCGAGCGATTCCGGTTTCTGCTCGGCGTCGGCCACGGCTGCTGCGCCCCGCTCAACGCCTGGCGCGAGGACGTGCGCGATCGTGACGATCCCGCGACGACAAATGCCGATTGACCGCCCTGACGCTCTTGCCGCCGCGCCAAAAACATTCTAGGAAATGACGGGGTTTCATTCCAAGGAGGAACGTATGGAGTTTCGCGGCGCAATTACGGCGTTGGTCACGCCGTTTCGAAGCGGCGAAGTCGATGAGGAGGCCTTCCGCGCCTTCATCGAATGGCAGATCGAGCAAGGCATCCATGGCCTTGTCCCCTGCGGCACCACGGGGGAATCCGCCACGCTGTCCCACGAGGAGCACAAACGGGTCATCCGCATCTGCGTGGACCAGGTCAAAGGCCGCGTGCCCGTCCTGGCCGGGGCCGGCTCCAACAACACCCGCGAGGCCATCGAGCTGACGCAGGACGCCAAGGACGCCAAAGCCGACGGCGCGCTCCTTATCACCCCGTATTACAACAAACCGACCCAGGCCGGTCTTGTGGCCCATTTCAAGGCCATTGCCGACCGGGTGGACATGCCTTTTATCGTCTACAACGTGCCCGGCCGCACGGCCGTCAACCTGCTGCCCGAGACCCTGGCCATCCTCAAAAAGGAGATCCGGCAGGTCATCGGGGTCAAGGAAGCCACCGGCGACCTCAACCAGGTCTCGCGCGTGCTGGAATTTTGCGGCGAGGACTTCCAGGTGCTCTCCGGCGACGATTTCACCGCCCTGCCCACCATGGCCATCGGCGGTTGCGGCGTCATCTCGGTGGTCTCCAACTTCGTGCCGAAAAAAATGTCGGCCATGTGCGAGGCGGTCTTTGCTGGCGACCTCAAGACGGCCAAGGCCCTGCACTACGACATGAGCCCGCTCTACCGGGCGGCGTTTATTGAAACCAACCCCGTGCCGGCCAAGATGGCCCTGGCGCTCATGGGCCGCTTCCCCTTCGAAACGCGCCTGCCCATGGTGCCGCTGCAGCCGGACAACGAGGCCAAGCTCAAAACCGTGCTCCAGAAAGCCGGCCTCATCTAAGCGCCCCCAGCCACCTCTCGTGCGGGCCTTCCAGTTGGGAGGCCCGCGTTTTTTTCAACCCCCGCAACAGGTTTCGGGCAATCCGCCATGCGCATCGAGCTGCAAAACGCTTCCGTCACCCTGTCCGGGGCCAAGGCCCTGTCCGCCGTCTCCCTGAGCCTGTCCCAGGGCGAGACCCTGCTTGTCCTTGGAGCCAACGGCTCGGGCAAGTCAACGCTCCTGCGCCTGCTTCGCGGCGACATCTGGCCCGACGACGACGGCCGGGGAAGACGCGCCTACGTGACCAGCGACGGCCCGGGCCGTGCCTCGCCCATCGGCGTGCGCCACCGGTTCGCCGTGATTTCCCCGGAACTCCAGCGCACGGTCAAGCGGCTGTGGGGCCAACTCGACGCCGCAACGGTCATCCTGTCGGGCCCCCGCGACGCCATGTACGTCCAGGCCGCGCCGACCACCGCCGAACGGGCCGCCCTGGAAGAGGCGCTCAGGCGCCTTGGCATCGAACACCTGCGTAACGCCCCGATCCACACGCTCTCCAACGGCCAGTTGCGGGCCGTGCTCCTGGCCCGGGGCCTGGCCTGCCGGCCGACGGCGCTTTTTCTCGACGAATTTCTCGACGGTCTGGACGCGGCCGCCGCGCAAACCGCCAGCCAGGCCATGGCAGCGGCGGCCGCCTCGGGCGCGGCCATCGTGCTGACCAGCCATACCGGGGCCGGCCTGCCGCCCGGTCCGGCCCGGGGATTGGTCCTGGCCGGCGGCCGCGTGGTCCATGCGGGGTCGGCCGACTCGGCCCGGGAGCACTACGCCCGGACCATCGCCGGCTGTCTGGAAGCGATTTTGCCCGCCCAAAGCCCGGAGTGCGCCCTGGTCGACGAAGCCTCCGCGTCCGAGGGCTCGGGCCTGCCGCTGGTGGTGGTGGAAAACGCCTCGGTCTTTCTCGACCGCCGGGAAATCCTGCGTTCGGTGGATCTGACCGTGCATCCGGGCGGCCATCTGGCCGTGGTCGGGGCCAACGGCTCGGGCAAGTCCACGCTGTTAAAGCTCATGGCCGGCGAGCATTATCCGGCCCTGGGCGGCCGGGTCAGCCGGCCGGGACTGGCCGCGCCCGAGGGGCTGACCGACCTGCGGGACATCCGCCGCCGCATCGGACTGGCCTCGTTTGAACTCGAAGCCGACTACGATAAGGAAATTTCCGCTCTTGAGGTGGTTCTGTCCGGCAGCCAGGCCAGCATCGGGCTCTACGTGGAGCCCACGGACCGGGAGCTACGGGCGGCGAAGCGGTGGATGGCCTTTTTCGGGGTGGCGCAGTTGGCCGGGCGCAAGCTCGGGGCGCTTTCCGCCGGCCAGACGCGGCGGCTCTTTCTGGCCCGGGCCATGGCGGCCGAGCCGCGCCTGCTCCTTTTGGACGAGCCGTTCTCCGGCCTGGACGCGGCTTCGCGCCGGGCGGCCATGGAGGCCGTGTCGGCGGCGGCCCGGTCCGGGGTCACGGTGGTGTGCGCCGTGCACCGGCCCGAGGACGTGATTCCCGAAATACGGGCCGTGGCCCGGATCACGGACGGCCGGATCAGCCTCGCTGGACCCGACGCGGCGTTTCCTTAGACGACGAGGCCTTGCCGCCGCCATTGGCCACCACCACGATCTCTCCGGCCGCCTTGGCGTTGGGCACGTAGACCGCCTCGCCGGTTTCGGAGCGGATGGCCACGTACCACGCGCCCATGGACTCGACCCGGCCGACGATGCCGGCAAGGCTCACGGCGTCGCCCCGGCGAAACGGCCGCAGCAGCCGCAAGGTCACCCCGGCGGCCAGATTGGCCAGCGCCCCCTGAAAAACGAAGACCAGCGCCAACACGCCGGCCGCGACGGCGACCACGCCCCAAACAGGCCATCCCTTGGCGGTCGCCCCGGACGCGGCCTCCGATCCGGCCGGAGCCGGTGCAGGAGCAGCATTGGCTGTGGCTGGCACGTCCCGTGGCCCGCCGACAGCCCCGGCCGGCGAAGGAGCCGACGGCGCGGACGGCTTGGTCGAACCGGCCTGGGACATCTCGCGCGAAGCGGCCGATGACGCGGACGTGGGCACGCTTTTTTGCGGGCTGTCGGGCAGATCGTGGCTGTGCAATGGCGGCGTGGCCTGAGGAGCCTTTTCCGGGCGCAACTCAATGCCGCCGGCGGCCGGACTCGGCGCGGGAGCCGAGACGCTCGCCGCAGGCTCGCTGGCCGCTTTCGTGCCGCTGGGGATGACGATTTCCTTGCCCAGGGCCAACCGGGCCGGGTTGAGGCCGGGATTGGCCTTGAGGATGGCGGCCGTGGGCACGCCGTAGCGCAGGGACAGCATTCCCAGGGTGTCGCCGGCCTTGATGACGTATTTGCCGGGTCCGGCGGCCAGCACCAGGGCGGGCGCGGGTTCTTCTCGGGAATGGCAAGGATTGGCCTGTCCCCCGAGCAGGCAGGCCGCCAGCAACAGGATCAAGCCCCAAAAACGTGCCGCGTCGCCGGTCATGAACACCTCCGGTAGCCGCCCGCT
Organism: Solidesulfovibrio magneticus str. Maddingley MBC34; assembly: GCA_000307955.1. Lineage (GTDB taxonomy): Bacteria > Desulfobacterota > Desulfovibrionia > Desulfovibrionales > Desulfovibrionaceae > Solidesulfovibrio > Solidesulfovibrio magneticus_A. The sequence goes on along the minus strand of ALAO01000223.1, from coordinate 7,458 downwards.
GGCGGCCGCTGCCTGGGCAGCACGGCTGACAACAAAGGCCAACCGCCGCCTTTTGTTACATTTTCTCTCCCGTACTAAGCCCTCGTGCGCCGGGCTGTGAGCACGCCGGAACCGATGGGCACGACCACCGCGTCGAACCGGGGGTCGGCCAGCACGGCCTCGACCACGCCCGGGATCTCGGCGGCGTGGCTGATGACGTTGTCGGCGGCCACGATGCCGCCCACAACCAGGCGCGCGGCCAACAGCTCCAGACACGAGGCCAGCACGTCGCGGTTGGCGTCCACGAAAGCGAACGCGATGCCGTCCAGGCCGGCGACGACTTCCTGGGCGTCACCCTCGGCCAGGCAGACCACCCCGGACGTGTCCGTGATCTCCAGGGTTTGGCGGGCCAGCTCCAGCTTGTCCGGGTCGCGGTCGATGGACAGCAGCGTATCCCCCCGCTCGCGGCAGGCCAGGGACAGCCACAGCGCGGAATAGCCGGCGCTAGTCCCAATCTCCACCACCCGCCCGGCCGGGGCCGAGGCGGCCAGGATGGCCAGATAGCGGCCGGTCTCGGGCGGCACCTGGCGCAGCCGCCGGCCATGGGGCGTGCCGTCGGTGCGGTCGGCGGCGTCCATGGCTTCCAGTTCGGCCATGCGGGCCAGCATGGCCGGCGTGAGTCCGTGAAACATCCCTTGTCCTCCCGTGGCGGCCATGGCCGCGTTATTGAAAAACGAACTCGCCGAAATAGATGTTTTTCACCTTGCCCGGACCGGCGTACTTGGTGAACAGATCCATGAGTTCCTTGCGCAGGATCATCTTGCCGGAATTGGTGAGCAGATCCTCGGCCAGTTTGTTGGAGAGCAGGAAAATGAGATCCTCCCGGGCGTCGGCCTTGTAGAGGCGCTCGGCCGAAGGATTGTCGACGCACTCCACGATCATCTCCAGGCGCATGAACCGGTAGCCTTTCTTGCTCAAGATGTTGACGGTCATCGGCCCGATGGTGATGACGCCGTTTTCCACCTTGCCTGGCTCTTTCTTCTCTTTTTTCTCTTTCTTTTCTTCCTTTTTCTCTTGTTTCTTGGCTTCGCCGCCGCCGGAAGAGGCCGGCAGGACTTGGGGCAGGGCCAGAAACAGGGCAAGGATCAAGGCAAGTCCAATCGCACTGCGTCGCATGAGCGCTCCATGAAGCCTGGCCCGGCCGAAAAAACAGCCGGGCCGTTGTCGTCGCTATTCCCGCCTAGTGTTGCGTCCTCGAAAAACGCTTATGGAGTTTCGTAGACAATAAGCTGAAATTACTAATTTTCCCGAAAACCACTGGCGTATTATCGAGGGGACGCGACACTAGCCCCGGGCCTTGGCCTGGCGGCGGCGGGCGGTGAGGATGGGTTCGGTGTAGCCGTTTGGCTGGTTTATCCCCTCAAAAATAAGCTCCCGGGCGGCCTGGAAGGCCAGGGAGTTTTCCGGGTCGGCGGCCATGGGCCGGTAGGCCGGGTCCAGGGCGTTTTGGCGGTCGACCACGGCGGCCATGCGCGCAAGCGTCGCCTCCACCTCCTTAGCCGAGCACAGGCCATGGTGCAGCCAGTTGGCCAGGTGCTGGCTGGAGATGCGCAGCGTGGCCCGGTCTTCCATAAGCCCGACGTCGTCGAGGTCCGGGACCTTGGAGCAGCCGATGCCCTGGTCCACCCAGCGCGAGACGTAGCCGAGGATGCTTTGGCAGTTGGTCTCGATCTCCCGTCTTTTTTCTTCCGGGGTTGGGCGTTGGCCGTCGGGCAGCAGCGGCAGTTTGAGCAGGTCGAGCCGGTTGGCCGGCGTGCGCCCGGCCAGTTCGCGCTGGCGGGCGAAGACGTCCACGGCGTGGTAATGCATGGCGTGGAGCGTGGCCGCCGTGGGCGAAGGCACCCAGGCGCAGTTGGCCCCGGCCTTGGGGTGGTCGATCTTGGCCGCGACCATCTCGGCCATGCGGTCCGGCTTGGCCCACATGCCCTTGCCAATTTGCGCCTTGCCGGAAAAACCACAGCCAAGGCCCACGTCCACGTTGCCGTCCTCGTAGGCGGCCATCCAGGCCTGGGAGCGCATGGCGTTTTTGCCCACCACCGGCCCGGCTTCCATGACGGTGTGGATCTCGTCGCCGGTGCGGTCGAGAAAGCCCGTGTTGATGAAAATGATGCGGTCCTTGGCGGCGCGCACGCATTCCTTGAGATTGAGCGACGTGCGCCGTTCCTCGTCCATGATCCCGATTTTAAGCGTGCGCGGCGGCATGGCCAGGACCCGCTCCACCCGCTCGAAGATCTCGCAGGCAAAAGCGACTTCCTCGGGGCCGTGCATCTTGGGTTTGACGATGTAGACGCTGCCATGCCGGGAGTTGCGTTTCTTGCCCAGGTCGCGCTGGTCGTGCAGGGCCACGGCGGCGGTGGCCAGGGCATCGAGGAGGCCTTCGGGAATCTCCTCGCCGGCCGCGTCCAGCACGGCGTCGGTGGTCATGAGATGGCCGACGTTGCGCACGAGCATGAGGCTGCGGCCGGCAAGCACGAGCTTCCCGCCGTCCGGGGCGCTGAAGGTCTTGTCGTCGGCCATGGCCCGGGCCATGGTCTTGCCGCCCTTTTCAAAGGTCGCTTCCAGCTCGCCCCGGAAAAGCCCCAGCAGGTTGCGGTAGGCCTGGGCCTTGTCCGGGCCGTCCACCACGGCCACGGAATCCTCGCAGTCGAGGATGGTGGTCAAGGCCGATTCCAGGACCACATCCCTCAGGCCCGAAGGGCTGGCCGCGCCCACGGGATGGGACCGATCGAAGCGCAGCTCGATATGCAGGCCGTTTTTGACCAAGACCACGGCCGTTGGAGCGTCGGCCGAGCCGGCGTAGCCGGCGAACTGATCGAGGCGGGCCAAACCCGTCAGGCGGCCGTCGGCAAAGGTGACGGTCAAGACGCCGTCGAGGACGGCGTAGGCGGTGACGTCGGCGTGGCGGCCAAAGGCCAGGGGCGCGGCCATGTCCAGGAAGGCGGCGGCATAGGCGACGACCGCCGCGCCGCGTACGGGATTGTAGCCCGGTCCCTTGGCCGCGCCGCCGGTCTCGGGGATGACGTCCGTGCCGTAAAGCGCGTCGTAGAGGCTGCCCCAGCGGGCGTTGACGGCGTTGACGGCGTAGCGGGCGTTGGTGATGGGCACGACCAGCTGCGGCCCGGCGATGGCGGCGATCTCGGGATCGACCCCGGTGGTTTCCATGGCAAAATCCGGCCCTTCGGGCAGCAGGTAGCCGATGCCGGTCAGGAAGCAGCCGTAGGCGTCGGGATCATGGGCCTGGCCGCGGCGTTCCTTGTGCCAGACGTCGATGGCGGCCTGCATGGCGTCGCGTTTGGCCAGCAGTCCACGGTTTTTGGGGCCAAGCTCGGTCACCAGGCCGGCCAGGGCGCGAAAAAAGGCTTCGGCGGCAATGCCCGTGGCGGGCAGGATTTCACTGGCGAAAACATCATACAGGGTCTTTTCGACGGACAGGCCGGCAACGGCCACGCGCTCGCTCATGGGGCACTCCTTGGTACTGCCTGGCCTCCCCGGGAACCGGGAGGCTGACTGGCAGTGTACGAGATTTGCCAAGGAGTGCAACGGGAAGCGGCGGCGTTGCCGCTTCCCGCAAGCAACAAATCGTTATTTCAGGACAATTTCATCCAGGCTCTTGCGTTTTCGCGGATAGACCACCGGCTCGTCGGGCCGTCCCACGGCCAGCAGGTTGACCACCCGCCAGCCAGCCGGAAGCCCCAGCCGGGCCTTGATGTTGGCCTCGTCGAACATGCCGATCCAACACGTGCCCAGGCCCATCTCCGTCGCCCGCAACATCATGAACGACACGGCCAGGGCCACGTTCATGGCGCAGGCTCCGAACTTAGCCGCCTCTTCCTTGGCCGCCTCGCGGGCCACGTAGGCGTCGATGCCGTCCATGGGCTCGCCGTCGATGATCTTGTTGTCGCGGTAGAAAAAGGCGGCCGACTGGGAATCCTTGACGTAGTGCTCAAGGTCGGCGCAACAGACGATGATGGCCGGCACGCTCCCGAGCCAGGCCTGCTTGCGGCTGGCTTCGCTGGTGCCGAACCAGGCCAGGTCGGCCGGATCGGTGACGACCGCGAAGCGCCAGGGCTGGGAATTGAGGCTGGAGGGGGCATTGCGGCCGGCTTCCAGCAGTTCGTGGATTTGCTCGTCGGAAAGCGGCTCCTTGGCAAAAGCGCGCACGCTGTGGCGCGCGGCGATGGCATCCTTGACGGACATGGACATGGGGCGTCCTCCTGTGTTTTCCCGTTACAACATCACATTATGGGCAACCATGGGATACGCCGAACGGCGATAGTCTGTCCGATTTCCGCTTCTTTGGCGGCGGCGTCAAGCCGGACCTCACCCCGCCGGCCAGTCAAAGACCGCCAGATACTCCTGATTGCCCTTGGGGCCCTTGACCTTGGACGGAACCACGCCGCGCAGCATCAACCCGAGTTCGTCGCGGGCAAAGGCCGCCACCGCCTCCACCGCTTCCTGCTGGTAGGCTTCCTCGCGCACCACGCCGCCCTTGCCGATCTTGTCCGGCGACAGCTCGAACTGCGGTTTGACAAGCGCCGCCACGAAACCGCCCGGCTTCAAAAAGAGCAAGCAGGACGGCAAGACCTTGGTCAGCGAGATAAACGACACGTCGGCCACAATGACGTCCACCGGTTCGGGGAGCAGATCGGCTGGGGCATGGCGCAGGTTGACGTTCTCCATGGACACGACGCGCGCATCGGCCCGCAGTTTTTCATGGAGCTGGGCCGTGCCCACGTCCACGGCGTAGACCCTGGCCGCGCCGTGCTGGAGCAGACAGTCCGTGAACCCGCCCGTGGACGCCCCGGCGTCCAGGGCGACAAGCCCCGTGACGTCCAGGCCAAAGGCTTCCATGGCCGTTTCGAGCTTGCCCCCGCCACGGCTGACGTAGCGCTCGCCCTGCTTGAGCACGAACACCGTCTCGGCCCCGAACATGCGCCCGGGCTTGTCCACGGGCGTCTCCCGGCCGCTTGGGTCGATAAAAAGCACCTGCCCGGCCATGATGCACCGCTTGGCCCGCTCCCGGCCGTCCACCAGCCCCTGGTCGCAGACGAGCTGATCGGCCCGGGCCTTTATTTTCGCCATGCCGCGCCTCCCCAAAATGCTGCTGGACGCGTTTCGCGTCCTCGCGCCCCCACAAAAGACGCGTTAGTCGTCCGCGTCGCGACGCCCCAATATCCGGCGCAAGGTGTCCTTGGAAATGCCCAGTTCGCGGCAGGCAGCGTTGCGGTTGCCGCCATGACGCTCCACCGCGTCGCTGGCCGCCTGGAAGCGGATTTCGGCCATGGTGCGCCCCAACCGCGACGGACAGGCGCCGGCCTCGCCACGCAGATGTTCGGGCAGATGGCACAGCTCGATGGTCTGGCCCTGGCAGAGTATGGCCGCGTATTCGATGATGTTTTCCAGTTCCCGGATGTTGCCCGGATAGTCGTGGCGCATAAGCCGGGCCATGGCCTCGGGACTGACCGTCTCGATGTTCTTGCTGACGGCCATGCGGCAGCGGCCAAGGAGCCTCTCCGTCAACAGCGGCACGTCATCCAAACGGTCGCGCAGGGGCGGGATGCGGATGACCACGACGCTTAACCGGTAAAACAGATCCTGGCGGAAGGTTCCCTCGGCCACCATGCGGCCCAGGTCGCGGTTGGTGGCGGCCACCACCCGCACGTCGGCCGGCACGGTCTCCACGCCCCCCAAGGGCTCAAAGGCCCGTTCCTGCAAGGCGCGCAAAATCTTGGCCTGCATGGCGTAGGGCAGATCACCGATCTCGTCGAGAAACAGCGTGCCCGCCTCGGCTAGGGCGAACCGGCCGGGCTTGTCCTTGCGCGCGTCGGTGAACGCCCCGGATTTGTAGCCGAAAAGCTCGGATTCCATGAGCTGCTCGGGCAGCGCCCCGCAGTTGACGGCCACGAACGGTCCGCCATGGCGCTGGGACAGCTTGTGGATGGCCCGGGCGAAAAGCTCCTTGCCCGTGCCGGACTCGCCAAGAAGCAGCACCGTGGAGTCGCTCTGGGCGATTTGCGGCAACATGCGCACGATTTCCGACAGTTGCGGATCGCGGGTGCCGAAGTCGTCCAAGGGTTGCAAGCCGGCCAAGCGGCTGACGAAACCGCCCCCCGAGAGGTCGCGGAACACCTGCACTCCGCCGATGACCGTGCCGCCCATGGCCCAGATGGGCGCGGCGCTGATGCTCACCGGCACTTCCGGACAGCCCGTGCGCTTGAGCGTCACGATGCGGTTGGCGATGGCCCGCGCCTCGTCCATGCTCTGGCGCAACACGCAGACCGTGCGGCAGTTCTTGACGCCAAACACTTCGCGGCAAGTCCGGCCTATGGCCTCCTCCGGGGCGCAACGCGCCACCTCGGCGGCGGCCAGGTTGCAGTAGCGGACGATGAAATCACGGTCCACGGCGAACACGGCGTCAGCCACGTTTTCCAGGGCAAAGGCGCTGGCTTCGTCGCCGGGAAAGGGATCAAGGGGTCGTTTCATGGGATGGGGGTTCTCCGCGCTGGCGGGCCGAGCGCGGCCGGAGTGTGCTTCGGAAGCCGTTTGGGGTCAACCAAAACGGACGCAAAAATCGTCCAGCAGCCTCAGCAAACCTCTTCAAGCACTTTCAACACACTAAAAACAAAGAAAAAAATATTCGGCATGAAAAGTGCTTTTTTTCTCAATCAAACGGGCAAGCACTGCATCACCCGAAATCCTCTCCCAAGGAGTCCCCATATGAACCTGACCCTGACCATCTCCGGAACCTGCTGCGATCTGGCCCTGCATCCGGTGAACGCCGAAACCGCCGCCCGCGTTTGCATGCTCGGCGACAATCTCTACAAGACCAACTCCATCGAGTGGTGGCGCGCCAACAGCAACAACACCTGCGGCATGCGCCTGACCGCCGATGCGCGCATCGAAACCGCCATCGACGGAACTTCCGTGGCCTTCGACGCCACCCGCATGAGCGCCTCCGCCGCCCTGCTCACCCAGCGGCCGTTCCTGGAGAGCCCGGAAAAGAGCCTGTGCCTGCTCGGCTACGACGACGAGGCCTGCTCGCGCACCTGGACCTGGCACAACGTCTCCAACTACGACATGAGCCGCTTCGAATTCTTCGTCCAGCGCTGGGACGCCATCCTCGGCGTGGCCGACTACCTCGTCATCGATGACGTCTGCTACGACGGCCGGCCGGCCGACGAAGCCGTCTGGGGCGAAAGCGAAGGCTTCACCTTCCGCACCCCGGTCATCGTGCCTGCTTCCGCCGCCCGCGAACTCGCCGTCGCGCCGCGCCGCGCCGCCGCGTAGCGGCAAGAAGGGAAGAGCCTCCGGCGGCTGGGGGCCTTAGGCCCCCAGACCCCCATACCGGGAAAAAGTTAAAGGGGGTTCGACGGAAATTGGCTCACTGTCGGCTGGGAAGCCCAAGAAACAGTACGGGCA
>ALAO01000222.1 GCA_000307955.1 Solidesulfovibrio magneticus str. Maddingley MBC34 | reverse complement strand
TGGACCTCTCCGCCGGGGGGCTTAGCCCCCCGGACCCCCAGGTTGGGGGGCGTCATGTGGCGGGCGAGGGTCGTGAATCGCCGGGCGACAGGCAGGAGCGCAGTGTTTCCCAAAAAACGAGACCAGAACGCGACGCCGGCCGTTCCCGGAGCGCCGCCGCCCGCCCGGTTCGCCGCCTTTCAGCCCGACGCCCTGGAGATCGTGGCCACGCCCACGCCCGTGCGCTACCGGCTGACCCTCTATCTGCTGCTGGCTTTCTGCCTGGCCGCCCTGGCTTTCGCCTGCCTGGCCGAGGTGGACCGCATCGTCGTCGCCCCGGGCAAACTTGTCTCGGCCCGAAAAAACCTCACCGTCGCGCCCCTGGAAACCGCCACCGTGCGCGAGGTTTACGTCTCGGCCGGCCAGTCGGTCACGCGCGGCGACGCGCTCATTGCCCTGGACCCGGCCTTTGCCGAGGCCGGGCTGGCCGAGCGTGACAAGGACCGGGCAGCGCTGGCCGCCAAGGTCTGGCGGCTGCGCTGCGAGGTCTCGGGCCAGTGCGCCCAGCCAACCGACGCGCCGCCGTCGGTCGCGGCCCCGGCCGAGCTGGCCCTGGAGCGCGAGGTGCTCGCCGCCCGCCGCCGGGAGTTCGCCGCCAAGGTCGACGCGCTGACCCAGCGTCAGCGGGAACTGTCCGCCAAACTCGCCACCAACGCCGCCGAAGCGGCCAAGAACAAGAAGCAGATCGCCTTGGCCAAGGACCTGGAGCGCATGTACGGCGACATCTACAGCCAGGGGGCCAGCTCCAAGGTCGAGTACATGAAGGCCCAAAGCAGCCGCATCGAGGCCGAGGGGCAGCTGGCCAAGCTCCAAAACGAGGCCGGTGAGCTGCGTGAATCCCTGGCTCGGGCCGAGGCCGAAAAACGCGATTTCGTGGAGAACTGGAAAGCCGGCGCGGCCAAGGAGCTGGCCGACGCCTCGCGCGAGCTGTCCGGGGCCGAGGAGCGCCAGAAAAAGGCCGAGCGCCTGCGCGATCTGGTCGTGCTGCGCGCCCCGGAGTCCGGCACGGTGCTGGACGTGGCCGCCAAATCGGCCGGGGCCGTGGCCCAGGCCGGCGAGACGCTTCTCACCATCGTGCCGGCCGGCGAGGAGCTGGTGGTGGAGGCCGAGGCGGCGGCCCAGGACATTGGGCTCTTGCGCCCGGGCGACCCGGTGCGCGTCAAGTTCGAGGCCTTCCCCTACCAGCGCCACGGCGTGGCCGAGGCCAGGCTCGCCACCATCAGCCCCGACGCCCTGGAGAAGACCACGCCCGAAGGCCAGCGCCTGTTCTACCGGGTGCGCGCCACCCTGGGCGCGGTGCGCCTGACCGCCGTGCCCCCGGACTTCCGCCTCATCCCCGGCCTGACCCTGACCGCCGAAATCCGGGTGGGCAGCCGCCGCATCATCACCTACCTGCTCTATCCGCTGCTCAAGACCTTTGACGAGAGTCTGCGCGAGCCCTGAGCCGGCGCGGCGTCAGGCTGAAAGCGCCCAATCCGTGCCGTAGCGGCTGTGGACCAGGGTGCTGCTGAGAAGCGGCAGCGGCCCCTGCGGCAACAGGATGGGCAGCTCGGTGCAGCACAACAGCGCGCACTGCGCCCCCCGGGCCTTGAGGCCTTCCAGGATGGCGACAAATTTCGTCCGGTCCTCGTCGGTGTAGACGTTGCGGCACATGCGCTCGAAAATGGCGGCATGGATGTAGTCCCGGTCGGCCTGGTCCGGGGTCAGCACCGTAACACCGGCCTTCTCCCGGATGCGGTCGCGGTAAAAGGCCTCTTCCATGAGCGGCCGCGCTCCGAGCAGAGCCACGGCGGCGTAGCCGGCCTCCTTGACCGCCGCGGCCACGGCGTCGCCGATGTGCAGGATGGGGACGCCAATGGCCTGGGCCACGGCGTCGTGGTAACGGTGGATGAGGTTGGAGCACAGCATGACGCCGTCCGCCCCGGCCCGCTCCAACTGCCGGGCAGCGCCGGCGAGGATGGCCTCGGCCCCGGGCCGGTCGTCGGCGCGCATGGCTTGTTCGAGTTCGGCGAAGTCGATGCTGGCCAGCATGAGCCGGGCTGAGTGCAGTCCGCCCAGGCGCGCTGCGGCCTCTTCGTTGAGAAAGCGGTAGTATTCCACCGTCGAGGTCCAGCTCGTGCCGCCAAGCAGTCCAAGGGTCTTCATGGGGATTCCTCCGGAGACAAGGTTGCCCATGGTGTCGGGAAAACCGCGCCCCGGGTCAATGGACAGATTTCACAACTGTGCTGGCGGCAAAACAGCACAGATGGTTCTTCCGCTTGGCGGGCGATGGTTGTAGGATAGGCGCAACCATACCGGATCACGGAGCAAATCCCATGAGCGAGGAAGTGTTCGCCGACGGCATATTAGGCGTCGGTTTTGGCAAGGGGGCCGTGCGCATTGATTTCTTCGCCCTGTCCGCCGAGACCACGGACGCCAAGGGCCAGCCGGCCAAGGAGCGCCGCCAGCGCATCGTCATGACCACCGAAGGCTTTGTCGAAGCCTACGCCATGCTGTCGGGCGTCATGGAAAAATTGCAGGCCCAAGGCCTGGTGCGACGCCAAGGCCCGGGCGCGGCCGCCCCGGACAAGGCCGGCAAGGATCAGACGCCGGCTTCCGGCAGCCCGAGTCCGAATTTCTAGTGCCCGGCCCTGGAAAGCGCGACAGGTTCTTACAGAAAATGGCGGTCTTGATCTGTTGCCCGTGAAAACGCCAGACGCATAATTCGTGGACCCGACACGAGCGACGATCTTGGGCCGCGCGACGGTTGGCCTTGACACGTCGCATTGCCCTGGCCCAAGAATACGGAGGACCTGTAACGTAGAGCGGGAGGGCGGACGGCGGCATGGAAGAACGCGAAATCACCATCTCCGAACGGGTGCTGGGGCTTGTGCGCCGGATGCCCGCCTTCGCCGACCTGTCCGACGGCCAGATCATCGCCCTTTTCGCCGACAAGGGGCTGCGTTACCGCGAATACCGCCCCGGTGAGACCATCATCCGCGAGGGCGACCACGACAGCTGGGTCTATTACCTCATCTCGGGCCAGGCCCGGGTGTTGGCCCAGGAGGCGCAGGTGGCCCGGTTGGCCGACTACGGCGACATCTTCGGCGAGATGGGGCCGCTGCGGGGCCGGCCGCGCAACGCCTCGGTGGTGGCCGATTCGTCCGTGACCTGCCTGGCCATCGACCTTTCCATCCTCGACCGCCTGCCCCCGGAGGAGCGTCGGACGGCCAGCCGGCTGTTCGAGGAGCTCATCACCGACGTGGTCCACGACCGCCTGTCCCGGGCCAACCTTGACGCCGCCGCCCTGCGCCGCGACCTGGCCATGGCCGCCTCGGCCCTGGCCGGCGTCAACTCCCGGGTGCGCGACCTGGAACGCCGCATCCTGGAACTGACCCGCGAAAATCAGGAACTGCGCCGCCAGTGCGCCACGTAGCGGCCTGCTCCATGGTCCGGCCGTGAACATCGTCCGTTTCAGCCCGGCCAGTCTCACCCCGTACAATTCCTACCGCGTGGCGGCCTGGGCCGAGGCTTGTTTTTTTTCCGAAACAGCAGATGATTTCGTTGCGGCCTTGCGGCAGTCTGTTGGAGTCCGCACCGTCTTGCTCGGCCACGGCTGCAACGTCATACTCTCCCAGGATCATTACGACAGTTCCGTCCGATTCCTCGCCACGGCACGCCTGGAGCCGGCCCTTGCGGTTGCTGGAGACCGCTTGTCGGCCGGGGCCGGGGCGCGGCTTCGCGACGCCTGCCGGCTGGCGGCCCGCGCCGGCCTGTCCGGGCTGGAGCGACTGTGGGACATACCCGGCAGCGTCGGCGGCGCGGCCCACATGAACGCCGGGGCTTACGGCACGTCTTTCTACGAGGTGGTGGAGTCGGTGGACGTCTTGTATCCGGCCACCGGGGAACGCGCGGCCCTGTCCCGCGAGCAGTGCCGGCCGGCCTACCGGATGACGGCCTTCCAGGGCACGGACACGGTGATCCTGGGCGTGCGCCTTACGCTCACGCCGGCCGATCCGGCCGCCGTCCTGGCCGAGATGGGGCGTATCGGGAAGCTGCGGCGCTCCAAGCTGCCCTATGATCTCCCCAGCGCCGGCAGCGTGTTTCGCCGCCCGGACGGCGCGCCGCCGGTGGGGCAAATCATGGAAGAGGCAGGGCTGAAGGGCTTTCGGATCGGCGGCGCGCAAATCTCGCCGCGCCACGCCGGCATCATCGTCAACGCCGGGAGCGCGACCGGGGCCGACATCCTGGCCGTGGTCGAGGCTATGCGCCGCGCGGCGCGGCAGCGTTACGGCGTGGAGCTGGTGTTGGAGCAGGTGGTGGTGTGACGCGGCGGCCCGGCCGCCGCCATGGCCTCCCGGACCAGGCGCAGCAGGCTGCCGCCCTTATACAGATAGCCCCGGATGCCGGCCCGCCGGGCGGCTTCGAGGTCTGAGGCCTTGTCGCCAATAAGCAGGCTGCGCTCCCCGTCCACCCCCCAATCGTCCATGGCGGCCAAGAGCATCCCCGGCTGGGGCTTGCGGCAGGAGCATTCGACGGCCAGTTCGGCTTTGAGGCCGTCCACATGGTGGGGGCAGTAGTAATAGGCGTCGATGTGGGCCCCATGGCGGCGCAGCTCGTCCTGCATCCACCGGTGCAGTCGGCCGACCTCCTCGGGGCCGTAGTAGCCCCGGGCGATGCCGGATTGGTTGGTGACGACGATGGCCAGCCAGCCGGCGTCGTTGACGTGGCGGACGGCGGCCACGGCCTCGTCGGTCCAAACAAAGGCCTCGGGCGAGTGGACGTAGCCGGCGTCGTGATTGAGCACGCCGTCACGATCAAAAAAAACGGCCGGCCGGCCTTTATTCGTCATGGCTTTTGTCCTGGCGTCTTACGGCCGCTTGCCCTGGGCGCTTTGGTCGGGCGCTTGGGGCGCGTCCCGCTGTGCTTGCTTGCGGACGCGACACGATGGGGTTGCCGGCAAAAAATGCTACAGCGCGCCGCTTCGGTCAACGATCATCCGGGCAAAGGCGAAGCTGCCGGTGAAGGCCGGGGAAATGGCGTTGAGCACGTGCAGGGACTTGCCGTCGCCCTCCAGGATGTAGTCCATTTCCAGGCGCTTGGTGGCGATGTTGACAAGTTGGGGCCGGATGCCCGCCTTGGTGGTGGGCACGAGATCGTCCAGGCCCAGCCTGGGGAAGAGGCGTCGCGCGCACTGGTGAAAAAAGGGTTTGGAATACTTGCGTATTTCCGTGCGCGCCAGGAGCCGGAAGTTGTTGTGGTCGGCGAGGTACAGCAGGGCTAGGCGGCCCAGAATGGTCGCGGCCTCGCCCCATCTCGCGCCGGCAAGCAGGCCGTAGTTCTCGCGGCCCAGGGCCGGGATGGCCGTTGGCCCCACGTAGACCTCGCCGCTTAGGCCGCGCGTGAAATGCACGCCCAGAAACGGCATGGCCGGGTCGGGCACCGGGTAGATGTTGCCGCGCACCAAATGATTCTTCTGCGGCGAGAGTTTCCAGTAGATGCCCTTGAACGGAACCAGCACGTATTGCCGGGCAAAGCTGCAAGCCTTGGCCAGCACGTCGGCGTAGGCGCCGCAGCAGTTGAAGAGAAAGCCGCCCCGGATGGGGCCATCGGTGGTTTGCAGCGACCCGTCGGCGGCCGGGCCGAGGACGCGGCGCTGGAAGTAAAACCGCGCCCCGCGTTCGACCAGCAGCCGGCGCAGGGTCTCCAGCACGGCCTTGGCGTCGATGACCGAGGTGTCCGGGCAATGGATGGCGGCCACGGCATCGGGCGGCGCGGCCGGCTCCAGTTCGAGCAGGGTCCGGTTGTCGATGCGCTCGGCCCGTATGGCGTTGTCGGCGGCGTTTCCCAGCAGCCGGTCCACGGCGGGCAGCTGGTCCGGGTCGGTGGCCACCAGCACCTTGCCGGTCTTGTGCCAGGGGATGCCATGGGCGTCGGCAAAATCCTTCATGGCCCGGCCGCCGACGGCGCAGACCTGGGCTTTGCGGGTATCGCTGCCGTAGTACAGGCCGCAGTGGAGCACGCCGCTGTTGCGGCCGCTGGCATGGCGTCCCGGGGCGTCTTCCTTTTCCACCACGGCCACCCGGGCTGACGGCGCGCGGCTCAGGATTTCGTAGGCCGTGGTCAGGCCGACGATGCCGGCTCCGGCGATGATAAAGTCGAAGTGTTGCATAGGGAGTCCTACTAGGAAAAAAAAGTGCGCATTCTAGGTGGTTATGCGCGATGGCTGGTTGGGAAATTGACATCGACAAGCAATGCTTCGAGCTTTTGACGCAGACATAAAGGAACATCTAAGCTCTTATTGAAGTGTGATGGATTGATACAGTTCTATAGTGTATTTTTTACAGTATCCTGTAATTAAAAGCATGAATATGTTTAGATATATCAGCACAAGTTGGATTTTGCCTAGTAGCTCTATGGGGTGGTTATAATTATATAGCCATTCTATGTAAGAGAGTAATAACACAAGAGGACAGACTAGATGTGTTATAAGTTCGCTTGTGAGTAGCGAGACGTACGTCCGGAGTTTGTGATTGGCTCTTACTGTAAAAAGGTAGTGCTCCCAGCCAATCGATCTGGAAGTGCTAGGCAAAATTTCGTTCATTTTTTTGTTGATTATGGTGTGGATATATTTTGCATTCTGACAAACTCGAATATGGCTTTGTAGATATGTCAAAGAAATAAAGTAAAAAAGAAATGGGATTGCCAGTAAGAAGGCGTGAGCGAGAGAGGAAAGTGTATATGGACATTTTATATAAAATTCTTTATATAGAAAACTTGCCAGTGCTCCAAAAAATCCATACTCCAAGATGTAAAAATTGTACTTAAAAACCAACGACTGTTTTATTTCGTCTCGACAACTTTTGTACTCTTCCATGTAGATGGCTATTTTTTGTTTGTCAAAATCAGAAAACGTGTCGGAATGTTTGTCGTTGCACATGTTTGTTTAATAGATTGTTGACATATGTTGTGTCAATGGTGCGTCCGCCGTTCGTCGGTCTTCTGCGCCTGTTCGAGAAGCATCGCCTGGAAAATCTACAGGAAAATCTATTCTAGGCATCGATTTTGCAAGAATTTCGGGCACAACCAAGCACATGGAGGTTTTTGCCCATGTCGGACGCTGCTTACCAAATCGATCTTGCTTCCGTGAAGCCGGTCACCGCCAGCCTCAAGGCCGTGCATCTGGAGGAAGCGCCGGAAGACCTGTTCCAGATGATCATGAACGCGAAACAAAACATGCTCGAACAACGCTACGCCGCCCCCCCCGATACCTCGAAAAACCCCACCTACGCGCCTTACGCCACGGTCGTGGTCAACGGCAAGGTGGTGGCGAAAATCGACAACCACGGATTCGTCGAGACCTCCAACGCCATGAGCGACCAGTGCGCCGACGCCATCAAGGCGGCCGACGACCGCTGCGGCGGGGCCAGCGGCCCGCAGCTGGCCCAGGCCCGGGCCGAGGAAATCGCCAAGGCCCTGGGCGGCAAGGTGGACAAGGCCTCCACGGCCATGACCCAGCGCGCCTTCGAGGCCACGCCCCAGCCCAAGGCTACCGTCAATGAAGCGGCCATGCGGGCCGACCCGGAGTACGCCCAGATCGCCCAGCTCCGGCAAGCCCACGCCGCCTTTCTCGCCCAACACATGGACGAGCAGCAAGCCACGGCCTGACCGACCTGACGGGGCGCGCCGTCAGCCGGCGCGCCCCGTCACGGACGCACGAACCACTCTCCCCAGGCTTTGCGCGCCCGCTCGGGATAGGCCATCTTGCGGTTGGCCTTTTTCATTTTCTCTTCCAGGGGCGGCGTCAGCCCGAAATTGACGTTGCTGGGCTGGAATTTCTTGGCCGGCGTGCGCAGATGACCCAGCAGCGCGCCCAGGGACGTGACCACCGGCGGCGGCGTCAGCTCATCCCCGCGCGCCAGCCTCGCCCCGAGCCGGGTTCCCAGCCACAGGCCGCAGGCCGCCGATTCCACATAGCCCTCCACCCCGGTGATCTGGCCGGCCAGATAGACGCCCGGCCGGGCGACAAGCTCCAGACGGTCGCTCAACACCTTGGGCGCGTTGACAAAGGTGTTGCGGTGAATGCTGCCCAGGCGCGTGAACTCGGCGGCATGCAGGGCCGGGATCATGCGAAACACCCGCTCCTGCTCGCCATAGACCAGCTTGGTCTGGAACCCCACCAGATTCATGGTGGAGCGGGCCACGTTTTCCGGGCGCAACTGCACCACGGCATAGGGCCGGCGGCCGGTGCGCGGATCGGTGAGGCCGATGGGCTTCATGGGGCCGAAGGTCAGCGTGCGTTCGCCGCGCTCGGCCATGGCCTCGATGGGCAGGCAGCCCTCGAAATGGATTTCCTTCTCGAATTCGCGGCTGGGCACCTTGCGGGCGGTCAAAAGCGCGTTCCAGAAGGCCAAATACTCGTCTTTTTCCATGGGGCAGTTGAGGTAGTCGCCTTCGCCCTCCTGCCAGCGCGAGGCCCAGAAGGCCTTGTCCATGTCCACGGATTCGGTGGTCACGATGGGCGCGATGGCGTCGTAAAAATAGAGTCCCTCGCCGCCGATGGTCTCGAGCAAGCTGGCCGCCATCCGGTCCGAGGCCAGGGGGCCGGCCGCGACCACCACGGCCTCGAATCCGGCCAGGGCCGGGTCGGCCAGGCCCATGATCTCGCGGCGAACCAGCGTCACCAGCGGCTCGGCCTCGATGCGGGCGGTCATGTTCTCGCTGAAGCGGTCGCGGTCCACGGCCAGGGCCTTGCCGGCCGGCACGGCGGTTTCCCGGGCGGCGGCGATGACCGCGCTGCCAAGCTCGGCCATCTCGACCTTGAGCAGGCCCACGGCCGTCACCGGCTCGTCGGAGCGCAGGGAGTTGGAGCACACGAGCTCGGCCAGCCCGGGGATGACATGGGCCGGGGAATAGAGCGTAGGCTTGCACTCGAAAAGCGTCGAAGCGACGCCGGCCCGGGCCAATGCCAAAGCGCATTCGCACCCGGCCACCCCCCCGCCAATAATACCAATAGCCATAAGACGTTACACTCCCTTCACAACAGAATAATATGGGGGGTCC
>ALAO01000221.1 GCA_000307955.1 Solidesulfovibrio magneticus str. Maddingley MBC34 | reverse complement strand
CCGACCGACCGTCCCCAGGTCGGGGGTCCGGGGGGCTGAGGCCCCCGGCCGCCGGAGGCATTCTTCCCGCCCCATAGCTAATAACACACCAAAACTATTACTTATAATTTAAACCGCTAATCCGACCATCTCAAGCGCCCAGTAGCACAGCGCGGCCACTATGGCCGAGGCTGGGATGGTGAGCACCCAGGCGACGACCAGCCGGCCGGCCACGCCCCAGCGCACGGCGGACAGGCGTTTGGACGCGCCGACGCCGATGACGGTGGTGGAGATGATGTGGGTGGTGGAGATGGGCGCGCCCAGGGCCGAGGCGCTGCTGATGACGCAGGCGGCGGCGGTTTCGGCGGCGAAGCCGTGGATGGGTTCGAGCTTGAAGATTTTGTGTCCCATGGTCTTGACGATCTTCCAGCCGCCCGAGGCCGTGCCGATGCCCATGGCCAGGGCGCAGGAGAGCTTGACCCAAAAGGGCACGGCCATTTCCGGGATCTGGTGGAAGCTGAACAGGGCCAGGGTGATGATGCCCATGGTTTTCTGGGCGTCGTTTAAGCCGTGGCTGGTGGCCATGAAGGCCGAGGACAGGATTTGCAGCTTTTTAAACAGAAAATTGACTCGTCCCGGCGAGGCCCGCATCACCATCCAGGACAGCAGCACCATGAGCAGGTAGCCCGAGGCGAAGCCGGCCAGGGGCGAGAGAAAAAGCGGGATGATGACCTTGCTCACGATGGAGCCGTAGCTTGGGGCCGACCAGCCACCGAAGGCGATGCCCGAGCCGATGAGCCCGCCGATGAGCGCGTGGGACGACGACGAGGGCAGGCCCAGGTACCAGGTGAGGAGGTTCCAGAAAATCGCGCCCAGAAGCGCGGCCAGCACCAGGCCTTGGCTCCCGGTGACCAGCTCGGGCCGGATGATGCCGCTGCCGATGGTGTGGGCGACCGAGGTGCCCAGAAACGCGCCGAAGAGGTTGAGCACGCCGGCCATGACCACGGCGGTCAGGGGCGAGAGCACCTTGGTCGAGACGATGGTGGCGATGGCGTTGGCGCTGTCGTGGGCGCCGTTGGTGAAGTCGAAGATGAGCGCGATGGCCACCACGGCCACGAGGATGAGGGGCAGATCAGGCATTTTTGAGCACCACGCCTTCCAGGACGTCCGAAAGCGATTCGGCGCGATTCACCGCCGCCTCGATGCGGTCGAAGATGTGCTTCCATTTGACGATGTCGAGGATGGCGGCATAGTCCGAGGTTTCGTCGCCGCCGTCGTAGAGTTCGCCGATGCCGACCATGAGCAGGGTCTCGCATTCGTGCTTGAGGTTCTCGATCTTGTGGAAGGTGTCCTCGGAGCGTTTGTTCTCGCTCATCTTGGTCAGGACGTTCCCGAGTTCCTCGATCATGGCCCGCAGGTTGCTGACAATACGCCGGGCCGGGTAGCGGATGCGCTCGAAGCCGAAAAGGCCGATGCGCGAAGCGATGGCCTTGATAAGGTTGAGGATATCTTCCTGGGTGAGGTTGATCTCGTGGATGTCCTCGCGGTCGATGGGCGTGATGAAGGTCAACGACAGTTCCTTGGCGATGCGCCGGCTGATGGCGTTGCCTTCGGACTCGATGATGTTGATGCGTTTGCAGCGCTCCTCGACGTCGGTGAAGTCGGTGAAAAGCTCGTCGAGAATGACGGCGGCCTTGATCAGTTTGCGGTGCTGTTCCTTGAAGAGGTCATAAAATTTGACCGACCTGGGAAAGAGGCTGAAACCCATGCGCGTCTCCGCGGGTTGATGATTGGGCCTCGGCGGCCGTCTGGCCGGCCGGGCTTTTCGATATGTCGGGCTCAGGCGGCGGGCAGCCGCACCACCCGGGTTGCTCCGTCGAAAAAGACTTCGCCGCCGGCCGCGGCCAGATCGGCCACGGGCAGGGCCACGTCCAGCCGGGCCGGCCCCTCGAAGCGCACGGCATAGGTCCCGCGCTCCTCGCGCAGCAGCCGCACGGCCGTGGACGCGGCGTCCGGGGTCTGGACCAGGATGGCCGAGAAGGCCTGGACCAGGGTTTCATGGGGCACGGCCACGCCGACCGGCCCGTCCGGGGCCTCGACCAGGCGGGCGGTGACGCCCTTGGCTCCGAGGATGGGCGACACGGCGGCCAGGGCCTGCTTGAGGGTGGCCAGCAGATCGGTGGCCGGGGCCTTGGCCTTGGCGGCGGCGAAACGGTCCCGGGCGGCGGTGAGCAGTTCGTCGATGACGCCCTTCATGGCCGTGGCGGCGCGCTCGACCACGGTCAGGGCCGCGTCGGCTCCGTTAATGTCGGGAGGGGCGGCGGCCAGCATGCCCCGGGCGGTTTCGGCGTAGCCGAGGACCTTCGTCAGGGGGGTGCGCAGGTTGTGGGAGGCGTCGATGACGAAGTCGCGGAAGATGCGTTCCATGGCGGCGGCTTCGGTGACGTCGTGGAAAGTGAGGATGCGTCCGACCTCGGGAGTGGCCGGCACGGCCTCGACCACGTCCACCACGCGCCCGCTTGGCAGTTCGAAGCGGCCCACGGCCCGCACGCTGCCGGGGCCTTCGCCGGCTTCGCCCAGCGCGCGCTGCACGCACAGGGGCGCGCCGGCCTCCAGGGGGATGCGGCCGATGGGGTCGACAAATTTGGGGAACATGGCGCGAAACGCCTGGTTGGCGGCGGTGATGCGCCCGGCCGCGTCGAGGATGGCCAGGCCTTCGGCCATGCCGTCGAAGATGGCGTCCTGGCGGGCGCGCCTGGCCTCGATCTCGCCCACGTGCGCGCCGATGCGGCCGGCCAGGGCGTTTATGGCCTCGGCCAGGGGGGTAAAATCGGCGGCCGGCACGATATGAATACGCCGGTCGAAGTGGCCGTGGCCGATGTCCCGAGCCACGGCGGCCATCTCGCCCACGGTGCGCGACAGGCGGCGGGCCAGGATGGCCGAGGCCGCCCCGCCGGCCACGAAAACCAGGGCCAGGACGGCGAGCAGGGTTTCCCGGAAGCGCCCGATCTCGGCCCGCAGGGACGACACGGGCAGGGCCAGGCGCACGATGCCGGCCGGCAGTCCGGGTTCGGCGGGGATGGCCTGGGCCACGTAGAGCATGTCTCGGCCCAGAGTGCGGCTGAGGCGCAGGTCCTGGCCGAAGCCGCCTTCCAAGGCCTTTTTGACCTCGGGCCGGTCGGCGTGGTTTTCCATTTCGCCGACCCCGGCCGCGCCCACGTCGGAATCGGCCAGCACCCGGCCGTCCGCGATGTAGGTCAGGCGAAAGCCCAGATGCGGCCCCAGGCTGTCCACGTAGGCGGCCAGATCGGCGTCGCCGCCGAAGAGGGGATGAGAGCGCAGGAGGTATTGGGCCAGGTCCAGGGAGCGGCGGGCGCGTTCCTCGGCCTCGGCCAGGGCGGCCCGCTCGGCCCGGCCGGCGGCGAAGACGAAAACGCCGCTTAAGACCAGGAGAAAAAATCCCCAGGTCCACAGCAGGTGGCTGAGCGTAATGGAGCGCCGCGACATTTCCCCTCCCGGCATGGCCAAAGCGTGACGAAACCGAGACGGTTTCGTGACGGGCAAGGTATAGGCGGCAAGCCGGCCGGGGGCAAGGCCCTAGCCGTGTGACAATCTCGTGACAACCAACAAAACCGGAGCGCGGCCGTCGGAAACGCGCTTGCCCTAGCCCCCGCCAAGCCCCCCTTTTCCCATCTGGGGGGCTGGGGGCCTCAGGCCCCCAGCGGAGAGGTCCA
>ALAO01000220.1 GCA_000307955.1 Solidesulfovibrio magneticus str. Maddingley MBC34 | reverse complement strand
GGCGGCCGGGAGGGGCTAAGCCCCTCCCGGACCCTCCCTGAAAGGGGGGGGAAAGGGGCTGGCGGCGACGCTTTGAGTGGCGGAGAACCTTGAGGAAAGCGCTCGCGTCTTGCGCAGAGCTAGACAATGGCCCGATCGGCTGTCCGCTTGGACGGTCGGCTGGGCCGTTTGCGTTCAGGCGTCCCGCGGCGCGCGTAGCGTCACCGTGACCACGGTGCGCCCGGGTACGGTCGTGTCCGCGACGACGTCGCCGCCAAAGGCCCGGGCAATGAGCCGGGCGCTGTAGGCCCCAAGGCCCGTGCCTCGCGCTTTGCCGGCCGTGACGTGCTTCTCGAACAGCCGGGCGCGGATTGCTGGCGGCACTTCCCCGGGATTCTCGATAACCAGGCGCGGCGAGGGCGGATCGGCCACGGTCACTACCACGGAGCCGACCTCGCCGGCCGCTTCCAGGGCGTTTTTGAGCAGATTGACCAGCAGGGCCGTGACCATGGCCCGCTCGCCCAGGACGACGAACGCCTCGGCCGGGGCCTCATAGGCGAGGCGCAACTCCCGGCCGTCCTTCAGATACGGGGCCAGTTCCTCCCGGGCCTCGGCCAGGAGCGCGGCCAGGGGCAACGGTTGCGGGGCCAGCCCGAGGTCGCCGGATTCCAGCCGGTAAAGGTGCAGCGACAGGTTGATGCGCGCGGTCATGGCCACCACGGCCCGCTCCAGCATGGCGGTCAGCTCACGCTGCCGAACGTTCAGCGGGCCGGCCAGTTCCAAGGCTTCCAGGACGCCGGCCACCGTGGCCAGCGGGCTTTTGAGATCGTGACGCATGACCTGGTTGATGTCGTTTTTGAGCTGTTCCAGCCGCTTGGCCTCGCTGACGTCCTCCACCAGAAACACCGTGCCGCGTTCCGGGCGGGCGGGGTCGAGAGTGCGGCCCACGGTGCGCAGCGTGCGGTCACGTCCATCGTCGTCAACGACGGCCTCAATCTCGGCTTCGTGGTCGGAGGCGGCCTGGGCGATGCCGTCCATGAGCGGCTGGGCCTGGGGCACGTCGGCCAGGGTCAGGCCGTTGAGATCTTCCCGGCCAAGCAATCGGGCCAGACGGCGGTTGGCGAAACAGAAGCGTTCGCCGCGCACCATGCCGATGCCGAAGCGCCGGTCGTCGAGGATCATGGAGAGCAGGGCGTTTTCCCGGGCCAGATCGTCGCGGGCGCTTTCGCTGCGGGCGTTTTCCTCGGCCAGCCGGCGGCGCTCCGCCTCGGCGCTGGCCGCCTGTTCCCGCAAGAGCTTGACGCGGTAGGCCAGGGCCAGGGACATGACGAGGGCTTCCGCCGCCGTGGCGGCCAAAATCGCATGGATGCTGGCCGGAGTGGCCGCCACCACGCCAAGCCAGGTCAGGGAGTGCAGCGCCCCGCACGACACGAAAAAGCCCCAGCCGATGGCAAAGGGCACGGCCGGCCGGAAGCCCTGGACGAGACGCGTTACGGCAGCAATGGACAGGATCGTGGAAGTGAGGATCCCCATGGGCGGGCCGATGAATTCGCTGGCTTCGGGGCCGGTGGCGGTAAAGGCGACCGTGGCCGCCAGGGCCAGGCCGATTTGCACTCGCAGCAGGCGGTCGAGGCGGGGGCTTTCAGTCCTGGTCAGCAGGAAGGAGCGGGTGAAAAGCCCCATGTTGGCAAAAAGCAGCGAGCTGGAGATTTCAAAGCAGTTGAGAAACAGCGCGTGGTCCTCGCCGGTCGGCGAGGGAATCAGTTCGGCCACCAAACCCGAGGAACAGGCGTAGTACACGATAAGCAGCGCCGTGTTGGTGACGTAGAGGGCGTAGCTTGGGTCGCGCAGCGACAGATAGAGAAACAGGTTGTAGATGAGCATCGCGCCCATGAGCCCGAAGAAAAGCCCCAGGGTCCAGGGCCGGGCGTCGAGAAGCCTTTTGGCTTGGGCGGCCGTGAGCACGGCCGGGTTGACGTTGACCGCGCCGTAGCCGGCCAGGCGGACATAGAGCGTCGCGGTCCCGGGCGGCAGAGTCGGCAGGGCATAGGTGTCGGGCAGATAGAGGTTCCACTCGCCCGGCAAAAGGCGGTTAGCCTCGGGGTACTCGGCCAGGAACCATTGCTGCAGGCGGAAATACGGCCAGTTCAAATCCACGGCGTAGGCGTGGGCTGCTATCCCTTGCGGCGCGGTGAGGCTCAGGCGCAGCCAGAAGACCGTATCGCCCGGGGCGGCGTAGCGCCCCTGGGACAGGGGGCGGAAGCGGCCTTCCCGCTCCAGGGCCAGGGCGCCGGCCAGATCGACGTCAGCTTCGGGGCCGTCCAGCACGGCCAGGGCGGCGATGGCCGGCGGCTGGGGCGTCTGGGCCGCCGCACCGGAAATGGCGAGACAAAAGAGCAAAAGCGCCGCGAGAAGGGCGCGGGTCGCCGCCGGAACAAGGACTCGGCGGGCGGAGCGAGGTGTCCTGGCGGTCAGCCCTGCCGGCATGGCTGCGCGGGAAGGCTTGTCCGGCACGGCGACGTTGGCGGCAGGGCGGCCCGGCAGGGCGGAAAACGGTTCTCCATGGCCATCTGTGTGCCATGAAGCCCCGGCCGGGCGCAAGGCGTGAGACGCACGCGGCGGCTAGAAGTAGCGCATGCTCACTTTCTTGAGTTCCTTGAGGCTAAACAGCATGGCGTAGTCGTCCAGGCCCGTTTCGGCCGACACGGCGGCCACCACGGCCTGGCAGTCCTCGGGGGAGCGGCCGTGGATCATGGTGTAGAGGTTATACGGCCAGTCCAGGCAGGTCACGCGGTGGTAGCAGTGGCTGATCTCCGGCCGCTTGGCCATGATGGCCCCCACCCGGTCCACGTCTTCCTCGGGCACGAACCAGGCCACCATGACGTTGGCCCCGTAGCCGGCCTTCTGATGCTTGAGGGTGGCCCCGAAACGGCGGATCTCGCCGGTGTCGACCATGCGCGAGAGCAGGTCCACGACGTGTTCCTCGGTGGTTCCCACGGCGGCGGCGATGTCGGCGTAGGGCGTGGCCGTGTCGGGCAGGTTATTCTGCACGCGCTTTAAGATTTCACGGTCGAGGTCGGTCAGTTCGGTGATGCCCGATGCATGGGCCATGGCGACTCCTTGGGGACTGGCAGGTCTGGAAAGCCTTTGTCCTTAGCGGCTTTGTGTGCTAGAGGCAACCGTGGCGGACAATACGCCAAACGGACCGCCGGCAGCGGCGGGGCAGCGGCGGCCCAAGCCCGCCCGGAGGGAACCACATGAAGATCGCGGTGATAGGCGGCGGCAGCTGGGGCACGACCCTGGCCGATCTGGCGGCGAAAAAAGGCCTGGACGCCCGTTTATGGGTGCGCGAGCAGGCGGTCATGAACGAGATCCGCTCCACCCGGGAAAATTCCTGGTACCTGCCCGGCCGCAAACTTTCGGACCATCTCGAGGTCAGCACCGATGCGGCGGCCGTGGCCGAGGGCGTTTCCCACTTCGTCTTTGCCGTGCCCTGCCAGTTCATCCGGGCCGCCTACCAGCGGTTCATCAAATACCTGCCCAAAAGCCCGGTGGTCATCTGCGCCAGCAAGGGCATCGAGCTCGACACGCTCATGACCATGTCCCAGGTCTGCCAGGACGCCCTGGCGTCTATCAAGCCGCGTTTCGCCATGCTCTCCGGCCCGTCGTTCGCCTATGAGGTCATCCGCGAGATGCCCACGGCCGTGACCCTGGCCTGCAAGGACAAGAAAGCGGCCAAGGACGTGCAGGAAGCCCTGTCTACGCCGTATTTTCGGATCTATACCACCTCCGACGTGCGCGGAGTGGAGCTTGGCGGGGCGATAAAAAACATCGTGGCCATCGCCGCCGGCGTGGCCGACGGCCTGGGATTCGGCGGCGACGCCCGGGCGGCGCTCATCACCCGGGGCCTGCACGAGATGAGCCGGCTGGGCAAGGCCATGGGCGGCGACCGCCAGACCTTCATGGGGCTGTCGGGCATGGGCGATCTGGTGCTGACCTGCACCGGCGACCTGTCGCGCAACCGGCAGGTGGGCTTGCGCCTGGCCAAGGGCCAAAAGCTCCTGGACATCCTGGCCGAGATGAAAATGGTGGCCGAAGGCGTGAAGACCGCCGAGGCCGTCCATGCCCTGGGCCGGAAGCTCGGCGTGGAAATGCCCATCACCGAACAGGTCTACGCCATCCTCTACCAGGACAAGGACCCGTCCAAGGCCGTCTACGAACTCATGACCCGCGACCTCAAGGACGAATAGCCGCCCGGTCCGCGACGCCTTCCCGCCCGTTTCGGCCCCACGCTTCGGCCTGGGGCCGTCAATCGCCCCTGGAGGACGCCGGGTTTCCCGCGTCCTCCAGGCAGGCCAGTTCAGTTCCGTCAAAATCAAAGACTCGAAGCGCCAGCTCCGGCTCCGCGCCGGCGAAGCGCCGCATGTGGCCCAGCGCCTCCCGGGACAGGACTGCGACCAGGGCCGCCTTGGCCCCGGGCGAGGGTGCTTCCTCCAGGGCCTGCCTGGCGGTGTTGGCCCGGCCGGCCTGCGTGGCCGCGTCCTCGGGCCAGCCCGCCTCCCGGCACCAGCCGGCCAGGGCGGAAAAATCCGTGTCCCCGCGCCAGGCATGGGTGTTCTCCAGCCCCTGGGCCATCTTGACCAGCTTGCCGCCAAAGGCCGCCCAGACGATGCGGCCAAAGCGCCGTGCGGCGGCTTCCCGCAAGGCATGGGCGAAAAAATCCGCCGCCTGGACAAGGGCCGTGGCCGGCAGTTCCGGTTCGGCCGCCGCCAGCAGGGCCTCGCTGCGCCGGCCCGTGGAAAATCCCACGGCCGGATGCCCCAGCGCCCGGGCCACGTCCAGGGCCTCGCTGATGGAAACGCGCCAGGCGTCGTGGCTAAATGGCCGCACGATGCCGGTGACGCCAAGAATCGAAATGCCGCCCACGATGCCCAGGCGCGGGTTGAGGGTCTTTTGGGCGATGGCCTCGCCGCCCGCCACCGTGACCACGGCCCGAAGCCCGGGCGTGTCGTGTCCGCGAAAAGAGGACAAGGCATCTTGCTGGCAGGACGATGCGGCAAGCGGTTTATTGAAAAAAATACTCTCGTATTTTTTGGGGGTCGCGCCGGTCTCCTGGACCGCCTCGGCCACGGCGGCGGCGATTTGGGCGCGCGGAGCCGGATTGATGGCCGCCTGCCCGACCGCCACCGGCAGCCCGGGCAGGGTGACGCGCCCCACGCCCTCCCCTCCGTCCACCGCGATCTCCCCAGCCTCGCCGCCAAACGACACCCGGCAGCCGATGGCCGCGCCATGGGTGGCGTCCGGGTCGTCGCCGCCGTCCTTGATGATGGCGGCATACGCGCCCTCGCCGTCGCGCCGGGCCTCAGCCACCGGCACGACCAACCGCCCGCCGCCGGGCAAGGGCACGTCGATGGTGTCCGGGACCTCGCCGCCAAGCAGCAGGATCGCGGCCGCCTTGGCCGCGCCGGCCGCCGCCGTGCCCGTGGTGAACCCTTCCCGCAATTTTCCCTCGCGCTTCATGCCCCCTCCGCGCAGGCCGCCACAAAGGCCGCCGCCGCCGCCGGATTGCTGCCGAAATGGAGATGCACGTAGCTGCCAAGGGTCCCCCCGGCGACAAACCCCTCCGGCCCCTCGACCACGCCCTTGCGACCGGTCATGGCGTAAATGGCCGGCAACCCGTCCGGCACGGCCGCCAGCCGCGAATAGTGGAATTCATGCCCACGCAACACCGTCCCGGCCGGTCCCAGGCAGCAGGCCGCCCGGGTCGTCACCTCCCGATACCCCAAGGCGGCGAAACGGCCGCCCATGACGGCCGTCAACGGAAAGACGCCGCACAAGGCGTGGCTTCGCCCCTCCAGATCCGTCAGCGACTCCATGAGATACATGAAACCGCCGCATTCGGCGTAGACCGGCCGGCCAGCGGCGCAAAAGTCCCACACCGCCCGACGCATGGCCGCGTTGGCGGCCAATTGCCCGGCATGCAGCTCGGGATAGCCGCCGCCGAAATACAACCCGCCAACGCCTTCGGGCAGCCCCGCGTCGTCCAGGGGCGAAAACGGCACGATCCTGGCCCCGGCCGCCTCCAGCAACCGCAGATTCTCGCCATAATAAAACGAGAACGCCCTGTCGCAGGCCACGCCTACGGCGATGCCGGGCTCCGCCCGGACCCGCACGGGCGCTGCCCGTGACCCGCCGGGGGGGATCATCCCCCCCGGACCCCCTGGATGGGGGGTCGGGTCGGGCTGGTGGGTGTAGGGTTGGAGATTGTTAAAGAAAGAGAAATCGAGGGAGGCTTCAAGCCAGTCGGCCAGGGCGTCGAGGCGGGGGTGGAGGTCGGGGGTGTCCTGGGCCGTGACCAAGCCCAGATGCCGCGACGGGGCGGCGATGGCCTCATGGCGCGGCAGCACGCCCCACAGCGGAACATCCGGCAGGGCGGCCCGGAAGGCCTCGGCCAGCAGCGCCGCGTGGGAGGGGCTGCCGGCGTTGTTGAGGGCCACGCCGCAAAAACGCAGCCCCGGGTCGAAGCGGACAAAACCCTGGGCCAGGGCGGCCACCGACCGGGCCATGGAGGCGGCGTCGATGACCAGCAGCACCGGCAGATCGAGGAGCTTGGCCAGCGCGGCCGTGCTGCCGGTCTCGTCCACGGCGGAAAATCCATCGAAAAGCCCCATGACGCCTTCGACCACCACGGCGTCGGCCCCGGCCGCCTGGCGCTCGTAGATGTCGGCAACGCCGGACGCGCCGCACATCCAGGCGTCGAGATTGTGACTGGCTCGGCCGGCGGCCAGGGTGTGGTGGCCGGGATCGATGAAATCCGGCCCAACCTTGAACGGCGCGACGATGCGCCCCCGCCGGGCCAGGGCGCGCATGAGGCCCAGGGCCGTCGAGGTCTTGCCGCAACCGCTTTTGACGCCGGCGACGACCAGCGCCGGCACAGTGTCGTGCGTCATGCCACCGTTCTCCATGCGGGGGGTCTGGGGGCCTCAGGCC
>ALAO01000219.1 GCA_000307955.1 Solidesulfovibrio magneticus str. Maddingley MBC34 | reverse complement strand
GCGGCCGGGGGCCTGAGGCCCCCGGACCCCCCGAAAGGGGAAAGATCAGGAGAGTAGGCGCAGGAGCAGGGCGTCGAGGGTCGCGGCCAGGTCGCCGCACAGGCCGCCGCCGCCGGGCGAAGCCCCGAACAGCTCCCGCCGCTCGGCCGCCAGCCCCGGATCGGCCCCGGCCTGGCGCTCCACCAGCGACAAGGTGATCTCCAGCCGCTGGGCCGGGAAAAACACCTCCAAGCGCCGGGCAAAGGCCGCCGCCCGCTGGGCGAAATCCGGCCCGGCCTGCCGCCAATAGGCCACGGCCGCGTCCGTCGGCGGCAGGGCCGAGGCCCCGGCCAGCAGGGCCGAGAGATTGGACAGCGAAAATCCCGGCATCCCCGGCCGCCAGCCCAGCAGCCAGTCGCTGCGGCGCATGAGCAGCCGCGCCTCGATGCCGGCCGCGATCACCGATTCGATGTCGCGCCGGGCCGCCTCCAGATGGACGTCGGCAAAACGCCTGGCCTCCTGCGCCGGATGCCAGGCCGGCACCACCCGCCCGGCGATTTCCCCGTCCGGATCGAAAAGCCCCAGCAGATGGGCCAGCCAGGCGTTGGCCTGGGGCGAATCCGGCGTCTCCAGATGGGCATGGGACAGCACGTAGCGTCCCCGGCCGTAAGCCCCGGCGATGACGCAGGCCCCGCCGTCCAGAAAGGCCGGGGCCAGCGTCAGGCCGAAGCGCTCCTGGCAGGCCCCGAGCAGCGCCCCGGGCATGGCCCCCAGGGCGATGTCGGCCAGCATGAAATCCTCGCCCGGCCCGGCATAGGCGGCCACCACCGCCGCCCCGCCGCCGTCCGCGCCCGGCGGCGGCACAAAGCCGGCCGGCCACCAGACCGGGGCCTCGAAATCTTCCGGCAGCGCCGCCGGCAGATACGGCGAGGCCGCGTCGCCGCGAAGGCGCACGTGCCCGCTTGCCAGATGCTCCAGCCGGTCGGCGAAGGGCCGGCGCGTCCAGTCGCACAGGCCCAGGCCGGCCCCATGGGAAAGGGCAAGGCCGCAGCCGCCGCAGACGCCGAAATAATTGCCCCCGCCGGCCACGTAGTCGCGCACGGCCCGCTGTCCGGCCGGCCCCAGGGCCGCGAACTTGGGCCGGGAAAATCCGCCCGGGACCAAAAGCGCCCTAGGCGGATCGGCGGCAAGCCCGCCGGCGGCCACCTCGGCGCAGGTCACGGGGCGACAGGCCGCGCCCAGGGCGGCCAGCCCCCGGCACAACAGCAGCCCCCACACATGGGCATGGTCCCACAAAACGGCAAATGGCGCGGCCATGGCCTTGTCCTACAACCTCGCCCGGCCGCCGGCAAGAAGCGCCTTGTATTTCAAGGGGCCGCGCAGTATTGGGGCCTATCGTCAGCCACGCCGCCAAGGTGCGTCGGCCTGGCGGGAGCGCGGTGCGCCCCGGCCGGCCGACCCTGCCGCCGGCTCGTGACATTGCGGCCGAACTTTTGTATCCAGGGCCGCTTGGCGGCGCATTGCGCCGCAGCTATTTTAAGGAGCGCATATGACCAGCGAGGCCCTTTCCAAGGGATATGAGCCGGCCGACGTCGAGGCGAAATGGATCGCCTACTGGCAGGACGAAAAGACCTTCACCCCGGACCCCGACGGCCCGGGCGAACCCTATTCCATCGTCATCCCGCCGCCCAACGTCACCGGCGCCCTGCACATGGGCCATGCCCTCAACATCACCATCCAGGACATCCTGTGCCGCTACCACCGCCAGCTCGGCCGCAAGGTGCTGTGGGTGCCGGGCACGGACCACGCCGGCATCGCCACGCAAAACGTGGTGGAACGGTCGCTGGCCGCCGCCGGAAGCTCCCGCGAGGAACTCGGCCGCGAGGCGTTCATCGAGCGCGTCTGGAAATGGCGCGAGGAGTACGGCGGCAAGATCCTCAACCAGATCAGCCGTCTGGGCGCGTCCGTGGACTGGAGCCGGGAACGCTTCACCATGGACGAAGGCCTGTCCAAGGCCGTGCGCGAAGTCTTCGTGCGCCTGTATGAAGACGGGCTGATTTACCAGGGCGACTACATCATCAACTGGTGCCCGCGCTGCCACACCGCCCTGGCCGATCTGGAAGTGGAATACGCCCCGCACATCGGCAAGCTCTACCACATCCGCTATCCGGTGGAGGGCACGGAGACGTTCGTCACCGTGGCCACCACCCGCCCCGAGACGCTTTTGGGCGACACGGCCGTGGCCGTGCATCCCGAGGACGAGCGCTACAAGGACGTGGTCGGCAAATTCGCCATCCTGCCGCTGGTGGGACGGCGCATCCCGATCATCGCCGACGCCTACGTCGAGCGCGAATTCGGCACGGGCTGCCTCAAGGTCACCCCGGCCCACGACATGAACGACTTCGAACTGGGCCGCAAACACGGCCTGGAAGTCATCGCCGTCCAGGACGCGGCCGGGCGCATCAACGAAAACGCCCCCGAGAAGTACCGGGGCCTGGACCGGCTGGCCGCCCGCAAGGCCGTGGTCGAGGACCTCAAGGAACTGACTCTTTTAGACGACATCCGCGACTACGAGCACAACGTGGGCGAGTGCTACCGCTGCCGCACGGTCATCGAACCCTTCGTGTCCAAGCAGTGGTTCGTGAAAACCGGCCCCCTGGCCAAGGTGGCCCGCAAGGCCGTGGAAGACGGCCGCACCATCATCCTGCCCGACCAGTGGACCAAGACCTATTACGACTGGCTCGACAACATCCGCGACTGGTGCGTGTCGCGCCAGATATGGTGGGGCCACCGCATCCCGGCCTGGACCTGCGATTCCTGCGGCGAACTGGTCGTTGCCCGCGAGACCCCGACGTCCTGCCCGGCCTGCGGCGGCTCGCGCCTGACCCAAGACCCCGACGTCCTGGACACCTGGTTCTCCTCGGCGCTGTGGCCGTTTACCACCATGGGCTGGCCGGATCAGACCAAGGAACTGGCCACGTTTTATCCCACCTCGGTACTCAGCACCGCTTTCGACATCCTCTTTTTCTGGGTGGCCCGCATGATGATGATGGGCCTGCACTTCATGGACGAGGTGCCGTTTCGGCACGTCTACATCCACGCCCTGGTGCGCGACGCCGAGGGCCGCAAGATGAGCAAGTCCCTGGGCAACGGCATCGATCCGCTCGCCATGATGGAACGCTACGGCACCGACGCCCTGCGCTTCACCCTGGCCGCCTTCGCCGCCATGGGCCGCGACATCAAGCTGGCCGAGGAGCGCATCGAAGGCTACCGCCACTTCATCAACAAGATGTGGAACGCGGCCCGGTTCGCGCTCATGCACGTGGCCGACGGCGCGCCGGAGATGGAGCTGTCCCAGGCGGCCAAGGCCGGGCTGTGCCACGCCATGATCCTCTCGCGTCTGGAGCGGCTCAAGGGCACGGTGTCCCGGGCCATCGAGGGCTACCAGTTCAACGAGGCGGCCCAGGAGCTCTACGGCTTTTTCTGGCGCGAATTCTGCGACTGGTACCTGGAAATGGCCAAGGTGGACCTGGGCGGCGAGGACGAATTCAAAAAGGGCGCGGCCAAGCGCGTGCTTCTTACCGTGCTGTCCGAGACGCTCACCCTCATGCATCCCATCGTGCCCTTCGTCACCCAGGAGATCTGGAGCAAGCTGCCGGGCACGGCCGAACCGAACCTGGCCAAGGTGCCCTATCCGCCGCTTCGCACCGAACTCATCAGCGACGAGGCCGAGGCGGCCATGGAGCTGCTGCGGCTGGTGGTCGTCGGGGTGCGCAACATCCGGGCCGAGCTCAACATCAACCCGGGCGTGAAGCTCACCGCCCTGGTCCATGCCGAGGACGCCGCCCAGGCCGCTTCGCTTACCGCCAACGCGGCCATGATCAGCTTCATGGCCAAGCTGGAGCGCTTCGAGGCCGGCCCGGACGTGGCCGCGCCCAAGGCCTCGGCTTCGGCGGCCTGCGGCTCGTGCGCGCTTTTTGTGCCGCTTTCGGGCGCGGTGGACTTCGACGTGGAGTTTTTGCGCCTGTCCAAGGAAGAAGTGAAAACGGTCAAGGAACTGACCGTGGTGGAAAAAAAGCTCGGCAACGAGGATTTCGTGTCCCGCGCCCCGGCCGACGTGGTGGCCAAGGAACGGGAGAAGCAGGACGCGCTGAGCGAAAAGCTCGCCCGGCTGCGCGAACTCAAGGACCGCATCCGCAAGCTCATGGCTGAAGAAGCCTAAGGCTGGCGGCAAAGAAAACAGGCGGGCGGCTCCGAAAGGGGCCGCCCCTTTCTTTTGCCCGCCGGGCTTCCGCTTGGGAAACAGCGGTCCCTGCGCTCTCTGTCCGGGAGGGAGGGTCTCGCCATGCGGCGGAGCTCCCAACGACCAGCAGCGGCCAAGGTCGCCCTCCCCCATGTCGGCCTCTGGCGAGCCCCCGCATTACTTCTTGCCAATTTTTCAAGCTCTTCGGGAATAAAAGTAATAAGTATATACTATACTGCTTTAAAAATTGTCTTGCCGTAGCAAATAATATGTGCAAACATATTTCTGGCCGGAGTTAATGCATTCTTCGCTTAAATTTCCCTTTGAAATCTCCAAGGGCGCAACGCGAGGCTAGGTAAGCACGTTCCCGGCATGCTCGCCTCCCGAGACCCACGGAGTTCACACAGGAGACAACACAATGAGCACGCAGCGAGCATTCTCCATCTGGGCCATTACGATTACCGCGGTGGTGACGTTTGTCATTTCGGGAATTGGCGGATCATTATTTAACGAGTACTTA
The DNA here is from genome assembly GCA_000307955.1 of Solidesulfovibrio magneticus str. Maddingley MBC34. Taxonomy (GTDB): domain Bacteria; phylum Desulfobacterota; class Desulfovibrionia; order Desulfovibrionales; family Desulfovibrionaceae; genus Solidesulfovibrio; species Solidesulfovibrio magneticus_A. The sequence continues at coordinate 10,441 of ALAO01000219.1, read as the reverse complement.
AAAAGGCCAAAGCCTGAAGTCGTAGTCACCTCGATAGGGTTTACTGGCGGCCAGCAATACATTGATATAGGAGAAGAACTTGTCATATTGACAAGAGACAACCCATGGTCAGAGTCTTTTGAGCGTTATCAAACATATAGCAGCTTAGAAAAAAGCTATGAAAATATGCTCAGAATGAAAAAAATGCTTGAAGCAGGCATCGAGAATGTGAAGTCCTGGACATCGCACAATCCAGGAGGCTCCAAGCAACAGCTATCTTTAGACGAAATATTAAAAACACCCCTATGCAATCTTGAAATAATAGGGAGCTTGCTGATTGGATCTATTATCCGTGAAGAAGTATCAAGTCCGCCCATAAGCCTTGAACGACTGCGCGCGACGGAGTTAGCCACCAATATAGACAATGACGGGGATCGATGGATGATCTATCTAAAAAGACAAGTTACTAACTTCCCGTACAAAAGGTGCAAGACCAAACATGCTCTGAACATGGTCGAATGTCTCGCCAGAAGCTTTGCTTGCGGATCGGTAGCGAACATCGCGCACTTCATGAACGAGTATCTGACTATTGCCTATCGCGACATTGATGGTCTCAACCGCACAATCTCAGGGGTCGAGAAGGTTTTGCTCCCAAAGTCGCATATCTCCTTGTCCGCACTGGTTTACAATTCCGGGTCCACGGCGTTGACGGTCAATCCCTACATGGGGCTCAAATTTGAGCATGAAGACTTGAACGGCACGGAAACGATCCTTGCCGTTTCGAAACGATTAAACGACGGCCGCCCGACGGGTGAACGGGACGAGAGGAACGACAGTGAAGGGACATCCGTTTATGTCGAGCCCTTTCTTCCTAAAAAAGCAGAGGGGGACTACCTCTTTGTGCCACCAAACTCCGAAGTCCGGTTTGAGCTGGAGAGCGTTGAAGCGATCGGGGGGGAGCACGGCAAGAGAATCAAAGACCTCTTCTCCGCCAACGCGTTGCGGTGCAAGCTGATAGCCCAAACGGACACTGGCGGTCTGCTCGTTTCTTCGTCGGTCATCTTTGGGAGAGGCGTGTCAAAAGCGCAAAAAGATAGTCTAGCCAATGTTCTTCGGTAGTCGTTGGCTGCCCTGAGCGACGCGACGATCAGCATCCTCGCCTGGGCGGGCGAGACATCCGGCGGCGTTATCGCTCCGACAACTGTCGAACGCCGCTAAGCCTCACGAAGCATCCGTTCCACGTCCTCCTTGCACACCGGGCGCGAGAACAAAAATCCCTGGCCGGCCTCGCAGGAAAAGCCCGTCAGCACGTCGGACTGCGTCTCCAGCTCCACGCCCTCGGCCACCACGTCCAGGCCCAGGCTGTGGGCCAAGGCCACCACCGCGCCCACGATCTTGCGGTTCTCGCTGGTGTCCAGGTCGCTGACAAAGGCCCGGTCCACCTTCAGGGTGTCGATGGGGAAACGTTGCAGATAGGACAGCGACGAATAGCCTGTGCCGAAGTCGTCCACGGAAAGGCGCACGCCCAGGGACTTGAGGCGCTTTAAGCGCAGGATCGACACTTCCGGGTTGTCCATGATCACCGTCTCGGTGATTTCGAGCTTGAGCGCCCTGGGGTCCATGCCCGTGTCGCGCAGGATGCGCTCCACGTCCTCGACCAGGCTCGGCTGGGACAGCTGCTTGGCCGAGAGGTTGACGCTCATGGACATGCCGGCCGTCTCGGGAAAACGGGCCTGCCAGGAGGCCATGGTGCGGCAGGCTTCGGTCAGCACCCACAGCCCCAGCGGCACGATAAGCCCGGTGTCCTCGCACACCGGGATGAATTCCCCGGGCGAGGCGATGCCCTTGCCCGGACGCCGCCAGCGCACCAGCGCCTCGAAGCCCGTCACCCGCCGGTCGCGCAGGGCCAGGATGGGCTGGTAGTCGAGATAGAACTCGCCGCGCCTAAGCGCCGCGCGCAAGTCGCTTTCCAGATCCATCAGCCGGATGGCGTCCTCAAGCATCCGGGTGTTGAAGACCTTGAAGCGGTTGCGCCCCTCGTCCTTGGCCCGGTGCAGGGCGATGTTGGCGTTTCGCAGCAGCTCCTCGGGCTTGTCGTAGATGGCCGGGCTGACCACGATGCCCATGGAGGCCGAGACGTGGACGTCGTGGCCGGACAGCGGGAACACCTCGCTCATGGCGTCGCGGATGCGTTTGACGATGCGCACCACCTCCCGGTACGAGCCGGTCTCCTCAAGGACCACCACGAACTCGTCGCCGCCCAGGCGGGCCACGGTGTCCAGGCTGCGCACGCATTCCCGCAGCCGCCGGGCCACGCTTTCGAGCAGCCGGTCGCCCACATGGTGGCCCAGGCTGTCGTTGACGATCTTGAAGCGGTCGAGGTCGAGAAAAATGACGGCGTACTGGTAGTTGTCGCGCCGTTTGGAGCGCTCCAGGGCCTGACGGATGCGGTCGAGGCACAGGCTGCGGTTGGGCAGGTTGGTCAGGGGATCGTGGAAGGCCATGTGGGCCAGCTGGCTTTCGAGCTGCTTGCGGTCGGTGATGTCCGTGACGATGCCCCCGGCCAGACGCCGGGATTCGTCCAGGCCCATGGGGAAAAGCGACACGAGCAGGGTTTTGTCCTGGCCGCCGATGGCGAAGGTGGTTTCCTTTTTCACCGGCTCGTTCCAGGCGATGACTCGGGAGGCGTCCCGGACCAGGGAGGCGGCCAGCTCCTGGGGCAGCGCGTCCGGCAGCGGCGTGCCCGGTTCGGGCACGCCCGCCAGCCCGAACATGCGGGCGGCGCTGGCGTTTAAAAACCGCAGCCGGTCCTCGGCGTCGATGACGCAAAAACCTTCGGCCGACAGGCCCAGATCGATCTCCGGCACGTCGGGCCGCGCCCCCTGGATCTGGCAGGGCCGCACTTCGAGGAGCACCTGGCCGACCCCGACCGCGTCGGGCAGGGGCGAAGCGGCCACCGCCGCCGGGAACAGCCCGCCTTCGGGGCGCAGGCCGCTTAGCCGCACATGGCCGGCTTCGCCGTTGGCCGCCGCGTCAATGACGGAGAGCAACGTGGCCGCGTCCCGGGCGGCAAAGAAATCCTGCACCGGCTGGCCCCGCAAGGCCTCGGCGCAGTGGCCGAAAAGACGCGTCGCGGCCGGATTGACGTCAGCCACGTCGTTGTGGCCGTCAACCAGGCACAGGGCGGTGGGCGAAGCGACGAAGATGGCTCGGGAGCGGGCTTCGCTGTGGCGCAGCGCCTCTTCGGCCCGCTTGCGGGCCAGGCTGCTCTCGATGGCCACGATCAGGGCCTGGCTGTCGATGGGCAGGGACAGGCAGCAACAGGGCGGAGCCTTCTTGAGGCGCGCGGTGAGGCCGGGATCGCCGCCCGGGGCCAGCAGGATGACCGGGATGCCGTGGCCTTCGCGCAACAGCTCGGCCGCGTCCAGGCCGTCGCAAGCGCCGGTGAGCAGCAACTCCAGCACGGCGAGGTCCGGCCGAAGCCGGTCCACGCTCTCCAGGGCCTCGCGGCAGGAAGCCGCCGGTCCCACGGCCTCGTAGCCGTGCTCGCCAAGCAGGCGGGCCAGGGCGTTGGCCGAGGTTCGGTCCTTGTCGACGATGAGAATGCGGGGTTGCGTCATGAGGCCCCCTTGACCGGCGCGCGGGCGCGACCGGTATCGTCCTCCGCTATTTTCCAGCGGTTGGACGATACGCAAGGCGGTTACGATACGCAACCATTGCGGTTGCAGTCATGTGCCGCAACGGGTGGGGAGGGAAGGAAAACAGCCGAAAAAAACGCGGCCAGCCCGGCACAAGCGCCGTTTCACGACGCAACGGGACAGCCCGGGCGCTTAGTTGGTGGGCACCCAGAGCTTGATGGCCGAGCCCTTGTCGCCCTGGGGCTGGACCATGCGAAACTCGTAGCGAGCGGTTCCCGGATCCAGGCGGAACGTGGTCGTGCCGACATTGCCGCGCACGAAGCTTTGGAACTTAAACGCCTGGCAGGTTTCGTCCAGGGCCTTGCCGGCTGCGTCAAAGGGCGCCATGCAGATGCGCAGAAACGGCTGGCTGGTCTCGCCGCCGAACATGGTTTCCATGTTGCTGGGCGGCTTTTGGGACAGTTCGGCCGTGACCAGCACTTCCTTGTAGGGAACCTTTTGCAGGGTCACCTTGCCGCCGGCGTCCATGTAGCGTTCTTCGGTGCGCTCCCGCTCCTTGATGTCCGTGACCTTGACGTAGTCGTTGCGCAGCTCCTTGTAGGCGCCAAGACTGAGGGACTGGCCGGCCCCCAGGGCTGGGGCGGCGGCGAGAACAGTCAGGGCCAGGCACAGGACGATGGCGCGGGGCAGGGACATGGGCGGCGTCCTTGTCGTCGCCTATCCCTCACGCCGGGGCGCGATGGGAAAGATGGCGAGCTTGAGGAAATCGGTTTCCGTGATGATGCCGACGAGATTGCCTGCGGCGACCACGGGCAGGCAGCCGTACTTGTGGAAAATCATGGTTTCGGCCGCCGTGCGCAGCGGCGTGTCCGGGGCCACCGTGGCGACGTCGCTGCGCATGATGTCGCGAAGCGGCGTGCCCGGGTCCTTTTTATGCTCCAGGGCCAGGACGTCGCGCTGGGTGACCAGCCCGGCCAGCCGGCCGTCGGCGTCCAGCACCGGGATATGGCGGATAAACAGCTCCTGCATGGCCGCCACGGCGTCGTCCAGGCTGTCGGTTTCCTTGAGGCAGCGCAACTGGCTGGTCATGAGGTCGGCTACGAGCATGCCGTGTCTCCTGTCGGCGCGCGGGGCAAAAAGCCGCGCCCATGGTCAAATCCTTGCCCAATCGCCCCATCAAGTCAAGGCGGGCGGGTCCTGCTGGTCCAGCAGCGCCACGATGGCCGACTCCTCCATCGGGCGGGCGAACAGGAACCCCTGGCCCATGTCGCAGCCGAGCCCCGACAGGTCGTCCAACTGGGCCGCCGTCTCGATGCCCTCGGCCACCACGTCGTAGCCCAGGTTATGGGCCAGGCTCACCACCGAACGCACGATGACCCGGTTGCCCTGCTCCTCCATGCCCGAGACAAAGGCCCGGTCCACCTTGAGGGTGTCGATGGGGAAGCGCTGGAGGTAGGACAGGGATGAATAGCCGGTGCCGAAGTCGTCGATGCCGATGGACACGCCCAGTTCCCGAAGGCCCCGGAGCTTGAGCATGGCCGATTCGGGGTGCTCCATGAGCACGCTTTCGGTGATTTCGAGCTTGAGGTCGGCCGGGTCCATGCCCTCCCGGCGAAGGGCCAGAACCACCTGCTTGACCAGGTCGGGCTGGGTGAACTGCCGGGCCGAGAGGTTGACGGCCATGAAAAACGGCTGGTCTCCCAGGCTGGCGGCCCGCCAGCGGGTCAACGCCCGGCAGGCCTCGGCCAGGACCACCGCCCCCAGGGGAATGATAAGCCCGCTTTGTTCGGCGGTCGGGATGAACTCTCCAGGCGGAATAAGCTCCCCGTCTGGCCGACGCCAGCGCACCAAGGCCTCCACCCCGCGAAGGCGTTTGGTGGCCAGGTCCAGGATGGGCTGATAGTGCAGCACGAATTCGTCGCGCGCCAAGCCCTCGCGCATGTTGGTTTCCAGGTCCATGACCCGCTCGGCCCGCTCGCGCATGGACCAGTCGAACACCCGCACCCGGCCGCACCCGGCCGACCGGGCCGCGTTCATGGCGATGGCCGCGTTTTGCAGCAGCTCCTCGGGGCGTTCGTAATCAGCCGGCCCGAGCACCACGCCAAGGCTGGCCGTGACGTAGATCTGGCGGCCTTCCACCATGAAGGGCACGCGCAGGCGCTCGCGCACGGCCTTGACGATGCGCAGCGCGTCGCCCGGCGAGGCGATTTCCTCCAGCAGCACCACGAACTCGTCCCCGCCCACCCGGGCCACGGTGTCGAGCTGGCGCACCTCCCGGCGCAGCCGGTCGGCCACCCGGCGCAACAGCCCGTCGCCGGCCAGATGGCCCAGGCTGTCGTTGACGAGCTTGAACCGGTCGAGGTCGAGGAACAGCAAGGCGTAGATATAGTTGGAGCGGCGCTTGGCCCGTTCGATGGCCCGGGCGATGCGGTCCAGGCACAGCGCCCGGTTGGGCAGGCCGGTTAAGGCATCGTGGAAGGTGCGGTAGCGCAGCCGTTCCTCGCCGCGTTTGCGTTCGGTGACGTCTTCCAGGGCCACGGCCACCTGTCCGGGCTGGGGGCTGTAGGCCTGGGCCAGAAAATACATGTTGAGGTCGGACAGGTAGTTCTCGAAGCGCACCGGCCGGCCGGTGGTCGCCACGGCGGCCAGGGTGTCGATCCAGAAGGGCTCGATGCCGGGCAGGGTCTGGCGCAGGGTGTGGCCGACGATCTCGTCGCTGGAAAGCGCGGTGGCCCGTTCGAAGGCCGGGTTGGCCCCGAGAATCTCGAAATCGTCCTGGCCCTGGCTGCTCCCGGAGCAGTGGCGCAGGAGCAGGAAGGCGTTTAACATGGCGCTGAAAAGCTCACGGTAGCGCTTTTCGCTGCGCCGCAGTTCTTGCTCGGTGTGGTGCTTGAAAAGGGCCACTTCCACGGCCGTGCGCAGCCAGCTCTCGTCCACGGGCTTGAGCACGTAGCCGTAGGGCGCGGTGCGCTTGGCCCGTTGCAGGGTCACCTGGTCGGTATGGGAGGTGAGGTAGATGACCGGGATGTCGCACTCGGTCTGGATGACGCAGGCGGCCTCCACGCCGTCCATTTCCCCGCCGAGAAAAATGTCCATGAGCACGAGGTCCGGGCGAAGCGACTCGCACAGTTCCACGGCCTCGACCCCGGAAGCCGTGATCCCGGCCAGGGTGTAACCCAGGCGGCGCAGAATGTTCTTGAGGTCGAGCGCCACCACGCGCTCGTCCTCGACGATGAGCAGGCGGGGCGGACGGCCGTTCAGGCCGTTTTCCACGGGAGCCTCGCCGCGGCAGGCGATTTTTTGGTGCGAGGCGCTCACGTCGTCTCCGGAAAGGCACGAGTTTGCAGAGGCCATATCCCTCTGTGACGCTTTTTATCGGCCGTGTAAAGGCCTGCGAGGGCGTCAAAAAAGAAGCTCGTGCCTTTTTTCACGACACGGTTCGGACAGAAGTGCCTCTGCGAGCGAGTCCCTAGGCGCGCAGCCGGCGGGTCACGTCGGCGATGTGCCGGCCCTGGAAGCGGGCGGCTTCGAGCTCGTTTTCGCTGGGCATCCGCGAACCGTCGCCCCCGGCGATGGTGGTCGCGCCGTACGGCGAGCCGCCCGTGATCTCGTCCAGGCGCATCTGGCCGGCAAAGGCGTAGGGCAGGCCGACCACGATCATGCCCTGGTGGAGCAGGGTCTGAATAAATGACATGAGTGTCGTCTCCTGGCCGCCGTGCTGGGTGGCCGTGGAGCAAAAAACGCCGCCAGGCTTGCCCACAAGTCCGCCGCGCATCCAGATCTGGCCGGTGGCGTCCAGGAACTGGCGCATCTGGCCGCACATGTTGCCGAAGCGGGTGGGCGTGCCGAAGACGATGGCGTCGGCCGCCTCCAGCTCTTCCAGCGTGCAGGTCGGCACGTCGGACAGCGCCTTTTGGGCCTCGGTCGCGCCCATTTTCCCGATGACTTCCTCGGACAGGGTCTCGGGAACCCGGCGCAGGGTCGCGGTCATGCCCGGAACCTGATGCACGCCTTCGGCCACGGCCTGGGCCATGGCCGCCACATGGCCATAGAGCGAGTAGTAGGCAATCAGCACGTTCATACGACTGGTGCTCCCTGGAAGGGTTGATGAATAGCGATTGTCTACGCCCGCCCAGGGGAAAGGGCAAGGGCGCGGCGGCATTGTTGCCGCCCGGCCGCATTTGCCCTACACCGGACCCCGATTCGACCCAATCCGACCCGACCGCCCCCGGGCGACGAGAGCCCATGCAGACAGCGCTGACCTGCCTCAAGGCCGTGGCCGACGCCTACGGCCTGCCCTTCGACCCGGCCGCCGCCGCCGACCGCCTCGGCCTTGGCGCGGCCGAGCCGGACCTCGACGCGCTGCTCGCCCTGGCCGCCGGCGCGGGCCTGGCCGCCCGCGTCGAGCACTTGGACGTCCCGGCCATGGCCGCCCTGGGCCGTTTTCCGCTCCTGTGCCGGCTGGCCAACGGCAATAGCGTAGTGGTGCTTGGCGTGCGCGAAACGCCAGACGGCCCCGTCGTGCGCGTGGCCGATCCCCTGGCCCAGACCCCGGGCTCCTTCGAGGTCGACCGCGAAAGTTTCGAGAAAAGCCACGGCGGCGTCACCATGGTCGCCAAGCCCGCCCTGGACCGGGCCGGACTGCGCGCCCTGGCCCTGGTCGGCCGCCATCACGGCCTGCCCCTGGCCCACGAAACCCTGGCCGCCCAGCACGGTTTCGCCGCCGCCGAACCTACGCCAACCGAGCTTTGCGCCATCGCCGCCGCCTCGGGACTCAAAGCCGAACTGCGCCGCCTGGCCCCGGCCGAGCTGCCGCTATTGGCCGGAGCTTATCCGGTGATCCTTTTCCTGCGGGACGGCGCGGCCCTGGTCGCCGCCGGCTGCCGCCAGGAAGACGGCCGCGCCGTTTTGGACGTGGTGGACCCGACCAGACTCCCGCCCGGCCGCGAACCCCTGCCCGTGGCCGAGCTGGCCCAGCGCTGGGACGGCCAGACCCTGCTGCTCAAACGCAAGCGCCGCCTCACCGACGAAAACCAGCCCTTTGGCCTGGCCTGGTTCGTCCCGGAAATCCTGCGTTGCCGCAAGGAATTCACCGACGCCGCCGTGGCCGCCTTCATGCTCTACGCCCTGGCCCTGGCCATGCCGATCTATTTCCAGATCGTCATCGACAAGGTGCTCACCCACAAGGGGCTGGCCACCTTGCAGGTCTTAAGCTTCGGCATGCTGGCCGCCCTGGCTTTCGAGGCCGGTTTTTCCTACCTGCGCGGCATCGTGCTGCTCCACGCCGCCGCCCGCATCGACGTGCGGGTGGCCGCCCGCACCTTCGCCCGCTTAACCGCCCTGCCGCTGCGGTTTTTTGGCCACAGCCGCGTGGGCGTGCTCATCCAGCACATGCAGCAGGCCGACAAGATTCGAGAATTTTTAAGCGGCAAGCTCTTTTTCACCCTGCTTGACGGCGCGGCCCTGGTGGTCTTCATTCCGGTCCTTTTCCTCTACAGCGTGCCGCTCACCTTCCTGGTGCTGGCCCTGAGCTTGGCCCTTGGCGCGCTCCTGGCCGTCATCATCCCCTTTTTCCGCAAGCGCCTAGCCGCCCTCTACGCCGCCGAGGGCGAGCGCCAGTCCTATCTGGTCGAGACCATTCGCGGCATGGAGACGGTCAAGGCCCTGTCCCTTGAGCCGTCCCGCCGGCGCGGCTGGGAAGACGCCGCCGCCCGGGCCGTGGCCATGCGCTTTGGCGTGGGCAAGATCGGCAACGCCGCCACGGCCGGGGTCGGGTTCCTGGAAAAGGTCATGATCCTGTGCATCCCCTGGATCGGCGTGTCGCTGGTCTTCGACGGCAGCCTGTCGGTGGGGGCGCTGATTGCCTTCCAGATGCTGGCCGGCCGCGTTACCCAGCCCTTGGTGCAGTTCGTTTCGCTGCTCCAGGAATATCAGGAAAAAGCCCTGGCCGTGGACATGCTGGCCGCCATCATGAACGAGCCGCCCGAGCGGGCCGGCTCGGGCGAAGGCCTGCGCCCGACGCTTGTGGGCGAAGTGGTCCTGGACCACGTCACCTTCCGCTACGGCCAGGCCGCCGACGCGCCGGCCGCCCTGTCCGGGGTCTCGGCCCGGTTCGCCGCCGGAGCCATGATCGGCGTGGCCGGGCGCAGCGGCTCGGGCAAATCGACCCTGGCCCGGTTGCTCCAGGGTCTGTACCTGCCCACGGACGGGAGCCTGCGCCTGGACGGCCACGACCTGCGCGAGCTCGACCTCGCCCATGTGCGCCGCCAGATCGGCGTGGTCCTGCAGGAAAGCTTTTTATTCACCGGCACGGTGCGCGACAACATCGCCATGGCCCGGCCCACGGCCGCCCTGGAAGAGGTCGTCTGGGCGGCCAGGCTGGCCGGCGCCGAGGAATTCATCCGGCGGCTCCCGCGCGGCTACGACACGCCCCTTGAGGAAAACGGCTCCAACCTGTCCGGCGGCCAGCGCCAACGCCTGGCCATCGCCCGGGCGCTTCTGGCCAATCCGCGCATCCTCATCCTTGATGAAGCCACCAGCGCCCTGGACGCCGAATCCGAAGCCATCGTCCAGGACAACATGGCCCGCATCGGCCGGCAGCGCACCACCGTCATCATCAGCCACCGCCTGTCCATGCTGGCCGGAGCCGACGCCATCCTCGTCCTCGACGCCGGCCGGGCCGTGGATTTCGCGCCCCACGCCGAACTGCTCAAACGCTGCGCCGTCTACCGCGACCTCTGGAACAGCCAGAATCGGCATGTGGCGGCGGGGGCGGTCACGCCGCAGGGGCGTTGAGGAAGAGGAAGATGCCTCCGGCGGCCGGG
>ALAO01000218.1 GCA_000307955.1 Solidesulfovibrio magneticus str. Maddingley MBC34 | reverse complement strand
GGCCCCCAGCCGCCGGAGGCCTCCCCCATATTCCCCCGCTACCGCGCGGCCTTGGCCCAGGAGTCCTTGAGGGCGACCGAGCGGTTGAAGACGCGCTTTTGGGGCGTCGAGTCCTTGTCCACGCAGAAGTAGCCCAGCCGTTCGAACTGGACGTTCTCGCCCACGGGGATGTCGGCCAGGGCCGGTTCGATGAGCGCGTTTTCGATCACTTCCAGGGAGTGGGGATTAATGTGGTCCAGGAAGTCGCCCTTGCCCTCGGTCGGGTTTTCCTTGGTGAAGAGCCGATCGTAGAGGCGCACTTCGGCCGGCAGGGCGTGGGCGGCGGACACCCAGTGGATGGTGCCCTTGACCTTGCGGCCGTCGCTGGACCAGCCGCCCTTGGTGGCCGGGTCGTGGACGCAGCGCAGCTCGACCACCTCGCCCGTGGCCGGGTCCTTTATGACCTCGGTGCAGGTGACGTAGTAGGCGTGGCGCAGCCGCACCTCGGCCCCGGGGGCGAGGCGGAACCACTTCTTGGCCGCGACCTCCATGAAGTCGTCGCGCTCGACGTAGAGCTCCCGGGTGAAGGGCACCTGGCGCGCGCCCATGGAGGCGTCCTCGGGATGGTAGGGGAAGTGGATGTCCTCCACCTGGCCTTCGGGATAGTTGGTGATGACGAGCTTCAGCGGCCGCAGCACGCCCATGAGGCGCTTGGCCCGGGCGTTTAAATCCTCGCGCAGGCAGTGTTCGAGCAGCGCCATGTCCACCTGGCTGTCGGCCTTGGACACGCCGATGCGCTCGCAGAAATCGCGCATGGCCTCGGGGGTGTAGCCCCGGCGGCGGATGCCGCTTAAGGTCGGCAGGCGCGGATCGTCCCAGCCCGAGACGACTTTTTCGGTGACGAGCTGGATGAGCTTGCGTTTGCTTAAGACCGTGTAGGACAGGTTCAGGCGGGCGAATTCGATCTGCTGGGGATGGCCGGGCACGGGCAGCTGGTTGAGAACCCAGTCGTAGAGCGGCCGGTTGTTCTCGAACTCCAGGGAGCAGATGGAGTGGGTGATGCCTTCCAGGGCGTCGGAAATGCAGTGGGTATAATCGTACATCGGGTAGATGCACCACGCGTCGCCCGTGCGGTGGTGTTCGACGTGCTTGATGCGGTAGATGACCGGATCGCGCAGCACCACGTTGGGGCTTTGCATGTCGATCTTAAGCCGCAGCACCTTGGCCCCGTCCGGGAATTCGCCGGCCCGCATCCGCCGGAAGAGGTCGAGATTCTCCTCGGGGGAGCGATCGCGGTAGGGGCTGTCCTTGCCGGGTTCGGTCAGCGTCCCCCGGTAGGCCCGGATTTCTTCCTGGCTCAGGTCATCGACGTAGGCCAGGCCTTTTTCGATGAGCTGTTCGGCGAAGGCGTAGAGCTTTTCAAAGTAGTCCGAGGCGTAAAAAAGCCGGTCGTCCCAGGAAAAGCCGAGCCAGCGCACGTCTTCCTTGATGGCGTCGACGTATTCCACCTCTTCCTTGGCCGGATTGGTGTCGTCGAAGCGCAGGTTGCACAGTCCGCCGAACTCCTTGGCCAGGCCGAAGTTGAGGCAGATGGACTTGGCGTGGCCGATGTGCAGATAGCCGTTGGGTTCGGGCGGGAAGCGGGTATGGACGCGGCCGCCCCATTTGCCGGCGCGGTTGTCCTCGTCGACGATCTGGCGAATGAAATCACGGGCAGGAGCCGGGCCGGACTTGGCCGGAACTTCCGCGTCGGGTGCGGTCATGGCGGAACCTCGTTTGCGTTGGATGGCGGCGTGGCCGCGAGAAACCGGAAAAATAGGCAAAAAGGGGGAAAGGGTCAAATGGCGTCGGCGGGGTGATTCGGTTTCAAAAATGTCGCGCTATTGCCAAAAATGTCGGCCTGTTGCGGCCGTTACCCTACGAATCATTAAATATTTCGAAGCATTGACACGTTGGAACCGCTTTTGCTACATGCCCGTCACTTTTGACTAAGGCGGTCGTCATGACACATTCGTCTGCCGCGTTTCCGGAAGACGTCTATCGGCGCATCTTCGAGAGCACTCCCAACGCGGCGCTGCTGCGCGACGCGGGCGGCGTGGTGCTGGCCGTCAACGCCTCCTTCGAGGCGCTTTTCGGCCTGGACGCGGCCGAGGTCGTGGGTCGCGACCTGCGCCAGTTGGTGCGGCCGGCGGACAGCGAAACCGACGGCGGCGACTGGAGCCTTGGCGGCGCGGCCTTTTCGCGGCGCACCCGCTGGACGGCCGGCGACGGCGTGACCGTGGACGCCTGCCCCTGCCAGTTCCCGGCAGGCCAGGTGGACGGCCAGGCCGTGTCCTGCGTCATCTTCCGCGACATCTCCGGACGGCGACGGGCCGAGGAACAACTCGACGCAGCCGAACGCAAGTACCGGGCGATTTTCGAAAACGCCGTGGAAGGCATCTTCCAGACCACGCCCGGCGGCCGCTACCTGGAAGTCAACCGCACCCTGGCCCGCATCTACGGCTTTGATTCCGTGGACGAGATGACCGAGCACTTCCGGGACATCAAAAACCAACTGTATGTCGATCCCAACCGCCGCGACGACTTCGTGCGCCAACTCTCGGCCCACGACCAGGTCCGCAACTTCGAGTCGGCCATCCGCAAGAAAGACGGCAGCGTCATCTGGATTTCCGAAAACGCCCGGGTCGTGCGCGACCCCGACGGGGCCGTGGCCTACTATGAAGGCACGGTGGTGGACATCACCGACCGCAAGCGGGCCGAGGAACAGCTCGCCGCCCAGCGCGCCTACTTCGACCAGCTGTTCGCCAATTCGCCTCAGGCCATCGCGCTCATCGACATGCGGCGCAACATCGTGGACGTCAACCACGCCTTCGAGGACCTCTTCGGCTTCAAGGCGGCCGAGATCAAGGGCTACGGCATGCGCGCCTACATCGTGCCCAAGCACCTGCTCGGGGAGTGCGAGAGCACGCGCGGGGCCATCCTGTCCGGCAAGCCCATGGTGCGCGAAACCTTCCGCCAGCACCGCGACGGCCGCCTCATCCCGGTCTCCATGATCGGCTTTCCCATCGAATTCGGCGGCCAGCCCCAGGGCATCGTCTACGTCTACCAGGACATTTCCGAGCGCAAGGCCTTCGAGGAACAGATCACCCACCAGGCCTTCCACGACGCCCTGACCGGGCTGCCCAACCGCAGCCTGTTCGCCGACCGCCTGGACCGGGCGCTGACCCGCGCCCGGCGTCGCGGCGACTACCAGTACGCCGTGCTCATGATCGATCTTAACAAGTTCAAGGGCATCAACGACACCCTGGGCCACCAGGCCGGGGACATGCTCCTGGTCGAGGTGTCGCGGCGGCTTATGGCCTGCGTGCGCTCCATGGACACCGTGGCCCGGCTTGGCGGCGACGAATTCGCCGTGATCCTTGAAGAGCTCAAGTCGAAAAAGGAAGTCATGGCCGTGGTGGACCGCATCGGCGCGGTTCTCGGCAAGCCCTACGTGCTGTGCGGCACGACGGTGACCCCCGGGGCCAGCGTGGGCATCGTGCTGCGCACCCGGGACTACCAGTCGCCCGAGGACATCTTGCGCGACGCCGACATCGCCATGTACCGGGCCAAGGAATCCGGCCGGCCGTCCATGGTCTTCGACCGGCAGATGCACCAGGAGATCCTCGACGCCATCAACCTGGAGGCCGACCTGCGCGCCGCCCTGGACCGGGGCGAGCTGCTGCTCCACTACCAGCCCATCGTGGACGTGCAGACCGGGCGCATCGAGGGCTTCGAGGCCTTGGTCCGTTGGGACCACCCCGACCGGGGGCTGGTGCCGCCGGTGCAGTTCATCCCTCTGGCCGAGGAAACCGGCCTGATCCAGCCGCTGGGCCGTTTCGTCATCGCCGAGGCCTGCCGCCAGCTGCGCCAGTGGCAGTTGGACCTGCCCGAGGCCGAACAGCTTTCGGTGAGCGTCAACGTCTCCTGCCGCCAGTTCGTCAAAGACGGCCTGGTGGACCATGTGGCCGGGGTGCTGGAGTCGACGGGCCTGGACCCGGCCTGCCTCAAGCTCGAAATCACCGAATCCGTGCTCATGCACGACGCCCAGCACACGGCCGGGGAGCTCAATCGGTTGAAAGCCCTGGGCGTCAAGATCGCCATCGACGACTTCGGCACCGGCTATTCCTCCCTGTCCTACCTGCGCCAGTTGCCCATCGACCACCTCAAGATCGACCGGTCGTTCATCAGCGGCGACGACGTCAACGGCGAGAGCCAGGAGATCGTCAAATCCATCATCGCCCTGGCCCGCAGCCTGGGACTGACCGTCATCGCCGAGGGCGTGGAGCATCAGGACCAGCTCGAAAAGCTGCGCAGCGCCGACTGCGACAAGGCCCAAGGCTTCATGTTCTCGCGCCCGGTGGACAAGGACGCGGCGTTGACCCTGCTGCGCGCCGCCCTGGGCGGCGGCTGCGGCTGCGGCCCGGGCTAGCCTCGCCCGGCGAGCCTGTCCGGCTCCCGGCCCAGCCGGATACGGCCAACAAGCACGACCGCCGCCCGGCGCGTCGTGGCCATCCCTGGGCGCGCGCGGAAAACCGGTTGCGGTTGTAACCGGCTTCGCCGCGCCAGCGTCTTCTATTTAAGAGCCTGCCGCTTTCCGGGACACCTCGACGGCACGGCGACAGTCCAACGCACCCTGCACAAGCAAAGCTGAACAAGCGCTATGGCAACGTAGTGCCCTTGTTCATTTTGCTTCATTGCTTGTATTCAGACGTTATTTCCTTGCAAAAGATACAAAATACCCTCAAAATATATTTTAAAATAAATGCTATTGCGGCCTAAATCCACGCACGATCCGTCCGATATGCAGACATACACAAGGAGGTTTCCATGGCCGCCATAGACACCAGCCTAACACTTTATGCCAACACGACCCAGACGGCGTCAGGATCGAGCCTTGTCGCCACAACGAAAACGAGCGCCAGCGGCGCGACGACGTCGACCACCGCCAGCGGCGACACGGTGACCATTTCCGACGAGGCCAAGTCCCTGGCCGCCGCCCTGGCTTCGGGCCAGACCGCCAGCAACGCCGGAACCGCCGCGACCACGGGCGCAGCCGCGACCACCGAAACCGAGGCGTCATCCTCAACGACAAGCGCCGGCCAGGCCCAGGCCGCCGGAGCGGCCCAAAGCGGCGGCGGCGCCATGCAGGCCGGTTCGTCCGGCTCCTCCGGCTCGTCCGACAGCGAAGAGGACGACGACGCCGACGACACCCTGGACACGCTCAAAAAGCAGATCGAGCAGGTGCAGCAGGAGATCGAAAAGCTCGAAAACGAAGACATGCCGGATGAGGAAAAGAAAAGCCAACAAATGCAGCTGGAAAACGAGCTGGCCCAGTTGCAGACCCAATACGCCCAGGCCTTGCAGGAGCAAAATTCGTCGAGCTCGTCGTCGAGCAGCAACGGCAACACCGCTTCCACGGCCTACGGCGGAGCTTCCTGAAGCCGCCGGGCTTCCCGAGGGCGGCCGCCTGACGCCCAGGCCGGCCGCCGCCGGGCCGACGATGTTTCCGGGTGAGAGAAACCGGCCGGGCAAGCCGGCAAGGCCTTCGGCCAAGCCGGACCCTCGAAAAGCGCCCAGGCCGTTTGGCGCGCAATCGACAAAGACACGTTGGCGTCAAATTGACGGCCATCGTGCTCCAAGGGCGCGGCGGGGCTCGCGCAACACCCGCAGCAACCGTCTGCAATCGGGGGGTCCGGGGGCCTCAGGCCCCC
>ALAO01000217.1 GCA_000307955.1 Solidesulfovibrio magneticus str. Maddingley MBC34 | reverse complement strand
GGGGGCCTCAGGCCCCCAGCCGCCGGAGGCCTCTTCCTCTTTTCTCTCTCCCTTCTCTCTCCACCTCCCCATTCCACTCCCGATACGCCCCGGGCGGCACGCCCAGGCGGCGTTTGCATTGGCGGGTGAAGTGGCTTTGGTCGCAAAAGCCGGCCTCCAGGGCGGCCTGGGCCAGTCCTTGGCCGGCGGCGGCCTGCCGGGCTCCGTGGGCCACTCGGCGAGTGAGCAGGTATTGGCCCACGGCCATGCCGGTTTCGCGCACGAAAAGCCGTTCCAGGTAGGTCGGCCCGACCCCGGCCAGGGCGGCCAGGGAGGCCAGGTCGTGGGGCGCGGCCGGATCGGCCTCGATGGCTGTGCGGGCCAGGGCCACGGCCGAATGGCGAGGCCGGCCCGGACCGGGGCGCAGGCGCAGGACCCGGGCCAGGGCGCAAAGGGCCTCCATGGCCGCGTCGGCGTTTTCCGCCAGGGCTTCGGCCAGGGCCAGGAGCCGGGTCGCGGCCTCGGCGTCGCGCCAGGGCCGCACCCAGTCCTCTGGCGCGGCCTCGGCCCGGCCGGCTTCGGCCAGGAGTCGCGGGGCCACGGCCGCGACCAGGTAGCTTTGGGCACGCCGGGCCAGAGGCGCGCAGCCGTGGCGCACGCCGTCCGGCACGATAAAGCCCTCGCCAGCCTCGATGCGCAGGCGGCCGCCGCCGCAGGTCAATTCCCGGCCGCCCTCAAGGATGAGCCCGGCCACCACCGCGCCGTGGGCATGGGGCGCGATGTCGGCGGCCACGTCCCGGCCCCGCACCACGGCAAGGCCCGGCAGATCGGGGCGGCGCAGCACGTCGAGTCGGGGCGTTTGGGACATGGCCTATTCCTTGAATGTTACAACAGCGCCGGAAAGAACTTGGCCAGCAGGCACAGGCCCTGGTCGCCGGCCGTGACGGCGTGGGGCGTGCCCCGGGGGATGACGGCCGTGACGCCCGGCGCGTAGTCGGCTTCCCGGCCGGCCAGTTGGGCCGTGCCGGCCCCGGAGACGACCTCGTGGAGCTCCCATTGCCCGTCGTGGACGTGGCCGGCCAGGCTGGCCCCGGGGGCCAGGCGCACGATGTGGCAGCTGAGCTGCCCTTGGGTGTCGGCGGCGGTGACGAGATGGCGCAGGCGCACGCCGGCAAAGGCCGGATGATCCTGCCAGGGCAGCGCCTCGGCGTCACGGACGGCGGTTGGAGTGTGGACGGCGCGGCCGGCGGCCAGGGTGGAATCGATGATGTCTTGCATGGCGGTTCACTCCTTTTTTGGGTGATGCTGCAATAACGCCGCCGCCATCTTGGACGATCCTGCCCTGAAGGCCTGTTCCTCCCTTTACGGGCCGGGAACGGGCTGGTACAAGTTAAGTACTTTTTTTCACAATCCACGCCCGAGGCTCCCATGCAGATCGCCGACATCATGCGCACCACGGTCATCAAGGTGCGGCCCGAAGCGCCGATCGGGCACGTGCTCATCTGGTACGGCGGCATGAACAACACCTTCCGCAACACCTATGTGGTGGACCACTGCGACCGGTTGCTCGGGGTGGTGACCATCCACACGTTTCTGTCCATGATCGTCACGCCGGAGGTGGCGGTCCAGGCCAGGGCCGGGCATCTCGACGGCCGGGAGGCGCTGCTGGACGCGCTGCGCCACAACATGTCCGCCAGTTCGGACACGCCGGTGGGCGAACTCATGGACGCCGACTATCCCTTTGCCCATCCCGAGGATCTCTTCGTCATGGCCGGGGAGCTCATCGTCGAGCGCGGCATTCCGGCCGTGCCGGTCATTGATCCCAACGGGGTGCTGGTGGGCGAAATCAGCCGGCGCATGATCTTGCAATTCTTGGTGAAAAATCTCTAGCGCCATGTCCCCTGCACCAATGGGCGCGGCGTGTTGAGCAATCCCTGGCGGGAGTCCGCCGTCCGCCAGGCGCCTGGCGCCCTTGGCCTGGACGCGCCCCGAGAGCCGGCGAAAAAACAGGCCCCCGCCCGAAAATCGGGCAGGGGCCTGAAGGACTCGCTTATTCCAAATCCGTCGCCCGAAGGGCGCGGATAGGGGGCAAGGCCGGCGTTTTGTGACACCGGTACGCCAAACTACTTCACGGCGTCCTTGAGGGTCTTGCCCGGGGTGAAGCGCACGGCCTTGGAAGCGGGGATATCAATGGGGTTGCCGGTACGGGGATCGCGCCCGGTGCGCGCCGCCCGCTCCGAAACCTTGAAGGTGCCAAAACCCGTCAGGGTCAGGGCCTCTCCGCCGACCAGGGACTCCTGGATGGCGCCCAGAACGGCGTCGAGGACCTTGCCGGCCTCGGCCTTGGTGGCAATGCCGGCATTGGCCTGGATCTTGGCAATAATGTCTGTTTTAGCCATGTGCGTGCGATCTCCTTATCGTTGGGAACCGCCCGGATTTCCGAGGGGAGCAACCCCGCCCGCGAAAACCCTGCGGCCATTTCCCGAAATGGTGCTTTCCTATACCGAAATCGCCCGCCTTAGGCCACTATTTTCACCTTCTTCTCCCACAGGCGCATATCCTTCATCTTTTTGCGGCGTTCCCGCTGCAAGCCCTTGCACACCAAAGGCATGGTTTTCTTGTAGCCATGCTTGGCCTTGTACTCCTCGGGCGTAAGTCCGTGGGTGGCCAAATGCTTGCGGGTGATCACCTTGAAGGATTTGCCGCACTCCAGGCAGGTGATGGATTTCTCCTTGACCGCCTTCTTGGGCTCCATCTCCACGGCATCCTCGGTGTCCTGGGGGCACAGACCGAGGCTGATTTCGAGGATGCCGGAGGCCAGCCGGCGCACCATGGAGGAAATCTCCTCATCGGTCATGCTGCGCACCGACGCCTGGGCTTTGACGATCTCCAGGGCGCTTTTGACATGGTCTTCCATGGTCTCTCCTTATAGTGAAATCGGCATGACGACCGACACTGCATAGAAAATCTTCGCTTTGTCAACGGGAACAACGATGTTTTCCATTTTGAATCATTATTAAACCACCTAAAAACCTTCTCCAAAGCCTTGTTAGTGAGTCTATTACAGATTTGAAATACACCAAAGCACAGTCCGGCTCCCTTGTTTCAGTCCAGAGACACCGTCTCGAGCCGCTACCACCTTCCTGCCCCTTCCTTCCTTCTTTCTGGGCCGCGTGAAACACGAAAAAAGCCGGGACGCCTGTTCGCGTCCCGGCTTGTCCGCCCTGCGTCCGGCCAAACGGCCGGCCTGCCGGCTAGCCGGCCTGTATCTCGATCTTGCGTGGCTGGGCCTTTTCCTGGCGGGGCAGGTGCAGTTCCAGCACGCCGTCGCGAAGCGACGCCTTGATGCGTTCCTTGTCCACGATGTGCGACACCGTGAAGCTGCGGAAGTATTCGCCGCCGCCGAACTCCACATGGCCAAGCTTCTGGCCCTCGGCCAGGGCGTATTCGGCCTTGCCCGAAACCTTGAGCTCGTCCTCGTTGAGGTCGATGACGAGGTGTTCCTTGGACACGCCGGGCATGTCCAGATAGATATAGAAGCCATCTTCCTTTTCGATGATGTCCGTGGCCGGCTTGACCCTGGGCAGCCGGCGTTCTTCGGCCTTGGCGACGCTATCGGCCATGGCTTCGTCCTCCTTTGCCGGGGGGCTCCCGGGTTTAGACCGTCATGATGCTGATCTTTTTCGGCTTGCTCTCGTCCGACTTGGGCAGCACGACTTCGAGCAGGCCGTCGCGCATGGTGGCCGTGACCTTGTCGCGGCTGACCCCGCCCGAAATGTTGACCACCCGCTGGAACACGCCGGTCGGGCGCTCCTGCCGGTAGTACTTGCCGCGCTCCGCCTTGCGCTCGCCCTTGATGACCAGGCTTGAGTCGGTCAGCGTCAGGTCGATGTCGGCAATGGCCATGCCCGGAATCTCGCACCGGACGTAGAGGTTCTCGTCGTCCTCGCCGATGTTGACGGGCGGATAGGCCGTGCCGCGCTGACTGATGGCCATGGAAGGCCAAAGCGTCTCGAAAAGCCGGTCAAACGGGGTCGTTGCGCCGTAAAAAGGGCTTAAATCGATGACCATGGATGCTCCTCCTGACATTTGGACACTTCTGTGCGAAACATAAGCAAAGGGGCGGCACTGTCAATGGCTGGCGCGAAGTACATGCAGCCTTGACAGTCCGTCCGACCGGCTTATTTGTTTTCCCGACAGATTTCCCGAGGATGCGACAACGCGCGGCGCCGCCCGAACAGGCCGAGCCGGCCGTTTTTGCCGCTTTCCACGACATCACGGAGAAAGGAGACCGCCCATGTCCGCCACGCACGGCGAAACCCATGAATTTCGCGCCGAGATCCGCAAGCTCCTCGATATCATCACCCACTCCATCTACACCAATCGCGAGATTTTCCTGCGCGAGCTGGTGTCCAACGCCTCCGACGCCTTGGACAAACTGCGCTTCGAGCAAAACCGGGGCACGGCCCTGGCCGATCCCGACGAGCCGCTGGAAATCCGCATCACCGCCGACAAGGACGCCGGTCGCCTGACCATCGCCGACACCGGCTGCGGCATGACCCGCGACGAGCTCGTCGACCACCTCGGCACCATCGCCAAATCCGGCACCGAGGCCTTCATGAAGTCGGTGTCCGAGAACAAGGACGCCGCCTCCAACCTGATCGGCCGTTTCGGCGTGGGCTTTTATTCCGTGTTCATGGTGGCCGACCAGGTGGTGGTCACCTCCCGCTCGGCCGCCCCCGAGGCCGCCCCGGCCCGCTGGACCTCCGACGGCTCGGGCAGCTTCACCATCGAGGACGTGGACGGCGAGGTTTCGCGCGGCACGGTCATCGAGATCACCCTCAAGGAAGAGGCCAAGGAATACGCCGACCCCGAGCGCATCAAGTCGGTGTTGCGCAAGCACTCCAACTTCATCTCCTTCCCGATCCTGCTTGACGGCGAAAAGACCAACACCATCCCGGCCCTGTGGCGCGAGTCCAAGTTCTCGGTGACTCCGGAACAGTACAAGGAATTCTATCAATTCCTCACCTACGACACCGACGAGCCGCTGGCCACCATCCACGTCAGCGTGGACGCGCCGGTGCAGTTCACGGCCCTGCTCTTTATCCCCAAGCACGGCATGGGCCCCATGCCCATGCGCGACCAGCTCCACCACGGGCTGGACCTGTACGTGCGCCGGGTGCTCATCTCCAAGGAAACCAAGGAGCTCATTCCCGAGTTCCTCGGCTTCGTGCGCGGCGTGGTGGACACCGAAGACCTGCCGCTCAACATCTCCCGCGAGACGCTTCAGGAAAACGTGGTCCTGCGCAAGATCCAGTCCGTGCTGGTCAAGCAGATCCTGGACAAACTGAAGTCCATGGCCAAGGAAGACCCCGAGAAGTACAACGCCTTTTTCGCCGCCCACGGCCAGGGCTTCAAGCTCGGCTACGGCGACTACGCCCACCGCGAGGCCTTTGCCGAGCTGGTGCGCTTCGATTCCTCGGCCCTTGAAGCCCAGGACGACGGCGACGACGAGGCCGAAAAGGTCCGGCTCACGTCGCTGGCCGACTACGTCACCCGGGCCAGGGACGGCCAGAAGGCCATCTACTATCTCTCCGGCCCGTCCCGGGCGGCGCTGGACCTCAATCCGCACCTGGAAGTCTTCCGAGCCAAGGGTCTGGAAGTGCTCTACCTTTACGAGCCCATCGACGAATTCATTATGGATTCCATCGGCACGTTCAAGGACCTGAAGCTCAAGTCGGCGGAACTGGCCGACGCGGCCGAGCTGGAACCCTTCGAGGGCCAGCCGGCCGAGAACAAGGCCCCGGAACTGACCCCGGAGGAGTCCGGCTCCCTGGACGACTTCCTGAAGGCGATCAAGGACCTGCTTGGCGAGCGCATCACCGACGTGCGCCTGTCCACCCGCCTGACCCAAAGCCCGTCGTGCCTGGTCTCGCCCGACGAGCACATGACCTCGAGCATGCAGAAGATCATCCGGCTCATGAGCAAGGACGCGACTCCCCCGAAAAAGGCCCTGGAGCTCAACCGCGACCATGCGCTGATCCGCAACCTGCTGTCCATCTACCGCCGCGACGCCGCCGATCCCTTCATCGGCAAGGCCGTCGAGCAGCTCTACGACTCGGCCCTGCTGCTGGACGGCTACCTGTCCGACCCGCACCAGATGGTGGCCCGCATCAACGACCTCCTGGCCGACGCCAGCGCCCTGCACGCCAAATAGGCGGCATTGGCCAAAACCACGTAAGCGGGCCGGGGATTGCTCCCCGGCCCGCTTTTTTTGCGGCGGCAAGGCCGGGCATTCCGGGGCAACAGCGGACATGCCGGCCAGGATGTCGCCCTGCGGCGTGCCGGCCGTCCCGGCTGGACGCGCCGGCCGCGAACCCGTACTTCCCCGGCCATGGAAACGCTGTCCGCCCTGTTCGCCCTGCTCGCCGGCCTCGACGCGACCCTCAACCAGGCCGTGGCCGCCCACGGCGACCTCGTCTACGGGCTGATCTGGCTGACCATCTACGCCGAGACGGCCTTTGTGGTGACGGTGTTTTTGCCGGGAGGGACGCTCGTGTTCACGGCCGCCGCCCTGGCCGCCCGGGGGACGCTTCACGTCTGGCCGGTGGCCCTGGGCTGCTATGCGGCGGCGACGCTCGGCGACATGACCAATTTCGCCATCGGCCGGGTCTTGCGACGGGGAGCTGGCCGAGGAGCCGGCGGGGGAGTCGCCGGAACGCTGCGAAAGCGCCTGTTGCCGCCGGAGCAGCTCGAAGCGGCCCGCCGGGCCTTTGCCCGGCACGGCGCGGCCACGGTGCTGCTGTCGCGGTTCGTGCCGATCCTGCGGGCGGCCTTTCCCATGGCCGTGGCCATGGCCGGCATGTCCTGGCAGCGGTTTGCCTGGCTCAACGCCGCAAGCAAGATCGTCTGGGCGCTGGTCTTTGTCGGCGGCGGCTACGGGCTGGGGGCCATCCCCTGGTTCGCCCGCCATTTCGGCGCGGTGGTGGTGGCGGCGGCGCTTTTTCCCTTGCTCATCGCCACCGTGCGCCATCTGGTCATGCGGGTGTTTGACCGGCCCTGCCGGCCAGAGAACCAATCCAGCCCCAAAACCCCTTAAAACCTTTCTCCAGGCAGGGGGTCCGGGGGGCTTAGCCCCCCGGCCGCCGGAGG
>ALAO01000216.1 GCA_000307955.1 Solidesulfovibrio magneticus str. Maddingley MBC34 | reverse complement strand
GCCTCCGGCGGCCGGGGGCCTGAGGCCCCCGGACCCCCCGTATGGGAAAAGTTTTAAGGGGTTTTCGACGGGAAGTGGTTGTCTGGTCGATTGAGCAATATCGATTTGACGGGAACCACCGTTGAAAAGGTGGGAAAAAGGGCGGCTATGGGGCGAGGGTGAAGCGCCAGGCGCAGGCGCAGTCGTCCCGGGTCGTCTGGGGCGGACAACTCACGCACTCCATCGTAAGGCGCGGGTCCACGCCGGCGGCAAAGGCCGTGAATTCCACCGTCCCCCCGGACACGCACGGATAGGGCGGCAAGCCTTGCCGCGCCCGGGCCGACTGCACCCGGCAGTCGACCATCCGCAAGGTGAACCCTTCCGGCGTCTCATCCACGAAATCGAACTTGTTGATGCGCGCCACCAGCCGCGCCTCCAGACAGGCCCGGGCCGCCGCCAGGCCGCCGCCTTCGCCGATCCCCAGGGCTTCCCTGGCCCGCAGCGCTTCGTAATAGCCCAGCCGCGACCAGCAGGTGTCGTTGACGCGCTTGGCGTCGTGCATCCCCCTCTCGTCTTCCACCGTGCGAAACCACACCCCGTCGGCGGCCAGCCACGACACCGACAAGGCGTCGGCCAAAGCCTCAAGACGTTCGCGCCCCAGCCCGGCCAGCAGATCCTCCACCGTGCCCGGAAGCTTCAGCGCCCGCTCGATGCGCCGCGCCAGCAGCGGCAAATAGGCCTGCCCGACTTTCGACTCCATCCGACAGGCCGCTTCCGGGCCGAACTGATGGGCCGCCTCGGCCAGCCACAGGCCGTAATGCACCCCGATCTGCCGCGCCGCCTGCACCACCTGGCGCGCTAAAGCGGCCTCCGGCGCGGTCGCTGCCTCCGGCGGCCCAGAGAGGCGCTGCCTCTCCGGGACCTCTCCGCCGGGGGGGATCATCCCCCCCGGACCCCCTGAACGATTGGGCTGGTCAGTGTCGTGGGTCATGGCGGTTTCCTATGATAGCTGGCGGCCGCCCGCCAGGTTTGTTGTCGGCGGCGGGTCGGGACGCGACCGTGTCGCCCCTGCATGTCCCATCCGCGATGGCATCCCCCTGAAAGAGGGGACGGATGGAACCTCGCGCGCCATCACGCCGGAGCCATCCCGGCCAAAGGCGTTACCATCATGGGCATCGGCCTGGCAAAGCGCGCGTCTGTCCTCCGCTGGATCGAGGCTCTCGGCAAAAGCCGGGCGCTTTCCTTGCCACTCGCCCATCACGAAGGAAGAGCCCAAGCAGCCATGACGGTTTTGTCGCGCCGCGCTCTGGGATACTTGCCGAAGCAGCAACGCGCGATACGCCGTGAGGAGATTTTTCGGGGCATGGCGCATCGCCACGCGAGGCAGGCAACAGGTGTTTATGTAACACACCCTCGCCACACGCTTTTCAACAACAACACCCGCCGGATGCAACCGACTTTCCCGGACAAAAAAAGAGCGCTTGAGCAATGGCTTTTTTCCGCGACTGATTCTAGATTGCAGCCACCGCGCCCGGTTGTATTGGGCCTTGGAGGAACGCCATGTCCCGTGCCCGTTTCGTGCATTCGTCGTGGCTTGCCCTGGCCGCCCTGTTTGTTTGGACAGCCATGGCCCTGGCCGCCGATCCGGCCGGCCGGCTTATCGCCGTCCAGGGCAGCGTCAGCCTGCGCCCGGCCGGATCGGCCGAGTGGCGCGCCGCTGAAGCCGGCCGTACCCTCTACCCCGGCGACGCCCTGTCCACCGGCCAGGCCTCCAAGGCCGCCGTCCTGTGCGTGGACGAATCCCAGATCAAGCTCAATGAAAACACCGTGCTCGTGCTCAAGGCCGCCGCGCCCTCGGCCCGTCTGGCCGGCGGCACACTGGCCCCGGCCGCGGCCAAGCCGGCCCCGGCCAGCCTGTACGACCTGCAAAAGGGCGAGGTCTGGCTCAAAAACGAAGCCGAACGTTTCCGCTTCGAACTGACCACCCCGGCCATGACTGCCGCCATTCGCGGCACCGAGTTCGTGGCCACGGCCGGCCCGGACGGTCTGTCCACCGTGGCCTTGCTGCGCGGGTCGCTGACGCTGTTCAACGCCCAGGGCGAAATTCCCCTGGCCGCCGGGGAAATCGGCTCGGCCCGCCCCGGCCAGGCCCCCACCAAGCAAGTGCTGGTCAATCCGGCCAACGCCGTGCAGTGGACGCTCTACTATCCGGCCGTGGCCGACGATTCGCTGCTGACCGGCGCGTCCGGGCCGGCGGCCTCGTCCGCCCGGCAGGCCCTGGGACAGGCCGCCAAGGGCGAGGTGGCCGGGGCCTACGCCGCCCTGGCCCGGACCCTGGAAGGACAAAAGGCCGATCCGGCCGTGCTGGCCGCCGGGGCCTATCTGGCCCTCATGGCCGGCGAACCCGGACCGGCCGGCCGCTACCTGGCCGCCGCCCGGGCGGCCGATCCGCGCTGTCTGCCGGCCCTGTGCCTGGCCGCCCAGACCGCGCTTTTCGAAAATCGCCCCACCGAGGCTGGCAAGCTGGCCGACGCGGCCGTGACCCAGGCCCCGGACTCGGCCCTGGCCCAGGTCACGGCCGGTCTCGTGGCCGCTGCCGCTTTTGATTTGCCAAAGGCCCGCGAACACTACCGCAAGGCCCTGGCCCTGGAACCGGGATTCGTGGCCGGAGCCGTCTATCTGGCCCGGCTGGAACTGGGCGCGGACGAACTGGAAGCCGCCTGGGCCACCATGCAAAAAGCCCTGGCCGCCGCCCCGGACGAGGCCGTGGTCCAGGCCGGAGCCGGCTTCGTGAGACTGGGCTTCCGCGACTTCAAGGGGGCCGAGACCTTCTTCGATCGGGCCGCCAGCCTCGACCCGGGCCTGGGCGAGGCGCGCCTGGGCCTTGGCTACGTGGCCTTCTCCCGGGGCCACAAAGCCCGGGGACTGGAAGCCATGCTGGCCGCCACGCTGCTTTCCCCGCGCCTGTCGCTGCTGCAATCGGCCCTGGGCAAGGCGCTGTACCAGAACCGCGACTTCGACAAGGCCCTGGCCACCTACGACTACGCCGCCTCCCTGGACCCCCGCGACCCCACGCCCCACCTCTACAAGGGCATCGCGCTCACCGACCTCAACCGCCCCGGCGAGGCCATCCGGGAAATCAACGCCTCCATCGCCAAAAACGGCAACCAGGCCATCTTCCGCTCGCGCCTGTCCCTGGACCGCGACCTGGCCGTGCGAAACGTCGACCTGGCCCGCTCGTTCACGCTCCTTGGCCTGGGCGACTGGGCCTACGCCAAGGCCGTCACGGCCGTGAAAAACGATCCCCTCAATTCCTCGGCCCACCTGTTCATGAGCAGCGCCTACAGCGCCACCCGCCAGCGCGTCGGAGCCTCGGGCACGGAGCTGCTGCTCTACCGGCTGCTCTCTCCGGCCAACCAGAACACCTTCACCCAGTACAACGACTACACGCCCATGTTCGAAAGCCCCTACCTGCGTTTCCAGACCATCGGCACGGCCGGCGTCTGGGGCGGCGGCCACGGGGCCGGCTCGGCCTCAGCCGAAGCCTACGGCGGCCTGCCCGGGCTGGCCGGCGACCTCTACGGTTCCTTTGGCGGCGACGCCGGCCTGCGCGGCCAAAACGGCGACACGCACTTCCTCTACGGCTCCGCCCTGGTCAAATGGGAGCCCACCGTGCGCAACTCCCTGTTCGCCTCCCTGACCAGCAACGACACCTGGTACGGCGACACCGCCGCCGCCACCGACTGGAACTACCCCAACTCGCCTTTCCTGCGCCAAGTCCAGACCAGCCGCATCGCCGAAACCGGCTTCGTCCACCGCTTCGGCCCCCAGGCGGCCTTCATCGGCTACGCCGCCGCCACCAACAACGTCTGGAACTGGAAGGACCGGGACTACAGCTTCGTGAGCCTGGCCGACAACGACGTGCCGGCCACGGAGTCTTACCTGCAATATCGGCGCATGGAACGCCGCTACGTAAGCCTCCAGGGCCAGCAGCAACTGATCCTTGGCGACCACACCCTGCTGGTCGGCGGCGACTATTTCGGCGGCGAACTGGACTACATGCGCAAAAACCAGGACTTCTACAACTACTACGGACGGCTGCTTGGCGACACCTACACCCGCTACCACTACAACCCGGCCGACCGGACCGCCGGCGTCTACGCCATGGATTACTGGAAGATCGTCCCCGGCCTGGTGGCCGAACTGGGCCTGGGCTACAACGCGGTGACCGCCTCGCGGGCCGGCTGGGCCGACCCCATCGAGCGGCAAGGATTTTCCCCGCGCCTGGGGATCAACTGGCAGATCACCGGCGACCACACCCTGCGCCTGGCCTTCCAGCGCTATCTCAACGCCCACGCCCTGCTCCAGTCCTCCATCGCGCCCTCGGAAGTGGCCGGCTTTCCCGGCAGCCTCAACGCCGACGACGGCTCCACCGTCACCGAACTCGGAGCCGGCTGGGAAGCCCAGTGGGACGAGGACACCTTCACCGTGGCCCGCCTGTATTACCATCGGGTCGTCAATCCCCAGTACGACCCCTACGCGACCTATGACCGGGTTATCGACTACGACGTCACCCGCTACATGGCCACCATCGGCATAAACCGCATCCTCATGCCCTCCCTGGGGCTGTCCGCCTACGGCGCGGCCAAGCGGCTTATGCCCTACGAATCCACGGCCCGGCGCAGCCCCGAAAGCGACTTCTTCGAAGCCGATGGCGTGCTGGCGCTGAATTTCCTGCACAGCTCAGGCCTCGGCGCGGCCCTGGCCGGCACCCTGGTGCACCAATACTACTTCGACAACCGCTACCTCGACAGCCTGGGCCAGCGCCGCACCGAAACCCTCTTCGGCCTCCTCGACGCCCGGCTGTCCTACCAGTTTCCGGGCAAACGCGGCTTCGTCTCCCTGGAGGGCAAAAACCTCACGGCCACGCGATTCAACTACCTGCGCGAAGCCGTGGCCCTGGATTCCTTCTACCCCGACCGCCAGATCGTCGTGCGGCTGGGATGGTTTTTCTAGGGGGAAGAGAAGAGGGATGAGTGCCTCCGGCGGCCGG
>ALAO01000215.1 GCA_000307955.1 Solidesulfovibrio magneticus str. Maddingley MBC34 | reverse complement strand
CCCGCATCAACCTGGGCATCCGCCGCCGGCTGGCCCCGCTTATGCAAAACGACCGCCGCCGCATGGAGCTGATAAACATTCTGCTCCTGTCCTTTCCCGGCACGCCCATCCTCTATTACGGCGACGAGATCGGCATGGGCGACAACTACCACCTCGGCGACCGCAACGGCGTGCGCACGCCCATGCAGTGGAGCCCGGACCGCAACGCCGGCTTCTCCCGGGCCAATCCCCAAAGCCTGTTTCTGCCCGTGGTGAGCGACCCGGAATACCACTTCGAGCGGGTCAACGTGGAGACCCAGGAGCGCAACCCGTCCTCGTTTCTGTGGTGGATACGGCGGCTTCTGGCCGCCTACAAGGCCGAACCGGCCCTGGGACGCGGCGACCTCAGCTTTGTGGCCGGCGAGAACCCCAAGGTCCTGGCCCTGCTGCGCCGCCACGGCGAACACCGGCTGCTGGCCGTCATCAACCTCTCCCGCCAGGCCCAGGCCACCGAGCTCGATCTGGCCGAACTGGCCGGGTTCACCCCGGTGGACGTCTTCGGCCAGACCCGTTTCCCCGCCATCGGCCGCGCCCCCTATGTCCTGACCATGGGCGGCCACGACTATTTCTGGTTCCGCCTGGAGCCCGCCCACGACGCCGACGCGGCCGCGCCCGCCGGTCCGGCCTGCCTGGACGGGGAGACGGCCCGGGAGATCCGCGATCAGGAAACGCTGTCCGTGCCCGGCGCGGACATGCTCCCCCCGGTCCTGGCCGGCCTGACCGCCCGCCTGGTCGGCGCGGCCGTTGCCGAGGCCCGGGCCGTGGACGAGCTGAAGCTTCACGCCCCGGGCCGGACCGTGAGCCTGCTTTTGGCCGAGATCCGCCAGGGCCAGGCCGAACCGGCCGCCGCCTTCCTCATGGCCACCCGGGCCATGGAAGCCGCGCCCGTGGCCGCCGAAACCGGCGACGAGGCCGTGCTGGCCGACCTGGAATGCCCGGACAGCCCGGCCCGGCTCCTGCGCGGCCTGTACGACCCGGCCTCGGTGGCCGCCCTGGCCGCCTTCATGGCCGCCGGCAAGGCCCGCCGGGGAGCCGCCGGAATCTTCGCCGGCCAGGGCCATGCCCCCAAGGCCCGGCGCGCCCCCATGCTCCAGGCCGCCACCATCCGGTCCATCACCCGAACCCCCCAGTCCATGACCTTTTCCCTGGACAACGCCGTCTTTCTCAAGGTGTTCCTGCGCCCCGAGGAAGGCGTCAATCCCGAGCTGGAACTTCCCCTGGCCCTGGCCCGGCAAGGCTTTGCCGCCGCGCCGAGAACCCTGGCCTCCCTGTCCCACCAGCGCCATCGCGGCCAACCCATGGTGCTGGCCGTGGCCAGCGCCTACACGGCCGGGGCCGTCACCGGCGAGGCCTTTGTCCAGCAGGCCCTGGAGCGGTTTTGCGGCCAGGCCCTGGCCGCCGCCGAACCGGCCCCGCCGTCGGACCAGGCCATGGACGGCTACCCCCAGGACTTCTTCCGCCAGGCGGGCGCGCTGGCCGCCCGGCTCCATCTGGCCCTGGCCCGGGTCCCGGGCCGGGACTTCGCTGCGGAACCCGTCACCCGGCTGTACCTGCGCTCCATCTACCAAGCCATGCGCGGCCAGCTGCACCGGGCGAACCTGGCCGTGGAAACCGCCCGGGGCAAGGACGGGGACCGCGCCCCGCGCCATCTGCCCAGGCGACTGCTGCTCGGCCGCCTGGCCGCCCTGCGAAGCCTCGCCCCCCAGGGCGCGCGCATCCGCATCCATGGCGACTTCCAACTGGAGAACATCCTGCGGGCCGGCCAGGAGCTGACCCTCACCGACTTCGACGGCGACGTGCGCCTGCCCCTGGGCGAGCGGCGCATCAAACGCTCGCCCCTGCGCGACGCGGCAAGCCTGCTCCTCTCCGCGGCCGTGGCCGCCCGACGCGTCCAGGCCCGGCACGCCGCCGAAACCCCAAGCCAAGCCGAACACCTGGAAGCCTGGATCGAGGCCTGGCTGGCCGACGCCTGCCGGACCTTCCTGACGGCTTACCTGGAAACCGCTGGCGACGCGGCCTTCCTGCCGACCTCGCCCGAAGTCCGGAACACGCTCCTTGAGGTCTTCGTCATCGACCAGGGGCTTCGAACCATCCAGCGGGCCATGGAGGCCGGGAGGCCGGACGACGTGCCCCTGGTCCTGGCCGCCCTGGGCAGCCTGCGGGAGCTGACGTGAGACCCGGGCGCGACCTGCCCGGCCTGGAGGCACTCCTGGCCGATCCGGTGCTGGCCGAGGTCCTGGCCGGCCGGCGCGACGGGCTGCTGCTCCTGGACTACGACGGCACCTTGGCCCCGTTCACGCCGCGACGCGACGAGGCCCGGCCCTATCCGGGAGTGATCGAAATCCTGGCCCGGCTGCCCAAGACCGACTCCGGCCGTTTCGCCGTCGTCACCGGCCGGCCGGCCGCCACGGCGGCGGCTTTCCTGGCCCCGGCCCGGCCCTGGGCCATTTGGGGCTGCCACGGGGCCGAGCGTCTCGTGCCCGGCCAGCCCTCCCCCCTGGGCCCGGCAACGGCCCCGGAGACGCTGGCCGCCCTGGACCGGGCCATGGCCCTGGCCCTGACGCTGGCCGGGCGGGAGGCGTTGGAGTCCAAGCCGGCCGGCCTGGCCCTGCACTGGCGAGGGCTGCCCGCCGAGGCTCGCCAGGCCCTTGAAGCACGCGTCGGCCCGGCCTGGGCCGAGCTGGCCCGGCAGTCGGGCCTGGCCCTGCATCCCTTTGACGGCGGCCTGGAACTGCGCCTGCCCGGTTTCCACAAGGGACTAGCCGTAACGGCCATGGCCCGGGACAATCCCCATTCGACCCTGGTTTATGTCGGCGACGACCTGACCGACGAGGACGCCTTCCAGGCCCTTGGCCCAGACGGCGTCGGCGTGCTGGCCGGCCGTCCCGACCGGCCAAGCGCCGCGCGCTACGCGCTGGCCCCGCCCGAGGAACTGCTTTTGTTCCTTGCCGCCTGGGCCGGAGCGGCCGCGCCCCGACAACCGCAACCCAGGAGCAACCATGACGAGTGACAAAAAACGCCGGTTCATTGTCTTGTCCAACCGTCTGCCCATCGCCATCGGGCGCGGCCCGGACGGGGAACTCACCGCCAGCCAGGGAGCCGGCGGGCTGGTGACGGCCCTGGCCCCGGTGCTGGGCAACCGTGGCGGGGCCTGGATCGGCTGGCCGGGCTCCACCGAAAAGGGCGTGACCGGCCTGTGCCGGAGCTTTTCCCGCCAGGCCGGCTACTTCCTGCGTCCGGTCAGCCTGACCGAGGCCGAGGTGGAGGGATTTTACCGGGGCTTTTCCAACGAGATCCTCTGGCCGCTGTTCCACGAATTCCAGATGCCTGCAACTTCCTGCCCGCCTACTGGGAAGCCTACCGCACGGCCAACGCCACCTTCGCCGAGGCGGCGGCGGCCGCCGCCACCGACGACGACTTGGTCTGGGTCCACGACTACCACCTCATGCTCGTGGCCCGCCTGCTCAAGGCCAAGGGCCGATCCCCGCGCCTGGGCTTTTTCCTGCACATCCCCTTTCCGCCGGCCGACATCTTCCTCAAGATTCCCTGGCGGCGCGAGCTCGTCGACGCCCTGCTCGACTTCGACCTCATCGGCTTCCAGACCCTGCGCGACCGGCGCAACTTCTTCGACGTCGTCAAACGCCTGCATCCGGGCGCGGCGCGCAAGGGACGCGGCGAGATCGTCACCCTGACCCTGGCCGGCGAAACCACCCGGCTGGGCGTTTTCCCCATCAGCATCGACTTCGCCGCCTTTGCCGACCGGGCCCGCGACCCGGGCGTGCGGCAAACGGCCAAGGACATCCGCCAGGCCTTCGACAATCGTTTCCTGCTGTTCGGGGCCGATCGGCTCGACTACACCAAGGGCGTGCCCCAACGCCTGGACGCCTTGCAAACGGCGCTCACCAGCTACCCGGAACTGCGCGGCAAGGTCTGCCTGATCCAGGTGCTGGTCCCCAGCCGCGAGGAAGTGCCCCAGTACCGGGCCATGAAGGAGGACATCGAGCGGATGGTGGGCGAGATCAACGGCCGCTGGTCCCAGCCGGGCTGGGTTCCGGTGCACTTCGTCTACCGCAACCTGCCCCACGAGGAACTGGTCGCCTATTACGAGGCCAGCGACATGGCCCTGGTCACGCCGCTGCGCGACGGCATGAACCTGGTGGCCAAGGAATACGCCGCCTGCAACGTGGCCGAGACCGGCATCCTGTGCCTGAGCGAATTCGCCGGCGCGGCCATGGAGCTGCATCGCCACGCGGTCATGGTCAATCCCTTCGACGTGGTGGGCGTGGCCGAGGCCATCCGCGACGGCGCGGCCATGGATCTGGCCCAACGGCGGCGGCGGATGCGGGCCATTCGGGCCATCATCCGCCGCCACGACATCTTCCAATGGGTGGACGCCTTTCTGGACGCGGCCTTTTCCACCCACTTAGGCGACTTCCCCCGCCAGGGCCTGGGGGCCTGGGCCGATCCCGAGGCCGACCCCGATGCCGGCCAGGGGCCGCCCTGGGACACGACGGACCGCGTCGCCTGACCGTAGGCCGCCCCCGCGCGACCCGAGCCGCGCGCCGCGTCCACGAAAGCGCCTGAGGCGTTTCGTGGACAGCGGACGAAACCCCTTGTTTTCCAGAGAACCAGGCGCTAGGCCGCGCGCCGGCCGCGCCCCAGGACCTCCACGGCCAGGGCGGCCAGGCCGCAGCCCGCGCCAAGCCCCCACACCCCGGTCCAGCCAAGGGCGGCAAAGGCTTGCGCCCCCAGGGCCGAGCCCAGCCCGCCGCCCAGGAACATGACGGCCATGAACACCGTGTTGATCCGGCTGCGGGCGGCCGGGTCCAGGCCGTAGATGCGGGCCTGGTTGGCCACCAAGGCCGATTGCAGGCCCACGTCCACCAGCACGATGCCGATCACAAGGCCGATCCAGGAACCCGGGGAAAGTCCCATGACGGCGAATCCGGCCACAAGCGCCACCGCCCCCAGCGTCACCAGCCGGCCCTTGCCGCCCCGGTCGGCCAACCGCCCGACCACAGGCGCGGCCACGACGCCAACCGCCCCGACCAGCCCGAGCAACCCGGCCATGGCGCTGCCCTGGGAAAAGGGCGGCCGCTCCAGATAAAAAGCCAGCTCGGCCCAGAAAGCCACGAACCCGGCAAAGAGCAGGGCCTGGACCGCTCCGGCCCGACGCAACGTGGCGTGGCGGCGAAAAAGCCCGGCCAACGACAGCAGGATGCGGCCATAGGACAGCCTCGTCGTCGGCTCCACCCGAGGCAGCCGCGCCGCCAGCACGACGCTGGCGATCAGGGCGGCCAGCCCGGCCCCGGCGTAGACGTCGCGCCAGTCGGCATAGGCGGCAACCAGGCCGCTGACCGTGCGCGACAGCAATATGCCGGTCAACAGGCCGGCCATGACCGTGCCGACCACGCTCCCCCGGCGCGCCTCGCCGGCCAGATGGGCGGCCATGGGCACCACCTGCTGGGCCACCGTGGCCAGCACCCCGACCAGCAGGCTGGCCGCCAGCATAGTGCCCAGGCCCGGGGCCAGGGCCGCCCCGAACAGAGCCAGGGCCAGGCCGGCAAAGGTCAGGGCGATAAGCCCCCGCCGCTCGAACCGGTCCCCCAGCGGGGCCAGGGCGACAAGCCCCAGGGCGTAGCCAAGCTGGGTCAGCACGGCCACCCA
Organism: Solidesulfovibrio magneticus str. Maddingley MBC34; assembly: GCA_000307955.1. GTDB lineage: Bacteria > Desulfobacterota > Desulfovibrionia > Desulfovibrionales > Desulfovibrionaceae > Solidesulfovibrio > Solidesulfovibrio magneticus_A. Next base: position 28,192 of record ALAO01000215.1, on the reverse strand, counting down.
GGACACCGAAGCCGGATTGGCCGAGAATTCTCCGGCCAGGATGCCCAGCATGGGCTGGTTGTAATACAGGCTGGCCACGGACAGGCCGGCCGCGCCGGCCATGAGCGCGATGGTCCCGCGCCCCAATTCCGGGGCCGCTTCCTCGCCAAGGCGTATTTCGACGATATCTTGCATGACGATGCTCCTCTGCTTGTTTTCGAAACGGTACGTATCGTATATAATATGAATTTTCGGCTCGTCAAGGCCTCTTTTCAAAGGCTTCGCATAGGCCTCTATCCTGCCGTCTCCACGCAACAAAGGGCTTGCGCCGGCAAGGGCTGGCCGAATGCCCGGCTAAAGGCCGGCGTTGCCGGTCCCGGGACGCTGCGCGCGGGCCAAGGGCCGCCCGGCGACAAGCGCGTCCGGAGGGACCGCGCCTGTCGCCAGGCAAGACCACTGCACGACAAGACGCAAGAACGTGCCGCGGATGAGCCGATTGGCCAGGCCGGGCCTGACCCTTCCCAGGTAAGGCGGCGGGAAACGGCCGGGATCAGCGGGGAACGAGACCGGAAAAGACGAGAGAGGCGATATGGCGGATGAAATCGTCGTCCAGGGGCTGGTGGCGCAGGAGGATGCGCAGGAAAATCGGCGCATAAAGGGCGTCGACCATGGCGTCGAGATTGGCGTCGGGGCGAATCTGGCCGGCGGCCACACCCCGGCGCAGCACGTCCTTGGCCGCCTCGCGGCGTGGCAGCAGGTAGCCGTCCAAAAACACGGCCAAGGCCTCGGGATCGGCCTGGCCCAGGGCGATGAGCTCGCACACCACCCGGCCGCCCGCCCCACGGTAGGCCTCGGCCAGGCGCAGCATCTGGGTCAGGATGTCGTCCACGGCGGAATCGGTGCAGGGATAGGCGATGCGGGGGGTGAGCCCGGCCAAAAACGCCTCCATGGCCACCGCGCCCTTGCTCGGCCACCAGCGGTAGACCGTGGCCTTGCCGACTCCGGCCCGGGCGGCGATGCCCTCCATGGTTAGCCCGGCGAAGCCGACCTCGGCCAGCAAGGCGTCGGCGGCTTCGAGGATGGCCTGTCTGGCGGCGTCGCTGCGGGGACGGCCGGGGGGACGTTTGGGCGAAGGGGCGGACATGGGCGAAAGGCTGCGGCGCGATTCCCGGCGCTCGCCCTAGCGCTCGACCTTGAGGGGAATGGCCTGGGAGGTGAAGGAAATGCCTTGCTGGCCGCCGCTGCCGATCATGACCGCTTCCACGTGGGGCGGGGTCACGGGCGTGCGCGCGGTCCAGGCAACAAGGAACTTGGCCCCGGCGCCGCCGTGCTTCTCGGATTCGGCCACGGTCAGGCGCATGGAGCCGAAGGGTTCGATGGTCTTGGGCGCGTCCAGGTATTTATTGAGCAGGGTTCCGTCGGAATCGTAGAAATCCGCCGCCGTCAGGGTCAAGGGCTCGGTGAGGCTGGTGTTGCGCACGCTCACCGTGATGGCCAACAAAAACGGCCTGGCCCGGTCGCCGATGTAGATGTGGGAATAGACGGGCAGGAAATAGGTGCCCCCGCGCAACAGCTCCGAACCGGCCAGGGCCGGCCGGCAACAGGCCGTCAGCACGGCGCAAAACGCCAGCGTCCAGAAGATGCTCCGCCACGACATGCGACCCATGATGCGTCCTCCCTGTTCCCGGCCGGCCTACTGTCCCCGCACCAGGGCGGCGATCTGGTCGACGTCCACGGTCCGGGACTTCTCCCGGATGGCTTCGGCGTAGTTCGATTGCATGGTTTTGCCCTGCTCAAACAGCGAGGCGAACATCTGGCGCAGCTGCTCCATGTCCATGGAGCGGCCGCCGGCATAGTACAGCTTGGCCGCCTGGCCCAGGGCGTAGGTGGCGGCGAAGGAAAAGGCCGCGCCCGTGGCCGCGCTGCCCACGCCGCCGAAAAAGTCGCCCCCGGCCACCTTGAACAGGCCACCCAGCAGCTTCCGACCGATCTGCTCCACGAACTGCCCGGTCAACCCCACGCCCAGGGCGGCCGCGAAATCCTTGATGTGGCCGCGATCCAGCTCAAATCCGTAGGCCTTGCCCACGGCGTAGACCATCTTGAGCTGCAGCGGCAGGATGGCCATGGAGGCCAGGGACTGGGGCAGGATCTCCAGCGCGCCGTTTAGGATGGCGTAGTTGAGGATGGTCTTGTCCAGGGCCTGGGCGTCCACGGCCGAGGCCTTGGCCGGGCCGGACGGGGCCGCCGTCGCCGCCGGGTCCGGCCCGCTCTCCAGGGGCGCTTCGGCCACTTCCGCCGCCGTGCGGGCAAACTCCCGGGATGCGGCGGTGTCCAGGGCCAGGGCGGCCCGCAGGCGTTCCAGGAAATCCCCCTCGGCCGGACTTTGCCCGCCGTCGGCGTCGCACACGCACACGGCCATTTCAAAGGCCAGCTGGCGGACCTGCGGCTCGGCCAGGGCCGAGGCCGCCGCCTCCAGGGAGGCCCGGCCAAGCAGCACGTCCTGATACAGCCCGGACAGCTCCTGGGCGGCCTCGGCCGACAGGCCCTCGGCGATGCGCCGGATCTGTTCGCGCTCCTGGGCGTCGTTGCCGCCGTCGGCAAAGGCGGCCATCAGGCAAAGTGTCAGGATCGCCCGTTGCTCTTGGCTGGTCATTCTCCGGTCTCCCTAAACGGCCCTGTCGGCGGGACGTTGCGCCTGATCGCGGCGTTTATGGCCGCCTTATTTGAGTTCGACGACCAGACCGTCGGCCCCCAGATTGAGGGAGACGCCCTTGGTGACGGTGCGCAGTTTCATGACCACGCCATTGGTGTTTTGCAGCCACTGCACGCCCTTGCCCGAACCCAGGGCATAGCCGGCCCGGGCCTGGCCGTAGGCCCCGGCGAAATCCTCCACGCGGTGGAGATCATAGACCTCGCCCGAGGCGATGACCTTGGACACGCCGATGCCGCCAAAGCCCACCGAACCGATCTTGAAGGGATAGCGGCGGCCCCTGTAGGTCAAGACGCCCTTGCCGCCAGAGGTGCTGAGAATGAAGCTGCCCTGGCCGAATTCCAGGTTCACCCGGCCCGAGGGAGCCGGCGCGGCCGCAGCGGCCTTTTGGGCCGAGAGGGCCATTTCCGGGACAGCCATAAACAGGCACAGCCCCAGCAGGGCGGCCCGCAGCAGAAAGGATTTCGTGCGCATCGGCAAGGCTCCCTTGCGTTTTGGCGTTATCGTGACGCTGTCAGGGAGGATACCCGAACCCGAAAAGTTGGCAAGGGCCAGGGGCCGCGCGGCGCGAACCTCGTGGCGTTCGCCCTTCGCTCCCGGGATTGTGAACGTGGGGCCGTTCGGTCCTGCCAGGCGGTCGGCCGGCCTGGCCGCTGGCAGGACGCGCCCAAGCAATGCCGCCTGCTATCCCTGAGTGACCGTGCCGTCCGGCCTCCCGGCCGGGTGCAGCGTCACGTCCTGGAAGCAGGAGCGGGGATTGCGCGTCGCCCAGGAAAACCTCGGCTACACCGACCAGCACCATCACATCCCGGACTTCAACCCCTCCGCCAGCCAGCCGACCTGGCCGGCCAGCAATCCTGCCGTGCTGGTGAACTACCCCACGGCGGGCGTGGCCTGCTCGGACTTTTTCTCCTGGAACTACAACTTCGGCCTGGGAATCGTCCTGAGCACCGGGGCGCTCGCCCAAGGCCTGACCACGACGCCTAGACCTTCCCCCCGATCCACTTTGCCAAGATAAAGGAGCCAAAGCCCGCGCCCCCGGATGCCCCGACGGCCATTCACGAGGTGCAGTTGCCCGTGGCGACCCCAAAGACGCCCAGCCAGACCAAGACCGCGCAGCCGACCAGCCAAGCAAATCTGGCGGTACGCATTGTTCTCATGCAGCCAAGTCCATCACTCCACTTCAAACCCTTCATCGGCGTCATCGTCCTTGGAGGCGGACTCCACATCTTCCAAAATATCTTCTATCGCGGCAGCCGCCTCATCCAGCCGGGCACCAAATTCATCAAAATCGTCGCTGCCTTCGGTTTCCAGATCGTCATACACTTCCCGCAAAAAATTGGCGGCTTTCTCCAGTTTCTTCAAATGGGCCTTTTTCATCTCGAAAACTCCTGCGTGAATTGATTCCCTGCCTCCAAGCGGCATGAACGAACCAGCCTTGAGACCATTCTCGATCCCGCATGGTTTGCTCACTACGCTTCCCAATACCCCCCTGGCAAGCAGCGCCCCCCATGCCGGCGCGATCCCAGTGACCTGCATCAACTTCGCGTCTTGCTGCTACAGAGCGACCAGATCCTCGAGGCAGTCTTCAAATGGAGCGCTCCCCCACCATCTCTCCCTACCCTCGTCTCCAGAACGCACCCTTCTACCCACCCCCAGCAATTTGGACGAGGATTCTGACAAACAAAAGACAAAAATTTCTTGTCAGCTATCTCAACCGTATCCTTCCAATTAAATACGCTACCTGAAAAAGGGCCTCATAAACGGCGTGACTGTCAACCCTGGACGCAGGCTCTCAAAGGCTGAAGAGGACTGCAAAAAGAAGGAAAGGGTAAAAGCACTCTCATGCGGCGGAACATTCACCAACTCTCCGATCCCCGACGCCAAGGGGGGCATTCCCCTGGAATTCATGAAAAGTTCAAACGTCATGGCCGCATCAGGATTTGATTGCCACATGGCTCCGTCGTTCGACATTTCCAATTTTATCAAAACCTCTTTAGTGTCCGCGACCAAAGGTACTGCATCAATGTGAGGATAAGAGCCAGTGCCCAACCATTCCTGCGAACCGTTGCTCTTTAACGTGTAGATTTCCTTGAAAGCGTTTCCATTTTCTGAATACGACACACGAACGTAATTATTTCTACCCGCATCACAAAAAATATGCGGGTACGTAGTAAGGACCATCCTGGTCAATGGATAAACAGATCGAAACTGGTAGGTGGCCTCACAAGGGCGTTGCCCCATGCATGTCAATGCCGCTGTATCCGTTCTCAATCGGATGTCGCGAAAGGTATACAGGTCCTGTGGCGTTGCATTAACTTCGTCGAACATTTCCCTGGCAATAATGAAGCTTTCACCCGCGCGAGAATACACCGCCGTCGCTTGGGTGGGCAACCCCATCGAGACAGGGAGCAACTGCCCGTTAAAACTCGCCAAGGTCGGACTCATCGTGCCAAGGGCTTTATAGCCGACGGGTCCCTTGCCCACATCCATACGCACATGGGCGTCACCCTTCAGGGACACGCCAGGTTCAAGCAACCAGGGATCATAAAGTTCTAGAGCGACGACGCCAGAAGCATCTCGGACGGAATGAATCGGAACAATGCCAGGATGCGCTTCTAAAAAACGATCTCGATCGGACTTGGATTGCAAACCAACGGAGCTATTTACAGGAAATATATCTTCATTGCAGGTGAATGCAACCAATCGTCCAGGAACTATGACAGAGCCGTCGCTCGGACGCTCCGATTCCGACAAATTTGCAAGAACTTGCGCCCATTCCTTTCTCGCGGCAGCAGTCACATCAAGAACATTTGCTTGACTAGTGAAGTCAACGGCCAAGGACTCCGCTTTTACGGAACCTTCACGAGAGCCGTCCGAGACGATCACCGCAACGTACAAATCGCCCCCCGAGAGCAAGACGTCGGGAACACTCCACTCCCCTTCGGCGTGATACAATCCGCGATAACCACGATCCATGCTTAGGGGACCGGGAGAAGAGTGCGCGTCCAAATGGCCGATCAAGAAAAGGCTCTCGGGACTATTCCCCACCAAGACCTGGATACTGGCGTCCGAGAAAAAAACATTACGTTTCGTGCAAAGCGCCTTTAGACGTATCTTGGCTGAAAGGAAAGGTGCGTCGTCAGCCGGGGTGAAGGCATAGACAGCAACTCCGGGGCGACTCATATCCGAAGGAACAAGTCCTCCCTCAAGGAGACTGACCGTCGCATTGTCTGTCAAGAACGCATCCCTAAAAAGCTTGAAGTCCCGATAAGTATCTGTATACCTCCACGTTCCAGAAGAATCGGGATTTACAGAGAGCGGCGCGCGGTTGACAATACCGCCAACGTAGCCTGTAAACGGCGCGCCTTTAAAACACTCTTGAGCCCAGGGGACTGGGGCGTGGGCGGAAGACAGCAGATAAAAACGTTTGTAATCTCGGGCCAACCGGCCACTCGCCCGTTGAAAAAGATTCCCGAGATACCAGTCCCCGACAAAACTATAGTTTCTTTCGTTCTCATAAAAAATATAGTCTATATTGTTTTTTGCCAATGCGACTTGTCGCAAAGCGGCCTTGTCAGAGTACATTTTCCCTTGAAGAAAGACCGGAAAATTGAAATTGGATGACCCCACAACCGCAATCACGCCGATGGCCGTTATCCAGCCCGCAGCATTCCTCCCTACGGTCAGGACTCGGACAACAACGCGAGCCAGGGCCTCAGCCCCGAAGCCCAAGCCAAACGCCAACAAATAAAATCCACTCATGACGTACTTGGGCGAAACAGAAAATTCGGTCTTGACAAGATATGCAGCGGCGATCGGTGGAATTCCCCAGGCCAGAATGAGCCATGCGCCAAGCCGTGCATCGCTGCGCAGCACAGAAGCAAATCCCAGGCCCACAAGAGGCAACGCTATGAAAAGTTTGTTAAAATCCCCTTGATAAAAATACTCCAAAAAGAAGCGAAAATTCTTTAGAGCCTCAACGAGATGAAAAGGATTCGTCGATCCTTTGCCATAAAAGGATTGGTACGCATAATACTGAGCCGGAATCCACGGAGAATAAATGGCAAAAGCCAAGCCCATGGCTGCCGCGAAACGCCTAGCAAGACGCCAAGCGTCTCCATGCTTACCACTGCGCCATTTTATTATAAACAAAACCAGGACGAGCATGCCTTGCCCAACAAGCACCGGCGCGGCGACATAAGAAGCATAAAGGCTTAGAGCACTAAGCAACCCATACAAAACCCAGAAACATATGCGATCTTCATCAAGAGCTCTATAAAGAACATAAAGTGCAGCCAAAGAGCACCCGTAATACACAGCGTACCAACGGATATCTCTTGAATAATAGAAATGAAACAAAGAAATTGCACAAAAAATTCCGGCAGCAGCGGCACTCCGCCGTCCGTACAAGCGCTTGCAAAGCCCTATTATGCAAGCGATCCCCAGACAACTAAACACAACACTCGGGAGCTTGATAATTGCATTACCTCGACCAAACTGCAAGGCAGCATGGACCAACAGATGGTGCAGCGGAGGACTGCAATCCGTGCTGACTGGCGATGGGCGTTGATACATAAGTCCAGAAAGCAACTCTGGAATGTTTGGCAAAGATCTTCCCAGCGTAACAAACTCATCCCACCACAATTCCATTTGATCAAGATACAACAAGCGCAGCACAAAAGCAAATATCACTATAAACCACAACGGCCAGTCGGCAAATCTTCGTTGCATATCGGAGCAGCGAGAGGTTGATACAGACGAAGAACCGGTCATTGATCTTGCTCATTTGGTTTCTTAAACGATACTGGTTCCAAATAGGCAGTGACTTCATTCAGGCCAACGACAACTCCCTGCGCCAAGGTGCTCACACGAAGACGTACAGGCATGCCGTCATTATGAGCAAGAATCGCCTTAAGAAGGACTGCGCCGCGATCTATTTGACGATAGGTCTTCGTGCCGTCGATCGATTTGATATCGTCCTGATACGTATAGTAAAAATTTCCATAATCCGTCGCCAAGACCAGGAAAGCCCTGGGATCTCGCCACACGGACAGTATCGGCGCAACATAGGTGACAGAAACGCCGTCAGATTCAGCCAAAGCGAGAGAGCCTCCAGAAACCGATATCGCCAAGATGGCCGCAACCATCCCTAGCGCGAGACACCGCCGATATACCACTTTCAACATTGCTTCATACTTACAACAATGGCGCATTTGCTATTCCAATTTCGTGGCGCGAACATTTGTTGAACTGACCATAAACCAACCATAGACCAGACATTTTCCAATCAGGCCCCTTCGGAGTTTACCGTAGGCCACTCTCGGCCAAGCGTGGCGCACACTGAACCCCATCCCGGCGCAGGAGAGCCAAGGCGACTTCATGGAGCATCCGATTCCGGCAACCGCACGCTCTGCGCGGGATGGACATCATCGGGCCGCACCATCTTCGCCTGTGCCGTTGCCGTTTATATGCTGAAGAAACGTCAAAAGCCATCCAGGCCTTGGCAAAGCAGCGTCTCTCCTAACCCGATCCCCCGGAGAGCAGCCATTCAGACGACTCCCCCAGACCAACAAACACACTATGAACCGTCGCAACCGCCGAGATGACCTCGCGTGCTTACCCGCGCAAAAAAAGATCCGACAGCAAACCCTCTTTTGAAGGATGACCAGCCCATACGAAATGCTGCCGCCATACGCGCCGACCTGCCCAAGCACGCCTTCCTACCCCACGGCGTCGATCAATCCCGGAAGCAATGCAGGACAAGGGGTTGAAGGACACCACCAAACATATGAAGCCCGCATGGTCCCGCTCCCTTTGCCCGCTTTCGCCGCTACGGGAGAGGCCTGCTCTGACGCTGGAAGCGGCCGGCGACAGGGACCGCCCCCGGGTACGTTGTCAGCCAGAGCGCCCTAGCGCAGCTTCCATAATTGCTCAATTGGGATGGGGCGCGTGTCGAGCCACAAGGCCATGGTCTCCTTGCTCTCCGAGTCCTGGCTCACCGCGACCGGAGACTGCTCGATGGTCGGGCTGGGCAGGGAGGACGCGTCGAGCAGCACCTCAAAACGCATGGTGTATTTCTCGTCAGAATGAGCACGAGCACCGCGTCCCGAGAGGTCGAGGCCAACAAAGAGCACCTTGACGCCACGGTCGAAGCGCGTCTCCCTGGTTATCCCTTCGTAGGCAGAGGTGGCATCATGGGTATTGCGTTCGGAAAAGTCGATGAGCACATTACGTGCATCAATATCGTTGACGCCGTAGAACACCCGCACATAGTTGGGACGATCGTTCTTGACCGCTGGATATAGGGTCACACGCAACCCCTTTATGGGAAGCTCCGAGGCGAAGACGTATTGGGCTAGACACGGTTTGTCTTCTAGGCAGCTCAAGAAATTGTCGCAATAAAATAGGTTTTCGCGACGTACCATATTGAAAAGGTTGAAAGCATCGTCCGTGAACAGGGGGGAAAAGCTCACCATGCCCAGGCCTCCTGGGTTCAACCGCACCTCGGACCCGGCAGGGACAGAAAGGGGGATGGCGATGGTCTGCTCTCCCAGGCGCAAGGTCGGACGCATGGTCGGGCCGACGTAACTCAAGCCGCCAAAGGATTGCGGCGTCTCGCCCTGCCAAGCGACCAAGCATTGCCGGCCGGCCGGCAGTTCGAGCTCCGAGCGAGCCAGCCGCGGATCGTAAACGGCGAAGGCCGGCTGATTGGCGGCGTCCGAGACGATGGTGACCGGGGCCAGCCCTGGATGCGCAGCCGTAAATCGCGCCAGCGCGGCGGCGGATTGCCACGTCGTCGGGGCGTTCGAGCCTGGGGGCGGGTAGCGCGCGTCATTGAAAGTGAAGACGTGGAGGGCAGTGTCGCCCAGGATGGCCTGGCCTTCGCTCCAGGGGATGACGCGGGCGTTGGCCTCGATGTTGCCGAGGACGGCAAGGGCAGCATCCACGGAAGGCTCGCCGGGTTGGCAGGAGGCTTCGAAGCGAATGCTTGAGATGTCGGCAAAGGCGACGTGGCGGCCGCCGAGCAGGTCCAGGCGGATAAACATCGGCACGTCGGGGTCGGCCCAAGGGACTTCCAGGCTGACGGGAAGGTTGAAGGAACCTGTGGAGAACGGGGCGGCCAGTTCAGGAGACTTGGCCGCGAACGCCGCCAGATCGATGGTCGCCAAGGGCCGCAGGGAGGCGGGATCCTGGCCCGCCGACACGACGAGGCGAGCGTCCGGCGTTTCGTTACGGATTTTGTTGTGAAGCCAGGTTTCAAGGCTCACGCGCAGCGTCCGGAAACTTCCGCCCGCTGGCTGCACCAACTTCCAGAGGGCGTAACCCGGGTCGTCCAGGTTGAAGCGGGACAGGGTGCGGCCGTCGAAGTCTGGAGCAACGTTGCAGGCTTCATAGATCGTCTCGTAGAAAGCAAGGGTTTCGAAGTTGTCTGTAAAGATAAACCGGCCATCCGCTCCTGGCATGACCTGAATTGGGGCGCGGCTTGCCACGCCGCCCCGGGCGAACAGCAGCGTCTCATCGGACTGCGGCTTGGTGAAGGTCGGCATGAGACCTGGCGGTTGCTGCCCGCCTTTGTGGCTGACGAAATGAAAACGTTTATAGCCGTGGTCAAAGACATTCTCGAAGAATCGGAAGGCGTTGCCCACTTCGTGACGCAAAATGACCTTCTTGCCCCTGTTGTTTTCAAGCATGAGCCAGTCGGCATCCTGCCTGGCCGCGAGCAGATGCCGGCTCCAGTCGGAATACGTCAAGCTCCAGCCTCTGTAGAAAGGCCCGTAATCGAGATTGGCGCCGCTGGCGAAAACGACCAGGGCCAGGGCTGCCGCCGTCGCCAAGCCCCTTGTCCGGCGAGACCCTTTCGGCAGCAAAAGCCCCACAAGGCTGTCAGCGACATGAACGACTCCGGCCCCTGTGAAGATGAGGATGGCAAAAAACCATCCCACGAGATACTTTGCCGTTATCTGCGTCTGGACGTTGATGCCAAAAGCCGCCACTGTCGGAACCAGGCAGAACAGGAGAATCAGCCAGAAGTCCCGTTTGGGACGCGTCCGATACATCCGCGCGATTCCACAACCCATAAGCAGGAGGATCAAGCCCGTGCCAGTGAAGTCGCTGTCCCGGAAATAGATCGTCATTTCCCGCAAGGCTTTGCCGATACGGTAATAATCAATGGGGTTGCCGCCTTCTCGGTAAAACGTATGGAAGGCAACGAGTTGGCCCTGAAGTTGGGGCAGATAGAGTACGCCGGCCAGGGCGAGGCCCAGGAAATGGGTTCGGGAAACCCGCCAGGCATCGCGTCTGGTTTCTGGTGAACGCCACAGCGCCAGGGCAAGGCCAGCGGTGAACAACATCTGGGCCAGGACGAACGGGGCGGCGATGTAGGAACTGTACAGCATGGCTGCCGTGGCCAGACCGTAGGCGACGATGGTTCGGCCAGACGGCCGGTCGACGAGACGCTTGAAGCACAGGAGCGAGAGCAGGGCAAAAACGTAAAAAAAGACATACCAGCGCATGTAGCGCGAATAAAACAAGTGAAATTGCAGCAGGGCTCCATAGAGCGCCGCGCATAGACCAGATCGTTCGTCAATAAACGCCTTGCCGACAAGATAAAGCATGAGAAGCGACAGAACCCCAAAGAGGGCTCCAGGCAGTCGCGCCATGAAATCACTGCCGCTTAGCATGTTCGCGAAATGGATGATCAGATGGTGCAAGGGGGGCGAAGTATCTTGGTAGACGTCCGAAGCTGACTGGGCATTCAGGCTCTCCAGCAGTTGGCCGACAGGCATGGAGGCGCGGTGAAGAGCCAGGAATTCGTCCCACTGCAACTCGGGGCCGGCCAAGTCATGCAAACGCAAAGCGGCTCCCACGAGAAGAACCAAAACGAGGAGAAAAACATGCCTGGAGGCGGAGGATTTCGTGTCTGGCATCACTTCTTTCCGGTTAGGCGCTAGGGTCAGTTCACAATAGCCGTATTCTTGCTCCAATAATGCGGCTTCTCCGGCTGGGGATGACCGCCGCAGCGTTTCGGAGGAGCAATGCTGACAATCAACGTGTTGGATAGCATCCTTTGTCAGCCACAATCGCCAAGGCCTCAAATGCATCAATCAAGACATGAGCTTGGGTTATGTCCGCAGTTAGTCCACCAGTCAAAAGCAAGCGCAATACATGCAGCTTGAATAAATCACACCGACATCCGGGCTCCTGAGCCCCTTTTGACCTCGGTCACGGGATGAATGGTAATGCATCACTCGAATAACAGTTCGTGGGACAGCCTTCTGTATACTCTTAAAGGTCAACATGTCCTATATTTGTACTTGCACATGAGAGCCCGGCATGGTCGCCGACCTGCCAGCCTCGCCCGAAGGGAGATCAAGGCAGGGTTCGAAGTCCCCGCAGCAGGCTTACGGCATTGCATTCCCTGAGTGCAAAACCGTTTAGCGGCCCAGGAGTATCGTTTCGCATATTTCGTTTGACAAGCCCAGACGACTCCGAGGAGTGGATGGAAGCGATATCAGACAATGACTTTAATCCTACAAAGGTTCTAAGTGCACCGCTACGGAGCGCAGCACTGCATTACTGGAATATATGACGCCGGAATTATCGTCCTCAATCAAAACATGCAGCTCCAGAACTCTCTTGCTGGTTACGGGTGGCATTTTGAACGATACAATTCCAGAAGACGGTTCTGACGCACCTACGAGCACCTGCTTTGTCCCCTTCTGCCTGAATTCTATTTTGGCCAGCGGCGCAACACTTCCAGGTTCTTTGACTTCAATTTGCACACGGCTAGCCGGGCCGGCCACGATGACGTTTGCATCGAGCAGGCCGCGACAAGCGATGCCCCCTTTCGCCTCTAGCTGCATCCACGCCTCGCCAGGATATTTTTTAAATAAAGGGACCAAGCCTCCCTCTTGATCATAAGTAAGGGCCACGTTGGATCCACCTGCCACCCCTCTGCGAAAGGCGTCTACCCCCAGGTCGAATTGTTCTTCACCTGGGCCAGCAGCCTGTCCCGTTATGGCTTGGGAGGTGTAAGGCCCTGAGGAGGACAACGCTATTTCCCCATAATCATGCGGCAAAACTGAGCAATTCACAGCATCCAACACCGCGCGGCCCTGTTCGTGCCAAAACCTCCCATCCAAGAAGATATTTGCCATATTGATACGTGGACTATGCATAGAAATAGGAACGGACTCTCTTCCCATCCGACCAAGGTACCAGGAGACAGCCCTTACTAAATTATGTGATTCACTGACAAGAAAGAAACTTTTCTGCTCGTTTATATGCGAAGCAACAGCCGAATAATTTTCAAAGTTAGCTCTTACAGTCGGAAACTGTATAGAGCAATAGTTTCTGTAACCAAATATTGCCGCAACCAGAAACAATGGAACAAGAACAGGCAGCCGCAGGCGCACAGACCAGCCAGCGAAGCCCCTTATACCAAACCAAGCGAACATATTGATGATCGCCTGCCAGGACTCGCATATCGCCAACGCCATCAGAAGCAACACGCCAGGCAAGGTGGCAATAAGATAGCGCACGAGGTTCATGGAAGGGTTTTGCACGGCCATGGCAAAAGCCATCGGGAAACCGACCCAACCCAACAAAAGAACAGCGGAAGCCGGGTAAAGGGAACTGGCGAAAAACAACCCGGACAGCAGCATGAACACCCCAAGCCCTTGAGCGCTTTTGTCCAGAAACGCCTGCGGCCCGGAAAACTCGGCGAGCAACTTTGAAAACTCAGGAAATCCGTAACTGCCCGGAATTCTGGTTCCGGCTCCTCCCACCACTTGTATCACACCGGACGGGAGCATCCACAGGCTCAACAAGAGAGCAGGCAACACGAAGGCTAGGACCGTGCCAACCAGGGCATGTCGCCCGGGCGATTGCTCGCCGGGAGCGGCTACGCTGACAAGAATCATGATCGTTGCGACAGCAACAACGACAACTGGGGTGAGTTCACGCAAGGCGTCGATGGAAGTCGGATGAAAAAATGGACACATGGCAGCCAATCCCAATGCAGCTGCCGCGACAAACAAGCTTCCGACGCGCAGACGATACCGAGCCACCATGCTGCCAGCCAGAAATTGATGCGCTTTGGTTCCATATACTGTCGCAAAAACCGCCATGGCAATTCCTAACCAAAGCCACGAAGCAACATAGTGGGTATACAAGAATGCCGTGCCCCAAAAGGTCAGCCAGATCGCATCCGCTATTTTGAATTTTACTGTGATTTTTATGGCATAATAGATTACAGTCAAGGCTAACGCGCTCAACAACGCGTAACATCTGACCTGTTGTGCATAAAAAATCGCTGAGGGAGAAAAACTCAAGAGAAAAGACGCCGTCAAGCCTACAGGCCAAGAAAACAAGCGGCGCCCAACCAGGCAGGTCAATGGAATTGAAACTGTTGACAGCAAAGCCGTAAATGTCCTGGTCGAACTTTCCGCCTCGCCGAACAGATAAATCCAAGCGTGCAGCAGCGTGTAAAACAAAGGCGGCGTGAAGTCGCTGGCCGCTGCCTCGGGAGAGAACAACGAGCGCAGCATGGTGGGGATGGGAGCTTGCCCCAGCCATACCGCCAACAACTCATCCCACCAATAGGGCAAGGAGTGTGGAGCATATATCCGCAGGCAAAGACCTACAAAAGTGATAACACCTAAAATCAACCAACAGAACACATCCCCGCAACAGCCAGTAGCCTGCGTCGTGACGCGGGTCGTGGGGTCAATGGTCCTTCGCGTGACGTCCCAGATAGCCAACAAGAGCGCAACAGCAATGAGGAAGTCCCACGTCGGAGTCGCCTGCCAAATACTATGAAAGACTTCTCCCAAACCCTTGATAACGGCCGCCGCGGCTTGGTCAACGGAATACATCACCATAACAACGCTCTGTCTGTCCAAAAACCCCAGCCCCAACTCACCCCAAATAAAGGATTACGGATGTATGGATCTTCCTTGATCATTGGATTCAACATTTTTGCGACCCACACTTCGGATGCGGATTTTGCTTCCCACCCACCGAAAAGCATGGCTCTGCTATAGGCAGTTCGGACAGGATCAACCAAAAGGGGGTGAACCTGCCTGATGTCGTTCATGTCTTTGGGATGAATAAAAAGAAGTTTGAAATCCAGGCCATCGCTTCGATAAATAATGCCCTTCGTTTGGTTTGCAAGAACCGCAGACTTGTCAACAACGCGAGCAAAGCTGCCTGGATCAATTATGACTGTATCAATGTCGTCTTCTTTCAGGAAAATCCAATTTCCAAACGTTTGCGGGTAGGCACCAGACATCTGTTGAAATTGGGTTAGAGCAGTACGTGTGTTTGTCAAAAGCAGCACGCTAGCCTTAGTATCCGCTTCTCCCGACGGCGCCGGTCCCTTAAGGGATGCCAAGAACAAGAACAGCATCCAAACCGCATACGCGACGGAAAAAGCGACAAGGTTCAATTTCCCATGACTTACTTTACACATAAAGGCAATGGCCCTATTCTACAGGATGACTTTCTGCACATGAGCATTCGCGCACGCTCCAAATCGAGCAGCCCGTTTCCGCGCACAAGCCAGTGCGCATGGAGTACGCTCCCCAACCCCTTTAAAAGAGGGCGCTTCAAGTGTCCACCGTTATGACTAAGACGCCCGGAGAGATTGTCGACTTGGGGCATTTTCCGACTGGGCGGCGGGCGTGTCCCCCAAGCGGCCGACGGCCGGAGACGAGCGCCTTGAGGGCTATTCCCAGCAATTCACGGCGCAGCAACTCGAACGCATCCGGGCCGTGGTCATGGACATGTGGGAACCGTACTTCAAGGCCATGATCAAACACGTGCCCGATGCGGCGCATAAGATCGTCCACAACCTTTTCCACATCATGCAGCATGTGGGTCAGGCGGTGGCCAAGGCCTGGGCCATGAAGGAATGCCGCCTGCCGACTCAGGCCGCGAAAAGACATTCAAGCGGCAACGGCTTAAGCGGTACGCCCTTGCTCTTTCGGCCTTCGGGATTATGATTGGGGCCGAGGCGGGCCTTCGCCTGCGCCTCCCCGGTCATTTAACCAGCCGAGCCCACGGTGCCGATTTCCACAAAACGTCCGGTCTTTTTTGACCCCAACAACAAGCGTTGGCCGAAAGTCAAGGCCGGGGCGTTCCTGGCGGCGGGGCTGGTTTCCGCCGCGCTTTTCGTGCTTGTCGGCAGCGTATTGGTCAACCCGGCCCTGGACTCCCTCTCCCTGCCGTCGGCCCGGTTTCTGCCGCACCCCAACCACACCAGCCCTCCGGCTCCCCTGGAAACAGCGACCGCAACAGACGCTCGACTGTCCAAGCTCAAGCGCACCCTGGCCAAAGAGATCAAGGCGTCACGCCGCCATCCGCTGCCCGCCCGCGATGTCTCGACGCAGCCCTACGCCAACAAGGCCATCGGCTTTTTCGTCAACTGGGACGACGCGAGCTTGAGTTCGCTCAAAAAAAATATCGGCAACCTGGATATCCTCATTCCCGAATGGCTGCATCTCGTTAGCGGCGACGGAGCCATCCGCGAAGACAACCCGGACAAGACACGCGAAGTCCTGCGCTTTATCCAGTCCACCCGCCCGGGCCTGCCCGTCATGCCGCTTGTCAACAACTTCATCGACATGACTTGGCGAGGCGATCTCGTGGCCCAGGCGGTGGCCAAACCCGAGGCCCGAACCCGGCTCGTGAGCGCGCTGCTCGAGTATGTCCGCGGCAACCGCCTGGCCGGCGTAAGCCTCGACTTCGAGGACATCCCGCCTACCGCCCTGAAAAATTACTTGCGATTTGTCACCGAACTCGCGGCCGCCTTCCACGCCGAAAAGTTCGCCGTCTCCGTAAACGTGCCCGCCGCAGACCCGGTCTTTCCCTACCGTGCCGTCGCCGAGCAGGTCGATCAGGTCATCGTCATGGCTTATGACGAGCACTGGGCAACCGGCAAGCCGGGTCCCATCGCCAGCCTGCGCTGGTACCTGAAGGCCCTGCGCGACCGGGCGGCCGACATACCGGCCGGCAAACTGGTTGTGGCCCTGGGCAGTTACGCCTACGACTGGCCCAAGGGGAAACCGGCTGCAGAGAACACCTTCGAAGAGGCGGTGCTGACGGCCAAGGAATCCGAATCGACCATCAGCATGGACCCGACTTCGCTCAATCCGCATTTCCACTATCAAGACGAGAAGGATTTCGACCACGAGGTCTGGCTCATGGACGCGACCACGGTTTTCAACGCCATGGCCTCGGCCATGCCGCTATCGCCCGCCGGTTTCGCGCTGTGGCGACTCGGCGGCGAGGACCCGTCCATCTGGACCTTCTTCGGCGTGGACTGGAGTCTCGGCGCGGAAACCGCCAAGCGCCTGGAAGTCATTCGGTTCGATTATGACCTGGACTACGAGGGCAAGGGCGAAATCCTGCGCATCGCCCAGACGCCAAGCCTCGGCCGGCGCGCCGTGACCTATGACGCCAAGACGGGATTCATCGCCGGCGAACGCTTCGAGGAGTACCCTTCCCCGTATGTCATCGAACGCCACGGCTTCACGCCCAAGACCGTGGCCTTGACTTTTGACGATGGGCCTGATCCGACATATACGCCTAAAATCCTGGACATCTTGCACAAGGCCGGCGTCAAAGCCACCTTTTTCGTCATTGGCGGCAACGCCGAAAAGAACCCGGAACTCTTGCAACGCCTGTACGCCGAAGGCCACGACATCGGCAACCATACGTTCACCCACCCCAACATCGCGGACGTTTCCCTCACGCAGCTTGGGCTCGAAGTTTCGGCGACGCAACGGCTTTTCGAGAGCGTGCTTGGCTGTCGGACCCACCTTTTTCGCTCCCCGTACGGCGAGGACAGCGAGCCAGAAACCCAGGACCAGGTCAAACCGCTCGAATACCTCGGCAAACAGGGGTACGTCTTCGTCGGCATGCGCATCGACCCCAACGACTGGAGCCGGCCGGGCGTGGACGCCATTGTCAACGAGACCGTGCGCCAAGCCGACTCTGAAGAAGGCAACGTCATTTTGCTGCATGACGGCGGGGGGGATCGCTCCCAGACCGTCGCCGCCCTCCCCCGGATTCTCGAAACGCTCCAGGCCAAGGGCTACCGATTCGCCACCGTTTCCGATCTTCTCGGCCAAAACCGCGACACCATCATGCCCGAGGTCAAGGGGGAAAACCCGCTGGTGGCGCTTGGCCAGCGCATCGGTTTTTTCCTGCTTTTCGCCTGGTCGGCGGGGCTCCAGTGGCTTTTCGTCATCGGCACGCTCCTCGGCCTCGCCCGCTTGTGCATCCTCGTCGTCCTGGCGGTGGCGGAAAAGGCCATGGGCCGGCGCAGACCGGCCGCTGACCAAGCCTTGGACTTTTCCGTGGCGGTCGTGGTGCCGGCCTATAACGAGGACAAGGTCGTCCTGCAGACCGTGCAATCGCTGCTGGCCTGTCAGCACCCCGCAGCCTTCGAAATCATCGTGGTGGACGACGGCTCCAGCGACAATACGTATGCGCTCTTGCGCGAAGCCTTTGCCGACGAAAAGCTCGTTACGGTCGTCACCCAGCCCAACAGCGGCAAACCCGCAGCCCTCAACTACGGAATTTCCCTTACCAATGCGGACATCGTGGTGACCTTGGACGCAGACACGGTCTTCACCCGGGACACCATCGTCTACCTGGCCGCCTGGTTCGCCGATCCTCGCATCGGGGCCGTGGCCGGCAACGCAAAAGTCGGCAATCGCATCAATTTTCTGACCAATTGCCAGGCGCTGGAATACGTGATCAGCCAGAATCTCGACCGCCGTGCCCTGACCATCCTGGACAGCGTCACCGTGGTGCCCGGCGCCGTGGGAGCCTGGCGGCGCGACGTGTTGGAGGCGGCGGGAGGGTTCTCGGACGACACGCTGGCCGAAGACGCCGACCTGACCATCCGCATCGAACGTATGGGGCATGTGGTCGCCTATGAGGAGCGGGCCATGGCGCTGACGGAAGCGCCGGACACCATGCGCGGTTTCCTGCGTCAGCGCTTCCGTTGGATGTTCGGCACCCTTCAGGTGGCCTGGAAGCACAAGGACGCTCTTCTGCGTCCGCGCTACGGCTTGCTCGGCTTTTGCGGTCTGCCTAATATCTGGATCTACCAGATATTTTTTCAGCTCATTTCACCAATCATGGATTTATGGCTGGCCTACACATGCCTGGTCTCGGGAATCACGTGGATGTGGCACCCGTCGAGTTGGACACCGGACTCTCTCTTCAAAATGTTATTTTATTACGCCCTGTTCATGGTCGCCGACATCCTGGCCGGCGTAATTGCCTTTCTACTGGAACGCAACGAGGATAAGCGCCTGCTTGCATGGCTTGTGCCGCAGCGCTTCATTTACCGTCAGCTCATGTACGTCGTCGCACTGCGTACATTTCTGGCATCCCTTCGCGGCAGAGAGATGGGGTGGTCCAAGCTCGAGCGCAAAGCCTCGGTCGATTCTCGCCAGTTCAAGGACTGACGACCTATTCCCCGCCAGTCAGCCCTCACCCTGGCAAAAAATCGGCACAAGAATATAAGGGCAGTTTGCGCTACAGCCACTCACGGGGTGCAGGCGCCCGAACTCACCCCATAGGTTGAACACCCAATAGCCCAAATCAACCCGAAAAAGCCTGACAGGATCGAATCGGATCGATTACGTGCTTCTCCGACAAAACCCCGTGTATGGGTATTGTTAGGGCCCTGGTGATGTCATCCAGGGGCGAACACTCTGCCCAACAAAACGAGCACACCAACGAGATGACTCAGTTCATCCGATGAGCCCGATAGAACGGGCCAATACGCGAGATATTCAAGCGCACCACACGAATTATAACCCTGGCTCACGGCAGATTTATCAGTAGCGCTCCCAGCCCACTAATATGTTGGACAATTTCCCCGGGACACCGGCGGGATATTGAAAAATGTGCCGATTTTGTGTCCACAACAAAAAAAAGGGCTATCCTTTCGGATAACCCTTTGATTTGCTTGGCGTCCCCAAGGGGATTTGAACCCCTGTTACCGGCGTGAAAGGCCGATGTCCTGGACCAGGCTAGACGATGGGGACGTTTCTTTTTCTTGGCTGGGGGACTAGGATTCGAACCTAGGTTGGTGGAGTCAGAGTCCACAGTCCTGCCGCTAGACGATCCCCCAGCAGCCAAGAAGCAGTGTTCTACTCCGATCCCGGCTCCCCGTCAAGAACTTTTTCAAACTTTCTCGGCGAACCCTAGGCCTTGGCCAGACGACGGGTGCGCTTTTTCAGCTTGTTGATCTGACGACGCAGGATTTCCTTCTGCTTCCGGGAACCATCGCCCGAAACCTCGGTCCGCGCCGCGCGCAACGAACGCATCTTGCCCTTCATCGACAGGATCTTCGTCTTGTACGGGGAAACCTTCGGTCCATCCTCGCCGCCAATGCCCAGAACTTCCTTGATCTGCACCAGAAGTTCGTCCTTGCCCAGGCCAGAAGCGCCGGTCACCTGCGGAATCTGCTTGAGCACCAGCTCGCGCAGTTCCTTGGCCGTCATCTTGTCCAGGGGCTTCTTCAGATCAAGCTGCAACCCTTCGCTCATGTTCGCCTCCAAAAAAATTATATCTCGCCCTGTCGGTTCGCCTAGCCCCGCTTCGCGCGGCGCGCCTTGCGTCGCCCGCCCGAACCGGAACCCGGACCGGATTCGAAGTACGCCACATACTTGGCGTAACAGCGTCCGACCGGCGAGTTCGGATCAAGCTTCCCTACAAGCCCGCCCAGCCCTTCGGGCCGCACCTCGGCGGGCGTGGAAAAACGCGGCGGGATCGCCCGCAACGCATCCAAAGGAACCCGGCCTCCTAGCAGATCGAACCGCACCTTGTCAAAGGCTTCGTGGCCCAAAGCCGCATTGACCAGCGATAAAATCTCCGGAGCCGCGAAAACCATCTCCTGCAGCGCCACCGGGTCGTCCGCGCCCAGGTACAAATCGCGCCGCTTATGCCCCAGGGGACGCAGCAATTCCGCCGTCTCCGGCCCCACGATCTCGGCCCAGCGCCGGCAGACCTCGACGAAATTGCGCCGGGCCGACGCTTCCTGGACGGCCATGAACCGCTCCACGCTCTCGGACAACCGGCGCAGCATTTCGCCTTCTCCAGAAAGCGCGGGCCGCCAAGGGACGGCCCGCGCCGGGATGGTCGCTAGATCTTGAGCGCCGTGCGCAGATCGGCGGCGGCGTCGGTCACTTCCCACGTGAACCCGGTCTGCTCACGGCCGAAGTGGCCGTAGCAAGACGTCGGCTTGTAGATGGGCCGCCTGAGGTCCAGGCGCTTGGAGATGTAGTAGGGGCGCAGGTCGAAGACCTCGCGCACGGCCTTGGTCAGGGCCTCGTCCGGGATGTCGCTGGAACCCATGGAGGTCACCAACACCGACAGCGGCTCGGCCACGCCGATGCAGTAGGCGATCTGGACTTCGCAGCGCTTGCAAGCGCCGCTGGCCACCATGTTCTTCGCCACGTACCGGGCCATGTACGCGCCCGAGCGGTCCACCTTGGAGGGGTCCTTGCCCGAGAACGCGCCGCCGCCATGGTTGCCCATGCCGCCGTAGGTGTCCTGGATGATCTTGCGCCCGGTCAGGCCGCAGTCGCCCATGGGGCCGCCGATGACGAACCGGCCGGTGGTGTTGATGTAGATCTTGGTGTTCTTGTCCACCAGCGACTCGGGCAGGGTGTGGAAGATGACTTCCTTTTTCACCGCTTCGCACAGGTCGGCGTGGGAGATGCTCTCGGCGTGCTGGCTGGCCACCACCACGTTGTCGATGCGCACGGGCTTGCCGTCGACGTATTCCACGGCCACCTGGGTCTTGCCGTCGGGACGCAAGAAATCGAGCACCCCGGACTTGCGCACCTCGGTCAACCGGCGCGACAGCTTATGTGCCCAGTAGATGGGCGCGGGCATCAGCGTCTCGGTCTCGTCGCAGGCAAAGCCGAACATCATGCCCTGGTCGCCGGCGCCCTGCTCTTCGGGCTTGGTGCGCGACACGCCCTGGGCGATGTCCACGGACTGCTTGTCCACCGAGGAGATGACGGCGCAGGTTTCCCAGTCAAAGCCCATGGTGGAGCTGTTGTAGCCGATTTCCTTGACCGTCTCGCGCACGATGGACGGGAAGTCGGCGTAGGCCTTGGTGGTGATTTCGCCGGCGATGAAAGCCAGGCCGGTGGTGACCAGGGTTTCGCAGGCCACGTGGGCGTCGGGATCCTGGGCCAGGATGGCGTCGAGAATGCCGTCGGAGATCTGGTCGGCGACCTTGTCCGGATGGCCCTCGGTCACGGATTCCGAGCTGAAAAGATACCGGCCCTTGGCGTTAATCATACGGGATATCCTCCTTGAGCCGGCCGCCTTCATGCTGGCGACGTCAGCTCCAATGCATAATGTGCTTCGTTGGGAACTGAAATTCGACTCCCTACCCTTCGAGACGTAAAAAAGCAACCCGGTACGTCATGACGTTACCGCGACACGGTTGCGGCAAGGCGGTTGTCGATGAGCCGCACGGCGCTAAACCGCACCGCCGTCGCGAAAAGCGCCGGCCGGTCAATGGTTTCCAGCGTTTCCAGGCTGTCCGGATCGACGCAGGACAGATAGTCGATCTCCCCCAGCGGCACATGGGCCGCATAATGCGCCCGCACCGCGTCCAGAATGCGGCCGGCGTCGGCCTCGCCGTCCCGGACCATGGCCTCGGCCAGGGCCAGACCTTGGTTGATGCCCGGGGCTTGCCCCCGTTCCTCAGGGGTCAGCCGGACGTTGCGAGAGGACAGCGCCAGCCCGTCGGCTTCGCGTACGATGGGACCGCCCACGATCTCCACGCCAAAGCCCAGGTCCGCGTTCATGCGCCGGAGAATCGCCAGTTGCTGCCAGTCCTTTTGCCCAAAGACCGCCAGCGCCGGGCGCACCAGCAAAAAGAGCTTGGACACCACCGTGCACACGCCCCGGAAATGGGTCGGCCGCGACGCACCGCACAGATGCCGGGCCAAGGTCGGCACTTCCACCCAGGTGGCGGCGGCCGGCTCGTACATGGCCTCGGGGCTGGGCGCGAACAGCACGTCCACCCCGGCCGCCTTGGCCATGGCGGCGTCGCGGTCGAGATCGCGCGGATAGGCGTCGAGGTCCTCGCCAGGCCCGAACTGGGTCGGATTGACGAAAACGCTGGCCACCACCGTCTCGGCCCGCCCCCGGGCCAGATGCATGAGGCTTTCATGCCCGGCGTGCAGATAGCCCATGGTGGGCACGAAGCCGACCGTCCGGCCCTGGCGCGTCCACTGCCCGGCAAGCTCCCGCAGGGCCGAGGGTTCCTTGATGATCTCCACCACAAGCCTCCTTTGACTTCCGCGCGACAACTAATACCGGCCCGGAAATCTGTAAAGCCGGCCATGACAAATCCCCGGCCCCCGGGTATGTACGGACATCCCATCGCCAAGGAGACCCGCATGTTCCATCGCCGCCTGCTCGCCGCCGCCCTCATCGCGGCCCTTACCTGTCTCACGGTCCCGGCCGCAAAGGCCGCCAAACCGGCCCCGGCCGAGGCCACGGAAACGCCTCCGACCTTCTCCGCCGCCGCCCTGCTCCCCGACCCCGTGCTGGTCGGCCCCAACCACAGCGTGGACGACAAGGTGGTCAACGACGGCTACATCAATACGTATATCATCCATACGCCCAAATCCGGCGACCTGCGCGTGGAATCCACGGCCAAGCTCTACGCGACCATCCAGGAACTCAACGCCGCCGCCGCCATGGACCAGGTCAACGCCGGAGCCGAAATCGGCAAGTCCGTGGCCAAGTCCGCCGCCGGAGCCGTAACAGGAGCCTTCAACCTCATCGTCCACCCGGCCGACAGCCTGTCCAACGTCGGCAAATCCTTCTCCCGGGCCACGGCCAGCGCCAAAAGCGACCGCCCCACCGGCGACGACGGCACCATGGGCGAACTGCTCGGCTACAACCGGGCCAAGCGCGAATACGCCAAGGCCTTCAGCGTCAATCCCTATTCCGACGACCCGGTGCTCCAAAAATCCCTCAAGCGCCTGGCCGGAGCCGGCTTCTTCGGCTCGTTTGCCGCCTCGGCGGCCATCCCCGGCGGCGCGGCCTTGACGTTTATCAATAACGCCAACCTCACCCCCCAAAGCGCCGTGGACGTCTCCATCCCGCCCGAGGACCTGTTCGCCTCCAACCGCGAACGCTTAAAAGCCATGGGCGTCTCCCAGGAACAAGCCGACCTGTTCGTGGACAACCCCAACTTCGACCCCATCATGCAGACCCGTTTCACGCTGGCGCTGGACCGCATGACCAATGTGGCCGGCCGGCCGGCCTTCGTGAAGTTCGCCCTTTTTACCAACAACGCCGATCTGGCCTTTTTCCGCACCCGCATGGCCGAACTGTACGCCAACCTCAACGCCACCACCGACCCCATCAAAAGCTTCATCACCGCCGGCAAGTTCGTCCTGGCCGAGACCCAAAACGGCGGCATCCTGGCCGCCTTCCCCCTGGATTACCTGGCCTGGACCCCGCAAGTCGCCGACATCGCCGCCATCCTCGGCGACGCCGCCACGGCCAAGGGCGCCAAAACCAAGAAAATCGTCGTCGCCGGCGAAATCAGCCCCCTCGCCGCCAAGGCCCTTAAAAAGGGCGGCTGGACCGTGGTCCAGCTCCGCGAAGGCCTGCGCGCTTCGCGGTAGTTGATGGAGAAGAGGAGAGAAGAAAAAGATGCCTCCGGCGGCCAAAGGGGCTGAGCTCCTTTGGATACCCCACCTGGGAAAGGGGGGATGGCGCTGCTGGAAATTGTCTTGATTTTGGGCAAATGAAACGGGCCGGGACGAGGAATCGTCACGGCCCGTGGTGTTTGGCGTTGCGTTTACGGCGGCTGGCTGCCGCCCGGATCAGGACGGCAGCAAAAGCGGATCGTCACAGGCCATCAGTCCCCTCCTGGGTGCTCGCCCAAGCCGGCCTCGACCGCCGACGGGCCGTATTCCACCGCATGCAGGCAAAGCCCCTGGGCCGGGGCCGTGCCCGGCGCGCGCCTGCGGTCACCGGCCGCGAGCAAGGCGGCCGCGTCCTCGGGGGTCGCCTTGCCCCGCCCCACAGCCACCAGCGCGCCCATGAGGTTGCGCACCATCTGCTTGAGAAAGCCCTCGCCGTGAAACCGCCAGACCGTCTCGTCGGGGCCGGTTCCGGCCAGACGCGACACGTCCCAGACCCGGCGCACCGTGGAGTGGACATCGGTGCCGGCGTTCTGGAAGGCGGCGAAATCGTGCTCACCGACAAAAAGCCCGGCGCAGGCTTCCATGGCCGCCACGTCGAGCCCCCCATGGCGTCCCACGTCCCAGACGTAGGGCCGCCGCCAGGGCAGCACGTAGCCGGGGCGCGTCCAGAGCGTATAGCGGTATTCCTTGCCCGTGGCGTCGAAGCGGGAGTGAAAATCCGGGGCCGCCAGCCGCGCCTCGGTCACGGCCACGTCCTTGGGCAAAAGCGCGGTGAGCGCCTTGCCCCAGGGCAATCCGGCCCGATGCTCGGGCACGTCGGCATGGGCCACCTGAGCCAGGGCGTGAACCCCGGAATCGGTGCGCCCGGCCCCGTGGACCCGCACGGCCTGGCCGCACAGCGTCGCCAGCGCTTCTTCCAGACACCCCTGGACCGTGCGTCCCCCGCCGGCCGCCTGAATCTGCCAGCCGGCGAAGTCCGTGCCGTCGTAGGCCAGGGTCAGCCGCAGTCGCGCCATGCCTACTCGGCCTGGGGCGGCAGCTGCATGGAGGTGAGCATTTCGGTCAGCCCGGCCGCCTTCTTGGCTTCCATGTTGTTGAGCACGTCGCCGGCCTGGCGTCCGCGCATGCCTGCCAGAATTTTGACCGCGATGGTGTTGTCCAGGGTCTCCAGCACCTTGGCCGCCTGCTTGGCGTTCATGTTGGAATAGACGTCGATGAGGTGCTTGAGCTTCTGGTCCTTCATGCCCTTGGCTTCCTCAAGCATGGATTTGATGCTGGTCTCCATGTCCTTGAGCTTGGCCATGCGGTTGTTCAGCTCCGCTTCCAAGGTCTTGAGCGACTGTTCGCGCTGGTCCAGCTCGTCCTGGCGCTTGAGCAGGGCGTTGACGTCGGGCGAGCTGGGCGTGGGGGCCGGCGGCGTGGCATTTTGCGGCACGGTGGCCGGCGGCAGCGGATTTTGCTGGGCCAGGACCGGAGCCGGACCGGCCAGGGGGCCGGGCAAGGGAGCGACAGGCAAGCGGGGAGCCGTGGCCACGGGAGCGGGCGGATCGGGCAGGAGCATATCCAGGCCCATGAATACGAGGATGCCGAGCTTGATGGCCGCCAGCATCACGAACACGCCCAGCACCTTGGTGGCCCGGGGGGCGATGCGGCCGGCCAGCCGCTCGCAGGCGGCCACGAATCTTTCGCCCATGTCAGTAAACCGGCGGCTGGTAGCGGATGGACGCCATGTCGTCGTTTTCGTTCTGCTCGGCGAGCTTTTCTTGCTGGGCATGGCGTTCCGCCTTATTCGATTTGAGTTTTTCCAGAAGTTTCTTGTCTTTGGAGCGCGTCAGCAGGGTGCGGCGGCAGCGTTCCCGGACCTCTTCCAGCTCGGCCAGCTTCACCTGGCCGGTCTGGATGTCGGCCACCAGCCGTTTGCGGTAGGCCTGCCAGAGCCACAGCTCGTCGGGCATCACCACGGCCTTTTGCGACATGGACGCCTCGCGGGCGTTCTTTTCATTGATGAGACGGTCGATTTCCCGCTGCTTGGCCGCGCAGGCGACGTTGGCCTTGCCCAGCTCCATCTTGGCCCGCTCTTCCAGCTGGCCCCGGATGTCGAGCACACGCTCAAGGTTGAATCGAAAAGGCTTGGCCACATCGCACCTGCCGGGATTTTGTCAGTCTGGCCGGCAACTTTGCAAGACACGGGCCAGCTTTAAAGCAATCCCCCGGCCAGGGCGCACAGTTCCCCGGCCACGATGGCCGCGCCCAGGAAATCGCCGTTAATCCCGCCCTGTTCCCGGGCAAGCGCGGCCAGCCGCCACAGCACGACGCCGCAAAGCGCCGCGCCCCAGACAGCAGCCCCAAACCCGCCGGCCGCCCACAGCGCGGCCAGCCCGAAGATGACACAAAAAACCGTGGCCCCCTTCGTCGCGCCAGGCAGGCACAACGACCCCAGCCCCGGCCGGCCCAGATCCCGGCAGCAGCGCATGAGCGCCACCGCCAGCGCCCGGCCGGCCACAGGCGCGGCGGCCAAAAGCCAGACCTTGCCCACGCCCAAAAGCTCCGCGCCAAGGGCCGTCTGGCCAACCAGGGCCACGGCAATGGCCATGCCGCCAAATGCCCCGATACGGCTGTCCTTCATAATGGCGAAAAACCGCTCGCCCCGGGTGAAGCTGCCCCAGGCGTCGGCCACGTCGGCGAATCCGTCGAGATGCAGGCCCCGCGTCAGCGCCAGATTGCCCACGGCATAGGCAAACGCCCCGGCCAGGGGATGGCCGCCGAAAAGCCCCAGCGCCAAGGGCACGGCCAAAACCAGCCCCAGCGTCGCGCCGACCAGCGGAAAACACGGCACGCAGGCGGCCATGTCCGGATCGCGCACGGCCGGCCCCAGACGGGTCAGAAATCCCAAGGCCGCCAGATAATGCCGCCAAATGCTCACGCGCCGCCCTCCGGCAACCAGAATTCCAAAAAATCGCCCCGCGACAACCCAAGGGCCGCTGCCGCCGAGCCGTCCCGCACCGCCAGTTCCAGAT
This sequence comes from Solidesulfovibrio magneticus str. Maddingley MBC34, assembly GCA_000307955.1. Taxonomy (GTDB): domain Bacteria; phylum Desulfobacterota; class Desulfovibrionia; order Desulfovibrionales; family Desulfovibrionaceae; genus Solidesulfovibrio; species Solidesulfovibrio magneticus_A. Next base: position 767 of record ALAO01000215.1, on the reverse strand, counting down.
AGCCCTGGCTGCCGGCCAGAAACCCCACCGCGCCCGGCGAAAGCTCGCCATACGTCGCCGCCCGGACCAGCTCACGCCCCACGGGCGCGATCAGCCGAGCCTGGCGGAAATTCCCGAACCCCTCCACGTCGCAACTCGTGACCACGTTGCCGAAAACATCGACCGACAACACCCGGGACGAAACCGCCTCGCCCCGCCGCGTAGCCGACAAGCCCGGCAGCACGGCCAGCGCCTCCCGGGGCAACAGCGGCCCCAAGGTCTCGATGGCGTCGCCAGCGGCCAACCGGGCCGCCAGCGGCGCGAACACGTCGCGCCCGTGAAACGTGGCGCTGGCCGGAGCCAGATGCGGCGTGGCGTCATAGGCGCACACGGCCTCGGCCCGGGCCAGGGCCAAGGTCAAAAGCCCGTTGTCCGGAGCCAGCACCAAGCGCCCGTCCAACTCCGCCGCGATGATCCGCCGGGCCGTGCCCACGCCCGGATCGACCACGGCCGCAACCACCGATCCCGGCGGCAGCCACGGCAACGTCGCGGCCAGAAAAAACGACGCCTGAGCCACGTCTCCCATGGCCACGCCATGACTCACGTCAAGCAGTGTCGCCCGCGGCGCGGCGCAGGCCAGCACCGCCTTCATCTGGCCCACATACGGATCGGCCAAACCGAAATCCGTCAACAACGCAATAAGCGGCGCTCGCTGCATGGCGCGTCTCCTTGCCGGGCGCTGCCCGGACCCGCTGGGACGCTGTCCCAGACCCTGCCAGGGCGCTGCC
>ALAO01000214.1 GCA_000307955.1 Solidesulfovibrio magneticus str. Maddingley MBC34 | reverse complement strand
TTCCACCCTTCCCGGCCTCATGCTTGGGGGGCCAAGGGGGACGGACGCGACAAGCGCGGCGGTTTCGGCTACACCGGGCAAAACGCTTCGGAGCCGCGCCCATGAAAAGCTTTCGCAAGGAACTGTGGTTCAACGTCCCCGCCCGCCGGGGATTCGTCAACATCACCCGCGACGTGGAAGCCTGCCTCAAGGAATCCGGCGTCACCGAAGGCCTGTGCCTGGTCAACGCCATGCACATCACGGCTTCGGTCTTTATCAACGACGATGAATCCGGCCTGCACCACGACTACGAAGTCTGGCTGGAAAAGCTCGCCCCCCACGAACCAGTGTCCGGCTACCGCCACAACGTCGGCGAGGACAACGCCGACGCCCACATGAAGCGCCAGATCATGGGCCGCGAGGTCGTGGTGGCCATAACCGAGGGCCGCCTCGACTTCGGGACCTGGGAACGCATCTTCTACGGCGAATTCGACGGCCGGCGCAAAAAACGCGTGCTGGTCAAAATCATCGGGGAATAGCCCGGCCGCCTGCGGCGACATTGCGCCTATGCTCCTGCGCCTGCTTGCGTTTGCCCTATGAATGCCCATTCCCCATCCATGACCCACGATGCCCGGCCCAGGCCCGGCCGCAAGCACTGGATCGACTGGCTGCGGGCCATGGCCGCCTTTGCCGTGGTGGTCATCCACGTCACCGCGCCGCTGTACACGCAAATCGCGACGCTGCGCCGCACTGACTGGTGGATCGCCAACGTCGCCAACTGCGCCGCGCGCTTTGCCGTGCCGCTTTTCGTCATGCTGGCCGGCGCGCTGCTGCTCGGCCGTAACGAGGACGCCGCTGCCTTCTACGCCAAACGCGCCGCCCGCCTGCTGCCGGCGTTCATCTTCTGGAGCGTGTTTTATCTGCTCTTTGCCTGGGCCACCGGCGGCGACGGCCTGGATCTGCGGGAACGCTTCGTCCATGCCGTCCTCGTCACCGGCGCGACCTATTACCACCTGTGGTATCTGCCCATGTTTTTCGGGCTGATGCTCGTCCATCCCTTCATAAACGCCTGGCTCATCGGCCGACGACCCGAGCGGGCCGATCTGGTCGCCTTTTTCGCGGTGGTCGCCCTTTTCGCGGCCCTGCACCAGGCGGCGGAACTGAGCGAGGCGATAAAGGGCCTGCGCCAGGAATGGGCCGGGGCCTTTGCCTGGTTCGTGGGCTGCTACGCGGCGGGCTACGTGCTCGAAACACGCCTGGACCGGCGGTTGCCCAATCTGTTGCTGATCGGCGTGTTCTTGGCGGTCGCGGCAGCCGGCGCGCTGGGCAATTTCGCCCTGGCCATGACCACGGGACTGGTCCAGCGACAATTCGTGCTGCCGGATTCCGGCGTCGCCGTCCTGGCCATGACGGCGGCGCTGTTTTGCCTCTTCCGGCAAAAAGCCGCTTCGTTGCCCCATAGCTGGTTCGTTGCCGCGGCGGCCGAGACGAGCTTTGGCGTCTACCTCATCCATCCGGTCTTTTTGTACGTCCTCGACCACGCCCTGCCCCTGCCCCAGCGGGCGGCGGCCTGGTACATTCCGCTGGCGGCTGTCGGCGTGTACGGGGCGTCTTTTGCAAGCGTGGCGTTGCTGCGTCGAGTCCGTTGTTTCAGAGCGATATGCTGAGGCGATCGGCCATGAAAGCGATCAATGATATAGTTATAATGGTAACAATATCCATCTGATAAAAGAGCGCTCAGAACTTGCGAAGCAGAAAAATGCACCGTATCAGATAATCATCTACGCCCTGCCCTTTGATCAACGACATGCCGCTGCCGTTGGCGGACGGCATCCATCTTCAACCGATGGAGCGCCCATGGACACCGAACAGCCGGCAAACACCTTCTTGTTGTTCTCCGATGTCCACTTCGATCCCTTCGCCGATCCGTCCCTTGTCGCGTCCCTGGCCGCCTCCGGCGTTTCCGGCTGGAAGACCATACTCTCCGCCTCCTCGCAAACCGTCCCGTCCCCCTACGGACAGGACACGAACTATCCGCTGCTGGAGTCGTCCCTGGACAGCATGGCCGCCCAGGCCGGAGACGTCGATCTCGTCATTTTTCCGGGCGATGTCCTGTCTCATGGCTTCTGGAACAAGTATCCGGAACTGACCGGCGACCAAAGCCAGGCCGGACTTGCTGCGTTCATGCAAAAAACCGTGGAGTTTTTTGTCCAGGAAGTGGACGACCGCTTTCCCGAGGCCACGATCCTGGTGGCCATCGGCAACAACGACAGCTTTAACGGCGACTACGAGAGCAGTCCCGGCGACCTCTACCGGTGGATGTCGGCCGACGCCATGGGCAAGGCATTTTTCAACAACGATGCCGACCGGACCGCTTTTACCATCGGCTATGCCACTGGCGGCTATTACGCCATCGAACCGGACGGACCCACCGGCCGTAAATACCTCGTGCTCAACGACGTCTATTGGTCGACGAAATCCGACCAGACCGCCGCCGGCCTGCTGGAGCTTGGCTGGTTCGCTTCGCAGTTGGCCGACTCCGCCCAGGATTTCCAGAAGGTCTGGGTCGTCACCCATATTCCGGCCGGCGGCAACGCCAAATCCATGGCCGACGACTTCGCCGCCAAGGGCTTCGAATACAAGGGGCTGCTGCAAGACGGCTTCAACAATGCCTTCGTGGCCTTGGAAGCCTATTATTCGAACACCATCGCGGCCAATCTCGTCGGCCACACCCACCGGGACGAATTCCGGCAGTTGTCCCTGGAGCCGTTCGCCGAGCCAAGCACGCTCCTGAGCACCTCGCTTTCCATCTCCCCCATCGACGACAACAACCCCGGCTACGAGATCTATACATACAATGACGCCACCGGAGCCTTGCTCGACAAAACGACCTTTGCCCTGGATCTGTCGCAAAAAGGCGCAACTTTTACGCTGGAATACGACTTCGCGTCGACCTACGGGCACGGCCTAGCCACGCCGTCGGATTGGGCGGCCGTGGCCAATGCCCTGGTTCTCGATCCCGGCTGCCGGGCGGCTTATGCCACCTATTACACCGCCGGCGCGACCTGGGACGCCGCTTCGTCGGTCACATCTGCCACCTTCCCGATCTATTGGCTGGCCGACACCCAGGTCACTTCAGCGGGATTCAACACGGCCGCGGCCCTGCTGACCCTGGCCTGATCACGGCGCGCCGGCCCGAACGAGAGCGGGGACTGGACACGGCGTCGTGCAACGCTTCCCAACAGCCGCCTGTCGCCTCCTCCGCGCCGTTGGCAAACAAAGCCCCGCCTGACGCGAACACGCGCTCAGGCGGGGCTTTTGCAGGCTGCGGCGGTCAAGTGTATTCGCCGCAAGGCCGCCGGCCACCGCTATTTGGCGCTGGCGTAGAGCGTCTTGATGGATTCCCCGAGCTTCTGGGCCAGGGGCGAGGCGGCCATGCGGTCCATGACCACTTCGATATAGGCTCCCGTGCCGCAGCTCTCGGCCTTGGCCATGGCCGCTTCCAGCTCGGCGTTGGTCGTGACCTTGGCGCAGAACCAGTCCGACAGCCCGAACGCGGCCGGCAGCTCGGCGTACTTCCAGGGAGCCAGGTCGTTGTAGGAACTCATGGGGTTCTTGCACAAAAGCCGCTCGATCAGATAGCCGTCGTTGTTGAGGCAAAAGACGATGGGCTTAAGCCCATGCAGGCCGAACTGCCCGAGTTCCTGCACGGTCATCTGGTGCGCGCCCTCGCCGGTGAAAAGCAGCGTGCGGCGATCCGGCGCGCCAAGAGCCGCGCCAAAGGCGGCCGGCGTGGCCCAGCCGATGGCCCCCCACAAGGTCTGGTTGAAGAATTCCGCCCCCTCGGGCATCAGCGCAAATCCCAGCCCCATGGACACCGTGCCGGTTTCGGCCATGACGATGTCGCCCGGGCGCAAGAACTTCTCCCAGCGCGGATAGAGGTAGTCCGGGGTGATGGGATCACTCGGCGCGCCCTTGGGTTCGCCCAGGCCCTTGGCCCGGGGGTGGCTGATGGTCTTGGCCGGCAGGAGTCGGGCCAATCCGGCCAGGACGTCGCGCATCTCCACGTTGGGGAAGGTGGCGTAGCCCACCCGGACCTCGTGCTGCATGACGGCGATCATGCGGCTTTGGTCGATGTGGGCGGTAAAGGCGCCGGTGTTGAAATCGCTCCAGTGCGCCCCGAGGTTGAGCACCAGATCGCAGCCCTCGACGAAATCGCGCACCTCCGGGTTCATGATGCGCCCGTCGTAGAGTCCGACATAGCCGGGAAGCGTCTCGTCCAGGGCCGTCTTGTCCATGAACATGGTGGCAAAAGGCAGCCCGGTGCGCTCCAGCAGTTCCCGGGCGGCTTGGCGCAGCCCAAGCCGGGCGATGAGGTAGCCGGCCAGGACCACGGCCGTGCCGGCCCCGGCGCACTTTTCGGCCATGGCCTCCAGGCAGGCGGCCAACACGGCCGGATCGCTTTTCGGCGCTTCCGGGGCGCAGACGTACTCCCCGGGCAGGGCCTTGTTGGCCTGGTCCTGGGGCAGGGCCATGTAGACCGGCCGGTTGCGGGTCAGGCCCGCCTCGATGCAGCGTTCGATCTGGCAGGCGGCGTTTTCGGCCGTCAAAATGGCGCTGGCGCAGGCCACGGGCTTGGCCATGGCGGCAAAGGCGTCGAAGAGGCCGTCGCCCAGGGTGTGGTGGACCACCCGGCCCAGGCGTTGGGTGGAGATGCTCGGCATTCCGACCAGATGGAACACGGGCAAATGCTCGGTGTAGGAGCCGGCCACGCCGCAGATGGCCGACAGCTCGCCCACGCCGTAGGTGGTGCACAGCGCGGCCTTGCCGCGCACCCGGGCATAACCGTCGGCGGCGTAGGCGGCGTTGAGTTCGTTGGTGCAGCCGATCCAACGCATGTCGGGATCGTCGTCAACGGCGTCGTTTAAGGCAAAAGCAAAATCGCCGGGCACGCCGAAGACGTCGGTGACGCCGATGGCCTTGAGGCGCGACATGAGCAGCTCGATGACGGTCTGGGGCATGGAAATCCTCCGCTGGATACGGCTAAAGGGGGTCAGTTGCCAGGGAATGGGCGGCAAACCGGACTTGCCCACTGTCCATTTCATACACAGCAGGCCTAGCGGAGGCAACGCCTCGCGGGCCAGGCCGCGACGATGGACAACCGGACCGAGCAACGTTTAAAAGAACATAAAAAGGCCACGCCATCGGCCCCACAAGGAGTCGGCCATGCCCATCGACCTGCGCTGCTTCGCCACCCTGGCCCCGCTCATGCCGGCCAATGCCGGCGCGTTTCCCATTGCCCCCGGGGAAACCGTCCTTGATCTGACCAAGCGCCTCGGCATTCCGCTGGAAGAGGTCAAGCTCGTGTTCGTCAACGGCGCGGCCGTGTCCCTGGACGCCGCCCTGACCGACGGCGACCGGGTCGGCATCTTTCCGCCCGTGGGCGGCGGCTAATGTCGCGTCCCTTAAAAAATACGGTAGTATTTTTTAAGAAAAATAAATGGTTTTAGCTTGTTGACTATAAAAGGCCATATGCGCTTTTCGCGGACGCGACATTAGGCCGGGCCGCCCTCCCAGGCCTCGGCGCGCCGCGCTATTCCTCGGCGGCTGCGTTTGGGCGGACGCCCCGTTTGGAATGGCTTGCCCGGTCAGGCAAGCGGTCTGGAACCGTTTGGAAACAGCTTCGCCGGAAAGACGTTGCGACGTTGTCGCCGCCAGTCCCAGGCCTTTGGCCGTCCGGCCTCAGTAGCGCGGACGGCCGGCCTGCCAGGCGGCATAGGCGGCCAGCCCCATTTCGGCCATGCGCCGGTTGTTGTCGCGCCAGCGCTCGGCCAGCCCTGGCGGCAGCCCCGGGTCGCAGCCGCCGAACTCCGGGCATTCGAAACAATAACTCACGCCCCGCTCCCGGGTGCAGTCCTTGACCCGGCAGTCGCCCAGCAGACAATGGCCCGTGCGGCAGCCCGAGCAGCCGCCCTTGCCCAGGCGTTCAAGCACCCGCTCGAAATCGGCGTAGGCGTCAAACACCGGATCAAGCCGGGCAAAAAAAGCCGCCCGCTGCCCAAAGCCGCCAAGCTCCCGGGCCAGTTCCCGGGACAGCCGGCCGATGGGGCTGTCCGGGTTGTCCAGGCAGCGGCCGCAGTCCAGTCCGCACGGGGCGATGCGCTCACGTAGCGCGGCGTCGTCGGTCATGCATTCTTCTCCTTCGGTCTTGGTTCGTGGAAACCAACGGTTCGGGACGGCTGGTCGTTACAGGGCGGGGCCTTAACCCCAAAAAATGGCGCAGCCCACAAACACCAGCCCGACCAGGGCCGGCCGGGTCCAGACCCGACGGCCACACAGCCGGCTTGCTCCCAGGCAGACGAGGATCGGCACGGCCGTGCAGACGGCGAACTTGGCCGCCACGGGCAAGGCCGTGCCGCACAGCCAGTATTGCAGCACGACCACCGGCGGGAAGTGGTACAAATACAAATCAAACGATGTCCGTGACAAGCCCGGCCGCCGCCAGGGCGACCCGGCCTTGGCCCGGCCAATAAGCCATGCGGCCAGGATGGTAGCGGCCAGGGCGAAAGCCGTTCGAGCCAGCCCATTGGCCAAGGCCAAGGGCACGGACGGCCCCCCGGCCGCCCAAGCCTCGATGGTGCCGCCGCTGGTCCGGGCCATGACGACCAAGGCGAAGAGACACGCCAGCCCCCAGGCCCACGGCCGGCCGGGCAGGCCGTTCTCGGCCGACCAACCGCGCTTCCAGACAGACGCGCCAAGCAGGAAAAATCCGGCATAGAGCGGCAAGCGCGTGGGTTGGAACACCAGAAACGGCCCCAGCCGGGCCCAGGCCGGATCGGGGCAAGCCATCTGGCCAAATCCTGCCGCCAGCCCGACGCCCAGGGCCAGCAGACCCAAGCGGCCCCAGCCCGGGCCGCCCCGGGATTCGCGCCGCGTCAGCCATGGACCGGCCGCCAGCCGCGCCGCAGTCAGGACCAGGCAAAAGACGAACAGCACGGCCAAGAACCACAGGTGAAACGACCACATAAGCGTCTGGGACAGCTTGGCCGCGTCGGCGTCGGCGAAAAGCAGGAAGCGCCAGTCCAGGGCCGTCGGGGCAATGGCCAACCAATGGGCGAAAAAGCCGTCCAGGCCGCCTTTGTCGCGGTAGTCGACGTAGGCGATGATGGGGCAGAAAAAGAGCGTCAGCCAGACAAGGGGCACGAGCAGCCGCCTGGCCCGGCCGGCCAGAAAGCCGACCAGGCCGCGCCGGTCGAGGGACGGCAGGGCGAAATAGCCGGCCACGGCAAAAAGCAGCGGCATGGTCGCGCCGTCGCAGATCAGCAAAATGACGTCGACCAAGGCGCTCTTGACCGGATCGCGCACGTACCACCAGGGCACATGGGCGCTATAGGCCACGGCGGCATGCTGCACCACCACGGCCAGTACGCCGGCCAGCCGCAAGGCGTCGAGCCGCCAAAACCGAACAGGTGTTTCCTGGCCCGAGTTCATGACGCGCCTCCTTGGCGGTTTTGGCCAACGGCCCGCAAGCCGGCCAGGGCATGGCGGAAGCACTGCTCGGCAAACACCGGCCAGTGCTCGGCCATGGGCGGATGTTCGGGCACGATGCGCCGATAGTTTTGCCACAAAAGCGCCTGGTAGAGGCACGGACCCAGGACGCAGGACATCATGGCGACCAGGGTCGTGATCGGCGCGTCCGGTCCGGCGAATTCAGCCATCAGCCCCAGCATGGCCATGGCCTGGGGCCGGCTGTGGCGCTCGGCCATGTCGCCGAGAAAGGGCGTGGGATTGGCCAGTTCCATGGCCCACAGGCGCAGGAAGGCGTCGCCGACCTCGCCGTGGGCAAAAAGCACCTGGCAATAGACCTCGATCAAAAGCCGCAAGCGTTCCTCGGGGCTGGCCCCAGCCTTGGCCTCATCCTGGAGGCGCTGGCGAAACCGCTGGTCGCCCTCGGTGAACAGCACTTCCAGTACGGCCTGATACAGCTTGTCCTTGCCGCCGTAATAGTACTGCACGGCGCTGACGTTGACGCCGCCGGCCTCGCGGCACACGGCCCGCACGGTGGCCCCTTTGTAGCCCTTGGCGGCAAAGGTCCGCAGGGCGGCCCAGAACAGCCTGTCCTTCACACCGGCCTCGCTTGTGTCCATGGCCCCTCCTCAAACATTTGTTTCAAACAATTGTTTGCAACAAATGCCCCAAGGCCGTGACATCGTCAAGGGGGGAGATGTCGTCCCGTATCGCCAAACCCCAAGCCCCGGGGCGGGGCCGCTTTTTCTTGCCAAGAGCCGATCCGTCACTTATTTGAAATACTAGCGGGAGTGTATGAAATGTGGCTTGGCGCGCGGCGCGCCCTGGAGCATCTGTGATCACGGAACGAAATTTGCCGATATCGGGGGAGAAATGAACGAATTGACGCCCTCTCCCACCAGCCCGACAGCGGCGCGCGGCAGCGTCATCGTGGCCGTCATTGGCGCGCTCGTCGTCATGGGCCTGCTGGCGGCGGCCCTCCAGAAGCAGTTCGGCGCGTCGTCGAGTTCCGTGGTGACGGAAAACCGGGCCGACAGCGCCACGTATGCCGCCTATTCCGGCCTGACTTTCGCAGCGGCGCAAAATGACAGCGCCCTTGCGGCCATGCACACGGCCGGGGCGACGAACTACACCCTGGCCACCGGGCTCACCTTCAACCTGACCGTGGGCGCGAAAAACACCGGGGCCGGGACCTATCCGGTGAGCGTCATCGGCACGGCCAACCCCGGCGCGGGCTATGAGGCCAACGCCTACATGTCGGCTTCCATCACGCCGGCGCCGTCAGGAAACAGCAACACCGGCGGCGTGTCGGATTATGTCATGTCGACAGGCGGCACAGCCAAAGTGGCCGGCTATGTGGCCGGCGACATCTTGGCCAACACCGTGACGCTCCAGGGCGGCTCCACCGTCGCCGGTTCCCTCACCACAACGTCGACCACCACGCCGTTGGTCATCAGCGGCGGCGTCAACGTGGGAGGCACGGGCGAGGTCATCTGTTCCAATTCGAGCATCACGGTGAGCGGCGGCTCCCAAGTGGTCAACGGGACGCTCTATTCCCAGGGCGACGTGACCATCGACGGAGGGGCCACGGTCAACGGCGACATCTACGCCAAGGGCAGCGTGACCGTCAGCGGCGGCTCCACCGTCAACGGCAACATCCACAGCCAATCGACCGTCAGCCTGACCAGCGCCAATATCGGCACCTCCACGGTCAAGCGTTACATCTACGCCGCCGGCACGGTGACTGCCACCGGCGGCTCGACCATCTATGTGGACATCCACAGCCAGACCAACATCGCCCTGCAAAACATCACCGTCTACGGCAACATGTACGCCAAGACCGGCGTCACCACCCAGCAATACCTGACCCACCTCTACGGCAACACCTACACGAACCCGACCGCGCCGACAGCGCCCGTGGCTTGCGCGACCTACACCGCGCCCACGGCACCAACATTCACGGCGACGGCGCCTCGGAACATCACCGGTCAAACGACCATCACGGCGGGCAACTATTACTATACGTCGTTCAGCACGGATTGGATCAACCTTTGCCTCGACGTATCCGGCGGGGACATTAATATCTTTGTTTCCGGGAACGCCTCCAGCAACGCCACCATCTACGTCAAGACGTCCGCCACGGGGAATTGCTTCAACAGCAGCAACAAGATGGACAGCATTGACGAGCCCTTTTCCGCTGCGGCCGCCAAGGTGTTCCTCTACACAGGCGGCACCTTTAGCCTGGGCGGCGGCGTGGACTGGTTCGGCACGGTGCTGGCAAACGGCAACATCCAACCCGCCGGTGGATCGTCCATCATCGGTTCGCTGCACAGCCTAAACGGCTCGGTCAACCCCAACGGCAGTTGGTATGAGATCAAGTACGTCAAGTCGAACTACCTGAGCAGCCATTAAGGCTTAGCCGCGACAGCCAATACAAAAGGCCGGGGTGTCCCGGCCTTTTGCATGAGAAGCCACATTGCGTTAGCGCTTGAGGATGTTCGCGGCCATGGCGTTTGCCCTGGGAGCGTAGCGAACAATGGCAGCACGCCCTTTTCCCGGTGTTCGGACCGAAGCCGCGCCTTCTGGAATCCTTGCGGCTTCAAGCCCCGCTCAAACGGGCACTGCGGGCCGCACGGGCCTACACGCCCATGATGTTGTAGCCGGAATCGACGAAAATCACCTCGCCCGTGGTGCCCGAAGACAGGTCCGAGGCCAGGTACAGGGCGCAGCGGCCGATGTCCTCCAAGGTGATGTTGCGGCCCAGCGGCGAACGGTTCTCGATGGTTTCCAGGATGGTGCGGAAACCGTGGATGGCCGAGGCGGCCATGGTCTTGACCGGGCCGGCGCTGATGGCGTTGATGCGCACGCCGCGCTTGCCGAGGTCCACGGCCAGGTAGCGCACGCTGGCTTCCAGGGCCGACTTGGCCACGCCCATGGCGTTGTAGTTGGCGACGACCCGGCCCGAGCCGTAGTAGCTCAGCGTCATGACCGAGGAGCCGGGTGTGAAAAGCGGCTCAAAGGCCCGGCACAAGGCGACCAGCGAATAGGCCGAGACGTCGAGCGCCACGCGGAAGCCCTCGCGGCTGGTGTCGATGAACCGGCCGGCCAGATCCTCGCGGTTGGCGTAGGCGATGGAATGGACCAGGCAGTCCACGCCGCCGAGCTTTTCGCCGACGAACCGGGCGGCTGCGGCGATTTCCTCGTCGCTGGAGACGTTGCACTGAAAGATGCACTCGGCCCCGAGTTCGGCGGCGATGGGTTCGATGCGCTTGCGAATGGGTTCGGCGGCGTAGCCCAGGGCCAGCCTGGCCCCCTGCTCGCGCAGGACCTTGGCGATGCCGTAAGCGATGCTGCGTTCGTTGACCACGCCGAAAATCACGACTTTTTTATCCCGCATCAGCATGGGTTTCTCCTTGCCGGGACGCCCGGCGTTTGCGTATGGGGCGGCTGGGGACCGCCCACATGCGGCGCGTCACCCCAGGCTCCAGAAACTTTGTCCTATTCCCGCTCGCCGACACGGCAACGCCCCCCCATTGACCCAGGTGGGGTTTCCAAAGGGGCTCAGCCCCTTTGGCC
>ALAO01000213.1 GCA_000307955.1 Solidesulfovibrio magneticus str. Maddingley MBC34 | reverse complement strand
AGCGGCCGGGGCTTGCGACCCCGGCCGGCCGAGGTGTGGGTTATTCGTATTTCTTGGCGTAGGCCGCGTCGTTGTAGAGCGCTTCGCCGTGGGCGTCCTTGCCAAAGGCCCGGATGATGTCCTGGCCCTTTGGGGAGGCCACGAAGGCGATGAAGCCGGCGGCCAACTCGGAAGCCGGCTTGCCGTCGGTCTGGCGGCACAGGGCGTGGTAGGTGTTGACGAGCTTCTTGTCGCCGGAAAACAGGATTTGCAGTTTGGGGGTGTTCTTTTTTTCCGCCGCCCAGGTGCTGCTGTCGGTCATGAAGTAGCCGCCCTCGTCGTTGGCCCGCTTGAGGGTGGCGGTCATGAAGGCCTTGGTCACGACGTACCAGTCGCCCGACGGCGTGAGGCCGGCGTCCTTCCAGGTGTCCATTTCCTTTTTATGGGTGCCGGAGTTGTCCCCGCGCGAGAAGAACTTGGCCTGGGCTTGGGCGATCTTGCGGTAGGCGTCGGCGGCCGAGGTCGCCTTGGCGATGCCGGCCGGGTCGGCGGCCGGGCCGACGATGAAAAATTCGTTGGAGCCAATGAGCGACGAGCAGCCGGCCCAGCCCTCGGCCAAGGCCTTTTTCTCGGCCGCCGGGGCGTGGACCATGATCATGTCCACGTCGCCTTTTTGCAGCATGTCCAGGGACTGGCCCGAACCGGCCTTGATCCAGTCCAGACGGCAGCCGGCCTGGGCGCAGTAGCCCTCGCCGAGCAACTTGAGCAGGCCAAGTTCGCCGGGGCTGCCGGTGGCCAGGGAAAAGGCCTTGGGGCCGGGGCCGTAGCTTTCCTCGACGGCGGGGCCGGCCTGGGCTGGTCCGGCGGCCAGGAACATGGCCAGGAACAGGATCAGGGCCAGGGGGATGATGGCGCGCATGGGTCACTCTCCTCTGTTTTTTAGTGACCATGCTATTCTTAGTTGGCGGGAAAGAGTCAAGATAATCTCGTCATGTCATGCGGATGTGTCATTTTTAGCATGTCTGCCTTGGGCTTGCCTCGGGCCTTTACACGTAATGGCGTTACGTGTTTTATCGTTCCAGCAACATTGACGGTTGTTGGGGCCGATCATGGATCGAACAGACTTTGCTCCACTCTTCGGGCGCAGGCTGCGCCATGTCCGGCGGCTGTGCGGCCTTACCCAGGCCAAGCTCGCCGAGCAGTCCGGCGTGTCCCTGGAGCATTGCAACAAGATCGAGCGCGGGGCGGCCGCGCCGTCCCTGGCCGTCATTCACGCCTTCAGCCAGGCCCTTGGCGTGGAGCCGGCCACCTTGTTCTTGCTCGACCGCGCCGAGGCCGACGAAGCCGGCGAGGCCGGCATCGACTGGGCGGCGGTCCATGCCCGCCAGGGGCTTTTTTTGTGGACGCCAGGCACGGACCTGGTGCGGTTGGCCGCGTCCTTGCGCCGGCTATTGGGCTATGCCGGCAAGGCCCGCCAGGAGCCGTGGGACACCTTTTTTCGGACCGTTTTCGGGAGCGCCGACGGCGAGGCCGCCCGGGCCGCCGCAGCCTTGGCCGCCCTCGGCGACCGGCAGGCCCTTGGCGTGCGTTTTTGCCGGCGCGACGGCGAGATGCGGCGCGGCTCCCTGGTGCTGGAGCTGGCCGGCCCCGGCCGCGACAAGTTATACGGCATCGGCGTGCTCACCGACGTGTCCGAACCCAGCCGGCTGGAGCGGGTGGTGCGGGCCGAGGCGGCGCTCATCGACCGCCGGGTGCGCGAGCGCACGGCCCGGCTGGAGCGCGAGGCCGAGCGCCAACGCCGGGAAATCGCCGATCTGGCCGAGCGCGAGGCCCGCTATCGGAGTGCTTTCGAGCATGCCCCCCTGGGCGTGGCCCTGACCACGCCGGGCGGACGCTATATCGAGGCCAACCCGGCCCTGGCCCGGATGTACGGCTACGCCTCGCCCCGGGAATTGGCCCGGTCGGTGCGCGACATCGCCGGCCAGCTCTACGCCGAACCCGGCCGGCGCGAGGCCATGGAGCAGGCCCTGGCCCACACGGGGGCCGTCAGCCGCTTCGAGGCCACGGTGCGCCGCCGCGACGGCAGCCTGCTCGCCACGCGTCGCGACGTGCGGACCGTGGCCGACGCCGAGGGCAAGGCGCTGTATTACGAGCATTTTGTCCAGGACAGCTCGGCCATGGACACGGCCGAGCACTCGCTTCGCCGCTACGCCCGCATCATCGCCGCCTCCTCGGACATGGTCGCCCTGATGACGCCGGACGGCCATTACGTGTTCGTCAACGACGCCTACGTGACGGCTTTCGGCCATGCCCGGGAGGCGATCATCGGCCGTCATGTCACGGATTTTCTCGATCCCGCCTATTTCACCCGCGAAGTGGCCCCGCGCCTGCTCGCCTGCGTCGCCGGGGAACCCGTGCATTTCGAGCAATGGGTCGTTCTGCCGGCCCGGGGCCGCCGCTATTTGTCCGTCCACTATGCCCCCTGGGAGGAGGAAGGCTCCGACGAGCGGCATGTCGTGGTGAGCATCCGCGACATGACCGACGCCCGGTTGGCCGTGGACGAGCTGCGCGAGAGCGAAAAAACCACCTCCATTCTCTACCGGGTGTCCAGCGCCGTGGCCTCGGAAGAGCACATGGACAGCCTGTTTCGGACCGTGCGCAACATCCTGGCCGAAGCCGTGGACGTGGACGAATTTCTTATCGCCCTGGCCGACCGGGAGACCGACGTCCTGGACTATGCCCTCGTTATCGGCCAGGAAGGCCCGCCGCCGCCCATCCATGGGCTTTCCAAACGACTGACGCCGCTGACCCGCGAGAATTTCAACGATTTTCGGGAAACAAGCGTGCTCGTCGAGGTCATGCGCACCGCCCATCCCCTGCTCGTCACCCGTCGGGGGATGCGCCTGACCGGCCTGTCCTGGCCCGGCCGCACTCCGGAAGTCTGGCTCGGCGTCCCCATCCGGGTGCGCCAGGAAGTGCTCGGGGTCATGGCCGTGATGCATTTCGCCGAATCCGGGCGCTACGGCAAGAAAGAGGCCGATCTGCTCCTGTCCGTGGCCGAGCAGTTGGCCCTTGGCGTGGAGCGGTGGCGCAATCTCGACGCCCTGCGCGCCGCCAAGGAGGAAGCCGATCGGGCCAACCAGGCCAAAAGCCGGTTTTTGGCCAGCATGAGCCACGAGATCCGCACGCCCATGAACGCCATCCTGGGGCTTACCGACGTGGCGCTTCGCACCGAGATGACCCCGGAACAGCGCGACTACCTGGAAACCGTCCAGGACTCGGCCCGCCATCTGCTCGGCATCTTAAACGACATCCTCGACTTCTCGAAAATCGAGGCCCGGCAGATGGAACTGGAGGTCGTGGACTACGACCTTCATGAACTGGCCCGGTCGGTGGTCAAGACCCTGGGCGTCTCGGCCCGGACCAAGGGTCTGTGGCTGTCCCTGGACATCACCCCGGGCGTGCCCCGGCATGTGCGCGGCGATCCGGGCAAGGTCCGCCAGATCCTCGTCAATCTCGTCGGCAACGCCGTCAAGTTCACGGCCGCAGGCGGCGTGTCCCTGCGCCTGGCCCACGCCGAATCGCACCCGGGCGCGCCGCCCCAGTTGGAACTGGCCGTGGCCGACACCGGCATCGGCATC
>ALAO01000212.1 GCA_000307955.1 Solidesulfovibrio magneticus str. Maddingley MBC34 | reverse complement strand
ACCGCCGCGCCCAAGGCCGTGGCCCCGGTCGCCGCGCCGGCCAAGACCGCCGCGCCGGTCGTTCCGGCGACGCCCGCCCCGTCGGCGGCCGCCGCCAAGCCCGCCGCCCCGGTTCAGGTCGCGGAAGTGCCGGCCAAGGCCGCTGTCGTTGATCCCGTGGCCCGCGCGGCCGCGCCGTCCTCGGCCATGGCCACGCCGGCCACCGCTTCCGGCGTCAGCTACGCCGTGGCCGACGGCGACACCCTGTGGTCCGTGGCCAAGCGCCTGGGCGTGACCGCCGACGCCCTGGCCGCCGCCAACCCCGGCGTCGATCCCCGGCGCATGAGCATCGGCCAGCGTCTGGCCGTGCCGGCCGGGGTGGACCTCGCCCAGGTCACCAAGGCCCAGATCCGCCCGAGCGTCCCCGCCGCCTCGGCCAAGGTCCACACCGTGGCCGACGGCGACAACTTCTGGTCCGTGGCCCGCCAGCACGGCGTCACCGTGGCTGCCCTCACCGAAGCCAATCCCGGCGTCGATCCCACCCGGCTGCGCATCGGCCAGCCCCTGGCCCTGCCGGCCGCCGCCGCCACGGCCACGGCCGCCCGGCCGGCCGCCGGCAAGCAGCACGCCGCCCTGGACGGGGCCGGCTATGTGGTGGCCGACGGCGACAACTTCTGGTCCATCGCCAAGCGCCTGGGCGTGTCGGCCGACGACCTGACCCGCTTAAACGCCGGCCTTGATCCCCTGCGACTGCAGCCCGGCCAGGTCCTGGCCGTGCCGGACAACGCCCGGGCCGACGCCCTGGCCGCTCCCGCCCCGACCGCTGCCTCGACCCGCGCCGTCAGCGACGCCAGCCTCTATCCCGTGGGTCCGGGCGACACCCTGTGGGGCTTGTCGCGCCGTTTCGGCGTTTCCCTGGAAGACATGCTGGCCGTCAACGGCGAGGTCGATCCGTCGCGGCTGCGCGTGGGCCAACTGGTCACCGTGCCCGTGGAAGGCGGTTTGGCCAGCGCCGAAATGCTGGTCTTCCCGGTCTCGGCCGGCGACAGCCTGTGGAGCATCGCCAAGCGTTTCGACGTCAGCGTCGAGGCCTTGACCGCCGCCAATCCCGGCGTCGATCCGCTGCGGCTGCGCGAGGGCCAGACCATCCGCGTGCCGTCGTCCCTGGCCGCCGTGGCCGCCTCCGGCGCGCCGGCCAAGCAGGCCCCGGCCAAGGCGTCGTCCGCCGCCGCGCCGGCCATCCTGCCGGCCGAGGCCCAGGATGCGACGGGTCCGGCCACGGCTCCCGCCGCCGGCCCGGCCCATGCCCCGGCCCGCCAGCACGTCATTTCCGAGGGTGACAACCTTTGGAAGCTCTCGCGGGCGTACGGCCTGAGCGTCCAGCGCATCCTGGCCGAAAACAGCGGGCTTGACCCCATGCGCCTGCGCGTGGGCACGGTGCTGCAGCTGCCCGTGGGCGTGGCCTCCATGGCCGCCCGCTAGTTCGGGCGCGGCCGAGGCCCTGTCCCCGGTCGGTGCGTTGGTGGCCTGAACGGTTTGTTTTTGTTGGTAAAGACCGAACCGCTATTGGCGGTTGCCGCCTGAGGGTTTGAGGCCATTTGACCGGCGACCCGCAGCCGGGTAGAGAGGAAAAAACGGTTTTGTCGGCGGAGTCGGCTATGGGCGGAAAAGTCTGGGACGTCATGGGAAACAAGGCCGGGTATACCTTGCTGATGGCCACCCTGGACAACATCCACGACGTCGCGCCCACGACGGCCTTCGAGCGCGGCGACGCCATCGACCTCGTCTACACGGGTCCCAGCACGCCCCGGGGCGGCGCGGCCCAGGCCTTCGCTTCGGGCGTGGGGTCGCTGACGGACAAAAAGACCTGATCGCCAGGCTGCCCTGGGTCTGTTTTTTAGGTCAATCGATCTTATATTTTTTGGGTATTCCCGGCGCGCCTGGGACGGATGCCGGGAGCGCGAGACGAGGCGACGTACCGAACACGCCGTGTCCGAGGGGCCGCAAGGGCTGATCGGGTCAGGGCAGGGAGCAACGCCATGAGCGCCATCACGTTTTCCAATCCCCTAAGCGCCGAGGTCGCCGGCGGCATTGTGACCAAGACGCTGGACACCATGAACAACATGTCCTCGGGCAGCATGTCGTCGTCCGGGATGTCCTCGGCCGGCGACGCCGCGCCCTTCGACAAGCAGACCTTTGGCGCGGCCGTGGTGAGCAAGACGTTGGACTACATGAATTCCGGTTCCTCGGGATCGTCCGCGTCCAACGACATGAGCCAGACCTACCAGTTTTCCAAGGACGTGCTTGGGGCCTACGCCTCGGGCATCGGCACCCTAGCCGACGCCAACGCCTAAGGGCGGCCGGCTGTGAGGCCCGACTTGGGCCGAAGAGCGGGGCGCAAGCCCGGGCGCGGCGGCGGCGCCTTGATGACGGAGACTGTGGCGTCCACGCCAGGGCGGCGGTTTCTGCCCTGGACGACGGGGCTTGGCCTGCGGTCAAGGCGCTTGGCCTGATCCGGTGTGGCTGGCCGGCAGCGGACCAAAGGGCGAAAGCCCGGCGGCCTGCGTTTTTTAGCGCGTTTGGAATTTTTTCTACCACAATAACGACAGGGGCTTGGCCCCTGTTTCTGCTTTTGGGAGCACCCGTGCGCAAACTGCTTCGCGTTGACATCACCGTGCCCGGCGGCGGCGAAACCGCCGAACTGCTGGAAGCCTGGCTGGCCGGCCGGGCCGCCCAAGGTTGGGAAGAGTCCGTCCTGGATGACGGCGAAACCGTCCGTTTCCGGGTCCATATGGAAGACGCCCCGCCGGCCCGGGCCTTTGCCGAGGAGGTCGCCGCCGACTGGCCGGACCTGCCCCGGGAAGTCTCCACCCTGGAGGAAGAGGACTGGGGCGCGGCCTGGATGGCCTTTTTCACCCCCATCGAGGTCGGCGGCGTCTACGAGATCCTGCCGCCCTGGATGGCCGACCACGACACCGGCGGCAAAAAGCCCATCCTCATCGAACCCAAGATGGCCTTCGGCACCGGCCACCACCCGACCACCGCCCTGTGCCTGGAAGCCTTTGCCCAGGCCCAGACCTCGGGCTGGTTGACCCCGTCCATGCGTTTTCTCGACCTCGGCACCGGCTCGGGCATCCTCGGCATCGGGCTTTGCCGCCTGGGGCTGACCGGCGTGGGCCTGGACATCGACCCCCAGGCCGTGTGGTGCGCCGCCGACAACCTGCGCTTAAACGGCGTGGAAGGCTCCATGTCCCTGGCCGTGGGCGGGGTGGGGAGCCTTGTCCCGGACAGCCGCTTCGAGGTCGTGGCCGCCAACATCCTGGCCGCGCCGCTCATGGCCATGGCCCGGTTGCTGGTGCGGCATGTGGCCGATGGCGGGATGCTCGTCCTGTCCGGCATCCTCGAAACCCAGGCCGACGACGTGGCCGCCGCCTATCAGGCCACCGGCCTGGGGCAGCCCGAGCGCCGGGTGTCCGGGGAATGGGCCTCGCTGTCCTGGCGGTGATTTACATTCCCCAAAAAGGGGATTATGGGGACGCTTTCCGCGTTTGAATCATCCACCTCAAACCGTCTTCAAGGCACAAGCCATGCACCTGAAAAAACGTGTTCTCGTCACCGGCGGCGCCGGCTTTCTCGGTTCGCACCTGTGCGAACGCCTGCTCGCCCAGGGTTGCGACGTCATCTGCCTGGACAACTATTTCACCGGCTCCAAGCAAAACGTCGCGCATCTCCTCGACAATCCGAACTTCGAGCTGATGCGCCACGACGTCACCTTCCCCCTCTACGTGGAAGTCGACGAGATCTACAACTTGGCCTGTCCGGCCTCGCCCATCCACTACCAGCACGATCCGGTGGCCACCACCAAGACCAGCGTGCATGGCGCCATCAATATGCTTGGCTTGGCCAAACGCCTGCGGGCCAAGATCATGCAGGCCTCCACTTCCGAGGTCTACGGCGACCCGTCGGTGCACCCCCAGCCCGAGTCCTATTGGGGCAACGTCAACCCCATCGGCTTCCGCTCTTGCTACGACGAAGGCAAGCGCTGCGCCGAAACCCTGTTCTTCGACTACCGCCGCCAGCACAACCTGCGCATCAAGGTCGCCCGCATCTTCAATACCTACGGGCCCAGGATGCACCCCAACGACGGCCGCGTGGTCTCCAACTTCATCATTCAGGCCCTGCGCGGCGAGCCGCTGACCGTTTACGGACAGGGCCAGCAGACCCGGTCGTTTTGCTACGTCGACGACCTCGTCGAAGCCTTCCTGCGCCTCATGGACACCCCGGACGACTTCACCGGCCCGGTCAACACCGGCAACCCGGGCGAATTCACCATCCTGGAACTGGCCAAGCTGGTTATCGAATACACCGGCTCCAAGTCGATCATCGACTACCGGCCCCTGCCCCAGGACGATCCCAAGCAGCGCCGCCCGGACATCACCCTGGCCAAGGCCAAGCTCGGTTGGGAGCCCAAGGTCGCCTTGGCCGAAGGCCTCAAGAAAACCATCGAATACTTCGATGCCTTCCTGCGCCAGGCCTAAGCGAGCGAAACGGAATCCCGGATGACGTATGACGCCGACAGCCGCCCCGCCTCCCGGCGGGGCGGCAAGATTTCCCTTGTGGTCCCGGTCTATAACGAAGGCCCGGGGCTTTATGCCCTGCGCGACAGCATCGCGGCCGTCATGGACGCCACGGCCTACGACTGGGAGTGCATCCTGGTCGACGATGGCAGCCGCGACGGCTCCTGGACCGTCATCGAGGAACTGTCCGCCGCCGACGGCCGCTTCAAGGGCCTCATGTTCTCGCGCAACTTCGGCAAGGAGATGGCGCTGACCGCCGGCGTGGAGCACGCCATCGGCTCCGCCGCCGTCATCTGCCTCGACGCCGATCTTCAGCATCCGCCCGAGATCATTCCCGAGCTTCTGGCCAAATGGGAGGAGGGCTACGACATCGTGGCCACCATCCGCGAAAAGGTCGCCGACTACTCCCTGGTCAAGAAGATGGGGTCCAAAGCCTTTTACTGGTTCATGCGCCGGTTCACCGACCTCGACCTGCCGCCCAATTCCACCGATTTCCGGCTGCTCGACCACAAGGTGGTGGAGACGCTGTCGAAGTTCACCGAAGGCTCGCGCATGTTCCGGGGCCTCATCGACTGGATGGGCTACAAAAAGACCTACATCTCTTTTTGCGCCCCGGCCCGCAGCCAGGGCGAGCCGGCCTATTCCGTCAAGAAGCTTTTTGATCTGGCCATCAACAGCTTCACCTCCTTTTCCCTGGTGCCGCTGCGCCTGACCGGCTACCTGGGTTTGCTCATCATGGCCGTCACCGTGCCGGTGCTGGGCCTTATGGTCGTCAGCAACTGGTTTTTCGGGGCCAACATCACCGCCCTGGCCTTCTTCACGGTCTTCAATACGCTTCTCATCGGCATCGTGCTGTGCGCCCTGGGCATGATGTCGCTCTACGTCGGCCACATCCACACCGAGGTGGTCAACCGGCCCCTCTACATCGTGCGCTCCCGCGCCGGAACCTGGGACGAGATGCAGTGAGTCCGACGCCGCCGCTGTTTTCCATCATCATTCCGTTTAAGGCCCCCGGCCCCTACATCGAAGAGAGCCTGCCCCATCTGCTGGCCCTGGCCGAGGCGGATTTCGAGGTCATCCTCGTGCCCGATTGCCCCATGGACCTGACCGCCCTGACGGCTGATCCCCGGGTGCGGGCCATCGCCTCGGGGCCGGTGTCGCCGGCCGTCAAGCGCGACCTCGGCGCGGCTGCTTCCCTGGGGCTTTACCTCGCGTTTATCGACGACGACGCCTATCCCGAACGCGGCTGGCTCTCCATCGCCCGAGCCGCCTTCGAGGGCGATCCGACCCTGTCCGCCGTGGGCGGACCGGCGGCCACGCCCCCGGGCGACTCCTTCTGGGCCAGGGCCTCGGGCGCGGTCTTTGTAAGCCGCCTAACCGGCGTGCCCGAGCGCTACCGGCCGACCCCGCCCCGGCGGGAAGTGGACGACTGGCCCACGGTCAACCTCATCGTGCGGCGCGACGCCTTTTACGACGTGGGCGGCTTCGACACCGCCTGCTGGCCCGGCGAGGACACCAAGTTCTGCCTGGATCTGGTCCACAAAAAGGGCGGGCGCATCCTCTATCTGCCCGAGCTTTTTGTATGGC
The DNA here is from genome assembly GCA_000307955.1 of Solidesulfovibrio magneticus str. Maddingley MBC34. Taxonomy (GTDB): domain Bacteria; phylum Desulfobacterota; class Desulfovibrionia; order Desulfovibrionales; family Desulfovibrionaceae; genus Solidesulfovibrio; species Solidesulfovibrio magneticus_A. The sequence goes on along the minus strand of ALAO01000212.1, from coordinate 6,401 downwards.
ACCACCGCCGGCCGGGCCTGGCCAAGCATCTGCGCCAGGTCGGCAACTACGGCCTGCACCGGGGCCATTTCGTGCGGGTGCATCCCGAAACCTCGCGCCGGCCGTGCTATTTCATCCCCTCGGCCTGGGTGCTCTTTCTCGTCGTGGCCCTGGGCTACGGCTTTTTCCGCGTGGCCGACGGGGTCTCGCCCTGGCCGCTTATGGGCTGCCTCATCAGCCTTGGGTTCGCCGCCTACGGCTGTTTCCTGGCCGCCGTCTTTTTCGATCTCACGGTCCTTCGCCGCGAGCCGGCCCTTGTGGCCCTGGCCGCCTTGCCCTACGTGGCACTGACCCACGTCTGGTACGGCGTCCGCTTCCTCGTGGGCCTTTCCCGCAAAACGCTGACCAGCTCCCTTGGCAGGTGATATGAAAGTTTCCGTGGCCTATCCGCCGCTGTCCTCGGACAAGGGCACGCCGCTTCTGTCCCAGAACCGGCAGTTCCAGTGGTTCACCAATCCCACCTACATCTACCCCATGGTGCCGGCCTACGCCGCCAGCCTCATGGCCTCGCGCGGGCATACCGTCACCTTTGACGACGGCATCGCCGACGAGATGACCTACGAGGCCTTCAAGCGCGATCTGGTCGCCAAGGCTCCGGATCTTATCGCCATGGAGACCAAGACCCCGGTGGTGACCCGGCACTGGAAGATCGTGGCCGACTTCAAGGCGGCTCTGCCCGGCGCGACCATCGTGCTGATGGGTGACCACGTCACGGCGCTGCCCCGGGAAACCATGGAAAACTGCCCGGTGGACTACGTCATCTGCGGCGGCGACTTCGATTTCATCCTGGCCGATCTGGTCGATCACCTCGACGGCCGGCCCGTGGCCCTGCCGGCCGGGGTCTGGCGGCGCGAGAACGGCGAGATCGTCGACGGCGGCCTGGGGAGCCTGACCCACAACCTCGACGACCTGCCCTACATCGACCGCGAACTCATCAAGTGGAAGCGCTACGCCTTTAAAAACGGCAATTTCAAGTACACCCCCGGGGCCTACGTCATGGCCGGGCGCGACTGCTGGTGGGGGCGTTGCACCTTTTGCAGCTGGACGACCTTGTTCCCCGGCGCGACCTACCGCACCGTGTCCCCGGCCCGCCATGTGGCCGAGATCGAGCGGCTGGTCAATGACTACGGCATCCGCGAGATCTTCGACGACTCGGGCTGTTTTCCGCGCGGGGCCTGGCTGGAGGAGTTCTGCAATCTCCTTATCGCCAAGGGGCTGCACAAGAAGGTTGTCATGGGCTGCAACATGCGCGTGGGCGAGCTGACCCAGGCCCAGTGGAACCTGCTCAAGAAGGCCAATTTCCGCTTTATCTTGATCGGCCTGGAGTCCATGTCCCAGGATACGCTCAATCGCCTGAAAAAGGGCATCAAGGTCTCCCAGATCGAGGAGACCGTGCGCATGGCCAAAAAGGCGGGACTTGAGCCCCACATCACCACCATGGTGGGCTACCCCTGGGAAACCCGCGAGGACGCCCGGCGCACCGTCGATTTCGCCAAGTCGCTGTTCTCGCGCGGCCTGCTCAACACCTTGCAGGCCACCATCGTCGTGCCCTATCCCGGCACGCCCCTTTTCGAGGAAGCCAAGGCCAACGGCTGGCTGACCACCGAGAACTGGGATGAATACGACATGCGCGAGTCGGTCTGGAAAAGCCCCATCTCCTCCAGCGACGTGTTGCAATTCAAGGACGAGTTGTATAAAGCCGCCCTCACGCCGGCGTTTATCATCCGCAAGATCCTGAGCATCCGGGACCTCGACGACATCAAGTTCCTGGCCCGGGCCGCTTCCAAGCTCGTCGGGCACCTGCTCAACAAAAGCCGCGCCAAATCCTGCGGCTGCAAATAGGCCAGGCCGACCCTCCATCCGCCATGCAAAAGACGCGCATACGTTCAACCGGCCACGGCCGCGAGTTTGCCGGCATCCTTGCGCCGGGAGCAGCGGCATGATCCGCGTCTCCGTGGTGGTCACCACCCGAAACGAGGCAGCCAACATCGGCAATTGCCTGGCTTCGGTGGTCGGGCAGGACTTCCCCCGGGAAGCTCTGGAAATCATCGTCGTGGACAACGCGTCCACGGACAGCACCAAGGCCGTTGCCCGGCGCTTCACCGACCTGGTTTTCGACAAGGGGCCGGAACGCTCGGCCCAGCGCAACTACGGCATGCTCGACGTCGCCTCCGGGCAGTACGTCATGTTCCTCGACGCGGACATGATCCTGTCGCGCACCGTGGTGCGGCGCTGCGTGGAACTCTTGGACGCTTGCCCCCACGTGGCCTTGCACGTGCCCGAGATCGTGCTCGGCACGGGCTTTTTTCCGTCGGTGCGGCGTTTCGAGCGCAGCTTCTACGACGGCACGGTCATCGACGGCGCGCGGTTCATGCGCCGCGAGGCCTTTGCCGCCGTGGGCGGGTTCGACACGTCCCTGACCGGTCCCGAGGACTGGGACCTAGACAAGAAACTCAAAGGCATCGGGACCATCGGCCTCCTGTCGCGCTACGATTTCGACGCGGTGGACGCCTATGTTTCCGGGTTGCCCGCTACGGGCATTCCCGATGCGCTCGTTGGCTTCGAAGCGAAAAGCGGACAGGACGTGCCACTGCTGTTTCACAACGAAGCCGCCTTTCACCTCGGCCGCTACCTGAAGAAGAAGACGTATTACACAGGCAGCGCCGAAGCCTACATCGCCAAATGGACCCGGCAGGACCCGGACATCGCCCGCCAGTACGGGGCGTTCTACCGGTTCGTTGGCGTATTCGTCGAACAAGGCCGCTACCGCCGGCTCTTGGCCCATCCGGTCAAGGCCTGCGGCATGTATTTCCTGCGTTTCCTCGTGGGCGCCCTGTTTTTGGCCAGAAGATCACGCCAGGCCCCAAGCGCGTAAGCCGCCCCCGAAACTCGCACCCAATCGCCAACAGGAGAGATCCCCGTGGCTGTCGCCATCGTTACCGGCTCCGCCGGCCTCATCGGTTCGGAAACCGTCAAGTTTTTCTGTGATAAAGGCTTCGATGTCGTCGGCATCGACAACAACTTCCGCAAGACCTTCTTCGGCGAGGACGCCTCCACCGAGTGGAACCGCCAGCGCCTGGAAGCTTCCCACAAGAACTACACCCACTACGACGCCGACATCCGCGACCACGAAGGCATCTCCAAGATCTACGGCCGCTACGGCAAGGACATCAAGGCCGTCATCCACTGCGCCGCCCAGCCCTCCCACGACTGGGCCGCTTCCGACCCCTACATGGACTTCACGGTCAACGCCAACGGCACCCTGACCATGCTCGAAAACTTCCGCGCCCACTGTCCGGACGGCGTGTTCATCTTCACCTCCACCAACAAGGTCTACGGCGACACGCCCAACTACCTGCCCCTGGTGGAACTCGAAACCCGCTGGGAGATCGATCCGTCCCACGCCTACAACGACGGCATCGACGAGACCATGTCCATCGACCACACCAAGCATAGCCTGTTTGGCGCTTCCAAGGTCGCCGCCGACGTGCTGGTCCAGGAATACGGCCGCTACTTCGGCTTCAAGACCGGCGTCTTCCGGGGCGGCTGCCTCACCGGCCCCTCCCACTCCGGCACGCGCCTGCACGGGTTTCTCTCCTACCTCATGCGCTGCTGCATCACCGGCAACAAGTATTTCATCTACGGCTACAAGGGCAAGCAGGTCCGGGACAACATCCACTCCTACGATCTGGTCAACAGCCTGTGGCACTTCTTCGAGAAGCCCCGCGTCGGCGAGGTCTACAACATGGGCGGCGGACGTTACTCCAACTGCTCCATGCTCGAAGCCATCCGCCTGTGCGAAGAGATCACCGGCAAGAAGCTCAACTGCGAATACGACGAGACCAACCGCATCGGCGATCACATCTGGTGGATCAGCGGGCTTAAGAAGTTCGAGCAGCACTACCCCGATTGGAAGATGACCTACGACGTGCCGCGTATCCTCAAGGAAATCTACGAGACGCAAAAAGACGTCGTCGAGACGGCCTAACACCTCGAAAAAATACGTAAGTATTTTTTCTATTCCTTGGTTTTATTCCGTGTTCTAGAGAAGGGGGAATAGCCTCCGGCGGCCGGGGGGCATGATGCCCCCCGGACCCCCTCTATAGAGGCGGGGTTGCGGCCGAAGCGGCCGTAACCCCGCCTCTTCAGTTGATTCCCGAAGTGGAAGTACGGTATCCCCCGTTGATATTTTGGGGAGAGGAAGGTGGGGGACCCGAGCCAGGGTTTTCCCTGTTGCTGCGGGCCCCTTGGCCCGGGGGGGCCTCCCCCCGATTCTCCTCTCTCTCCACAAGGAGCTGATATGCAGACCATGTTGGTGACCGGCGGCGCCGGATTCGTGGGCAGTAATCTGGCCGTGGCCTTCAAGCGCAAGTACCCCGAGCGCACGGTCATCGTGCTGGACAACCTGAAGCGGCGCGGCTCGGAATTCAACGTGCCCCGGCTCGTGGCCGAGGGCATCCGGTTCGTCCACGGCGACATCCGCAATCCCGAGGACCTGGAGTTCGATGACAAGATCGACGTGCTGCTGGAATGCTCGGCCGAGCCGTCGGTGTTGGCCGGCTTTGGCGGCTCGCCCAAGTACCTTATCAACACCAACCTGACCGGCACCATCAACTGCCTGGAAGTGGCCCGCAAAAACGCCGCCGACGTGGTGTTCCTCTCCACCAGCCGGGTCTATCCCTACGATCCCATCAACGCCATCGGCCTGCGCGAGGAAGAGTCGCGCTTCGTGTGGCAGGCCGGGGACGGGCCGCGCGGCTGGAGCGAGGCCGGCGTGGACATCGACTTTGATTTGAACGGCCCCAAGTCCATGTACGGCGCGACCAAGCTCTGTTCGGAATTCGTGCTGCGCGAATACGAGGCCATGTACGGCGTGCGCAGCGTGATCAACCGCTGCGGCGTCATCGCCGGTCCCTGGCAGTTCGGCAAGGTGGACCAGGGCGTGTTCTCGCTGTGGGTCCAGGCCCATTATTTCAAGCGTCAGCTTTCCTACATCGGCTTCGGCGGCCTGGGCAAACAGGTGCGCGATCTGCTCCATATCGACGATCTGTTCGATCTTCTGGATATGCAGCTGGCCGATCTTGAGAAAGCCAAAGGTAAGGTGTACAATGTCGGCGGCGGCAGGGAGACGAGCCTGTCGCTCCTGGAGACCACTCGCATTTGCGAGAAATTGACCGGCAACGCCATCGAGATACGGCGGGATCCGGTCAATCGGCCGGCCGACTTGGCCATCTACATCGGCGACAACCGCCGGGTGACGGCCGACTATGGATGGAAGCCCAAACGCAGCGCGGAGACGGTCCTGACGGACCTCTTTCACTGGGTCCGCGACAACGAAGCGAGCCTGCGCACGCTCTCCAGCCTCTAGGCGTTTCCCGACGTTAGGAACACCTCCAGGGCCGAAACGCAGGCCGCCGTCCACGGAGGCGGACGCATGACGCAACGCAAGGTCGATCGTAACCGGATGCTGGCCGATGCCCGCACCATCCGGGAGAACATCAGCCGCGCCCGGGGGTATCTGCGGCGCGATGATTTCTACCGTTGCATCGAAGCGGCCAACGACGCGCTGGTGCTCAAATCCACCAGCACGGCTCTCGGGTTGAGCCGGTCCGAGGTCGATTTGCTGTTCGTCGAAATGTGCGACGATTTCAGCCGCCACCCGCGCGTGATCGCTTTTCTGGAAAGCATCGGCGTGTGTGGCGGCCCGTTTTTGCGCTACAAGGCCGGCGACGAGACGCTGCTCATTAAAAAGCTCACCGCCTTCCGCATCAAGATGGAAGAGTTGGAGGAGCATGCCGCCGCCAAGGAAGAAAAGCGCCGCAACTCCCAGCGGGAGGAATGGCTGGCCCTGGGCCGGGAATGTCTGGAGCAGAAAAGCTTCCCCAAGGGCAAGGTCTACCTGCGCCGGCTGGTGGAAAACTACGGCGACGAGCCGGGCCTGATCCGCGAAGTGGGCCGACTTTTTGCCGACGCCGGCCTTTTGCCCGAAGCCTCGGAAATGTTCATGCTGGCCATCGAACGCTTCCCGTCCGACCAGCAGGCCTGGCGCATGGCCATCGACGCCTGGGACGCCCTTGGCGAATTTAAACAGGCCGAAGCCCTCTACCTCGACGCCGTGCGCACCTTCGGCGGCCACCCCATGACCTTCCTCAACATCGCCAAGTTCTACATGAAGTGGCACAAGAAAGACGACGCCTACGACTACGCCCAACGGGCGCTGGACCTGGACGCCACGTTGGCGGAGGCCAAGGCTATTCAGGACGCGATTGAGAATCGTTGAGGGGAGCGCGGGGCGGGAAGCGAAGAGCGGGGAAGAGCGGAGAAGAAGAGATGCCTCCGGCGGCTGGGGGCCTGAGGCCCCC
>ALAO01000211.1 GCA_000307955.1 Solidesulfovibrio magneticus str. Maddingley MBC34 | reverse complement strand
CCAGGAGAGGCAGCGCCTCTCCTGGCCGCCGGAGGCATGTCTCTACTAATCGTCCAGGTCTTCGGGGTTGACCTTGTTCTGGCCGGGGCGCAGGGGTTCGTAGTAGAGCGCCGACTTGGTGGCCTTGGTCTTATTATTGTACTTGAGCTTCATCTTGATCTGCTTTTCCGGAAAATTCCAGCGCATGACCGTCCAGTCGCCCTCTTCCGTGGTTTTAGGCGTACCGGCCAGCTTGGTGGTCACTTGTCGGATGATGGCGATGTCGTCGTTTTCGGTTTGCATGACCCGGCTGTAGAGCTTGTTGTCCACCACGCCGTAGGCGATGATCGGCGTGAGGCGTTCGTAAACGCCGATACGGCACGGTCCTGTATAATTATAATAGGTGATGCCGCCTTCTTCCTTGACCTTTTCAAAAGCGCCGTCTTCGTTCATGGACGCGAACGGCTTGCCGTACGGCGGCTTGACGCAATCGAACGAGCCGGCCGACGCGGCGGAAACAAAAAGCGTCAGCACGATCAGGCAGGACAAAAGGCCACGCAACACCATACAAGCCTTCCTTGCGTTGAAAATTTCGGGATGCAATCCAGGGAGTATTTGTTTTTGCCCTAGGGCAAAAGCCGGCGCATGGCAAGACAAGTCCGGCCAAGCGGCGCTTCTCGCTGTCCCAAGGGCCTGGTTCGCCGTGGCGGCGGGACGTTTCATGCGCCCCTCTTAAACAAGCCCATGGTCGTTTTTCTGGCGAGAGGCGAAAACCATGCTCGTTTCGTTGCACGCTACCGCATGGTTCAGGGGCAAACCAAGCGCCTTGTTTACAGGCGCTCCTCACGCCGAACCCGATCAGCCGGCGTCCCAGGAATGCCTGCTGCCGGAACACAGGTGCGGCCGCCTGCCGGGCCGGGCCGGCCGGTCACGGTTTTTTGTCGTCGGGCTCGCCCTTGTCGCTGCTGCGGGGATGGGCCTTGTCGTAGATGCCGACGATGCGGGCCAGATCGAGGCTGGTGTAGCGGGTGGTGGTGGTCAGGCGGGCGTGGCCGAGGAGTTCCTGGACGCTGCGCAGGTCGGCCCCGGATTCGAGCAGATGGGTGGCGAAGCTGTGGCGCAGCATGTGGGGATGGGCATGGCGGGAAAGGCCCGCGCCCTTGGCCAGGGCATCGACGATGCGCGCCGCCTGGCGTCGGTCGAGGCGGCCGCCCCGGTTGCCGAGAAAAAGGGCCAATTCCATCGGCCCGGGACCGAGTTCGCCCCGGCGGCGCAGATACTCCCGCAGCCGCTCCCGGGAGGCGTCGCTCAAGGGGGCCAGACGCTCCTTGCTGCCCTTGCCCATGACCCGGACAATGCCTTGGGACAGATCGAGGTCGTCGAGGTCCAGGCCCAGGGCTTCGCTGATGCGAAGCCCGGAGCCGTAGAGCAGTTCAGCCAGGGCCAAGTCGCGGCAGGCGGCGGCCGAGCCGTCGGCGGCCGGGGCGGCAGGCGGCGGCGTCACCAGGGCCACGGCCTCGTCGGCATTGAGCGCCCTTGGCCCGCGCCGTTCGGCCTTGGGATTTTTGAGTCCGGCCGTGGGGTCGGCGGCGAGGCGTTTTTTTTGCAGCTGGTATTTGAAAAAGCCGCGCAGGGTGGAGAGCTTGCGGCCCATGGAGGACTTGGCCACGCGGCGGCGGTGCAGCTCGGCCAAAAAACCGCGCACGTGGTCGCGCGCAACGGCCTCGGGCGCGGCCAGGGTCAGGCCCCGGCCGGCGAGATAGGCCTCGAACTGGGCCAGATCGTCCTCGTAGGCGGCGACGGTGGCCGGAGAGTAGCCCTTGACGGCGGCCAGGGCGGTCAGGAACTCGTCCACGCCGGCTGGCGTGGAGGGGGCTGTCGGCGGCGCTGGCGAGGGCGGCGTCTCAGCCTTGCCGTTTGTCGAGGACATAGCAGCTCTTGGGGTTTTCCTTGGCTTTCTTTTTGAGCGTCATGGCCGTCTGGGAGGCCTCGCCGAAGTGTTTGAGGCGGCCGTCGCGGTTGAAGACCACGGCGATGGAGATGGCCATGAGCGGAAAGCTGCGGCGGTTGCCTTCGCGGTCCACGGACTGGATAAATCCCCGGTTGCGGTCGTCGGCGTCGTAAAAGTGCGGCACGATGCCGTCGAAGCTGGCCACCACGGCCTTGCACGCCTCCTCCACCCGGTCGATGGCCAGGATAAAGACGAAGTCGTCGCCGCCCACATGCCCGACAAAGGCCGTGGGGCCGCCAACGGAGCGCACCGTGTTGACGATGATGCGCGCCGTCATCATGAGCACTTCGTCGCCCCGGGAAAAGCCGTACTTGTCGTTAAACGACTTGAAGTAGTCGAGGTCGGCGTAGGCCAGGGCGAAATCTTCCTGGCGGTCGATGAGGTCCTGGATGCGGCCGATAATCGAGGTGTTGCCCGGCAGCTTGGTCAGCGGGTTGGCGTCCAGGGACCTTGTGGCCCGGGCCAGGGCCAGGGTGACCCGGGCACGCAGCATGGCTGAGGTCAGCGGGCGCGTGAGCAGTTCGTCCACTTCCACGGCGCACCAGTCGATGTCCGGCCCCAAGGCGGTCTCGTCCATGATCAGCGCCACGGGCAACTGGCGATAAACGTTTTCGCTTTTGACCATGGTCACCAGGGTCGGTCCCGGGATGTCGGCCAGGGCGGCGTCCACCACCAGCATGTCCGGCGGATCGGTGAAAAGGGCCTCCACCGCCCCGCGCCCCTGGCAAAGGACGGTCACCTCGGCCTCGGCCGGGGTGAAGGCGGCGTCAAACAGCCGGGCCAGGGTCGGATCGGGGCTGAGGACCAAAATCTTCTGGGTGCGCGTGAAGGCGCACAGCGCGTCGGGAACCATGGGGGCCTGGGGAGGATCAGGTGAAGCGCAGATCAGCCAGTTCCACGAGCTGACCGCTGAGTTCGTCGAGAAGTTTCTCGAAGTCGGCCGGACGGATCTTGAGGATCTTGAGGGCCTCGGGCTGCAGATAGGTGACGCCCACGTCGCCGGAATAGCCGTACTCGAAGGAGCGCACCAGAAAATCGCCCAAATGCACCACGCAGGCCATCTCCGGGTAGAGCTGGGCCAGGTGCGGCTTGTGATGGTAGGACAGGCCTTCCTTGATGTTGGCCGGCAGCTTCCAGTGGTCGGCCAGCCAAGCGTTGATGCGGTCGTGGCCGAAACCGAGCACCTCGCGTTCGGCTTCGAGATAGAAGCAGTCGCGCTCGGCCACCACCCGTTCGATGTCGGGCTTGAGGTCGGGCAGCTGCACCGTGGCCACCACCTTGCCAAGGTCGTGGAGCAGCCCGGCCACGGCGTATTCCTCGGCGTCCTTGAAATGGAGCATCCGGGCAATGGTCCCGCTGGCCATGGCCGCGCCCAGGCTGTGCTCCCAAAGCCCGACCATGTTTTCGCTCATGACCTCGAAGACCGAGGTGGAGACGATGATCGAGCGCAGGACGTTGAAGCCCAGCAGCACCAGGGCGTGGCCGATGGAGCTGATGCGGCCGGGAAAGCCGTAGACCGGCGAGTTGACCATTTTGAGGACCTTGGCCGAGAGCACCTGGTCCATGCTGATGAGCTTGGCCACCTGTTCGGTGGTGGAGTCCGGCCGCTCGACGAGCTTGGAGACCTCTTCGAGGACCTTGGGCAAGGTGGGCAGGTCGCGCACGGCCAGGATGCGGCCCTTGCGTTCGGTACGCAGATCCTCAGGCATGGCGGGCATCCTTGGCTTTGCCGCCGGCTTCGGCTTCGGCCTCGCCCTCGGCGGTGGGCTCGGCCACGGCGGCGGCCCGGGCGGCCTTGGCTGCCTCGGCCATGGCCACAACAGCGGCGGCTTTCATGCGGAAATAGTGGTCGAAAAGCCGCTTGATCTGCCCCATCCACTTGTCGTCGGGAAATTTGCGAAACAGATAGTCCAGCCGTTCCAGGCGCTTGTCATAAGACGTGCCGCCCGGTGCGCCGTCAAGCTGGACCGGCTCGCCCTCGACCACCAGGTGGCTCACGCCCATGGAATCGAACCGATCAAGGATTCCCTGGGACAGTTCCGAGCCGGCGGCGGCCACGGCGATGCCGTCGGGCCGGGCCACGGGCTTGGCCAGGATCATGCCCGGCTTGGCCAGGGACAAGGGGATTTTCTGCATGGGCAATACTATCCTTGCGCTTCCCCGCTGTAGTACATGCCCGGCCATTTCCGCACAAGGCCCTTAATCTCCAGGAGCACCAGCGCGCTGCTGAGGTCCTTGGCCGCGACAGCCAGTTCGGCGGCCAGGGCGTCGATGTGGCGCTTGTCGCCCCGGGCCAGGGCGGCCAGGGCGGCGGCCTCCAGGGGGGCAAGGGGCTGGGCCGCAACCGCATCGGCCGGGGGCGCGGCGGCGGCCGGCTTGGGCGACGACGCGGCGGCGCGCTTGGACGGCGGCGCGGCCCCGGCCAAAAGCGGCGCGGACGGC
>ALAO01000210.1 GCA_000307955.1 Solidesulfovibrio magneticus str. Maddingley MBC34 | reverse complement strand
CCGCCGGAGGCATCTTCCCTCTTCTCCTCTCCCTCAATCCCCGCGCACAGGGTCGCCGGTGGTCTCGGGCGACCACTGGGGCGTTTCGGTGCAGGGGGTCTGGCGCAGCGCGCAGGGGTCGGCGTCGCAGACCGGGCAGCAATCCTCGGAGCAGGGATCGGCGTGGATCATGACGTCGGAATCGGGGCCGAGGTGGTCGGAGAGCAGGCGCTCCATGGCGTCCACCTGTTCGTGGGCTTCGGCCAGGATCATGTCGCGGGGCAGGATCAGGTGCAGGTCCACGTGGACGGCGCGGCCGGACTTGATGGCCCGCAGCCGGTGGATGTCGATCCAGGACGGGTGGCGATGCTCGCGCAGCAGCTCGCAGATGCCGGTTAAAAGCGCCGGATCGGATTCGTTCATGAAGCCGGACACGGACTGGCGCACCAGCGCGAGGCCGGTCCAGGCGATGTTGGCCCCGACCAGGCAGGCGACCAGCCCATCGAGCCACAGCCAGCCGGTGATCCAGACCAGGCCCAGGCCCAGGAGCACGCCGACGGAGGTGTAGACGTCGGTGAGCACGTGGCGGCCGTCGGCTTCCAGGGTGAGCGACCCCGAGCGTTTGCCCTGGCGCAGGAGCTTGAGTCCGAGCCACAGGTTGACGCCGCTTGCCGCCGTCAAAAGCCCGATGCCCGCACCGAGACGCGGCAGGGGCTGGGGATGGAAGATTTTGTCGTAACACTCCCAGAAGATGGCCGCCGCGGCAAACAGGATGAGCATGCCCTCGAACCAGGCGGCGTAGTATTCGATGTTGCCGTGGCCGTAGGGGTGGCGCGTGTCGGCCGGCTTGGCGGCCACGGAGACGCTTAGGACCGCGAAGGCGGCGGCCACCACGTTGATGATGGACTCCAGGGCGTCGGACAGGATGGCGGCAGAGTCGGTCAGCACGTAGGCCCACATCTTGACGGCGAGCAGGACCACGGCCACGGCCAGGGACAGCCGGGCCGCCCGGACCTCGGGCACGGCGGATTTGGCGAAGAGCTGCATGGCGCTTCTCTACGTCGGGCACGGCGTCCTGTCCATGGCCGATGGGCTTCCCCTTGACGCGGGGCGGCCGGACGGACACAAGGAGCCGATGACCGCCGCCATCGACATTGCCCTCTTTCCGTATGCCTTTCCGGTCGCCGCCGCCGTTTTGGGGCTGGTGTTGGGAAGCTTTTATTCGGTGTGCGTCTCCCGGGGCATCCGCGAGACGTCCATCGTGTCGCCGCCGTCCCACTGCCCGGAGTGCGGCCACCGGCTGCGGCCCTGGGAACTCGTGCCCGTGGTGAGCTATCTGCTGCTGCGGGGGCGCTGCGCGGCCTGCCGCAAGCCCATTTCGCCGCTCTATCCGCTGATTGAGCTGGCTTCGGCGGCCTGGGCCGTCCTGTGCGCCCTGCATTTCGGGCCGAGCTGGTTTTTCCTGGGCTACCTCGCCCTGGGCGGGCTTTTCATCATCGCCTCGGGCATCGATTTCGCGGTTTATCTGCTGCCCAATTACCTCACCTATCCGGCGGCCATGCTCGGCGTCGCCCTGGGAGCCCTGGACCCGGCCATCGGGCCAGTCCTGGCCGGCGTCGGCGCGGCGTTGGGCTTTGGCGTTTTTTGGCTGCTGGCCGCTGCCTACCGCACGGCCAAGGGCGTGGACGGCCTGGGCGGGGGCGACGTCAAGCTGATGCTGTCCATCGGCGGGGCTGTGGGCGGGCTGGGGCTGCCTTATGCCGTGCTCATGGGGAGCCTGGCCGCCCTGGTCGCCAGCCCCTACTATATCCTGGGCCGGGGCAAGGACCGGCAGATGCCCATTCCCTTCGGCCCGTTCTTGTGTTTGGGCGGCATGGTCCAGATGCTCTACGGCCAGCGGATTTTCGCTCTTTTGGCCGGCCGCTGACCGCTACGCCCGGGCGTGGGCTAGCCTATGATTGATGGTTCGTGCTAATTACTCGATAGGCCTACGGGCCGCCAACCGCCATTTCGACGGAGGACGCCATGATGCGCCGTTTTGCCTGCCTCGCCGCCATAGCGGCTTTTTGTCTGATGACGGCCTGCACGCCGACGCAGGTGAAGCCCTATTCCGATTCCGTTTTCTACGGCAACTGCATCATGCCCTTTGGGCCCGACCCGTGCGATTCGGATCTGGAAATTTGCCAGACGTTCCAGGAAGTGTTCAAGACGGACTACCCCAACGTCGAGGCTTGCCGGGCGGCCTGCAACAAGATCTTCATCGACCAGAACAACAAATACCTGGGCCGCAACTGCTTCTACATGCTCGACCACGGCGGCAATCTGTGCGAACAGCAGTGCAACCGGCTGTACCCGAAGAAAAAATGACGCTTGGCATTCGGGCCGGCCAGGGGCATGGTGTGCCTCGCCCGGTCCGCTTCCGGGTGAAACCCGTCACTTTCGGACCGCCCATGCGCCACGCCCATTTCCCGTCATGACACGCCAGCCCGCTCCTCCTCGGGCCGACGCCCCGCGCCGCGACATCGCCGTCGCCGACGGCGTCGTGACCCTGACCTTTTCCGGTTCCTGGCGCATGGACCAGACCCTGCCCGACATCGAGGCGGTGCGCCAGGCCCTGGCCGCTTCTCCCGCGCCCCAGAAGCTTGTGCTGGCCGGCTCGGGCGTGACCAGCTGGGACAGCCTGTTTCTCACCCAGTGCCGGGCGATTATCGCCCTGGCCCGGGAGCGCGGCGTGGCTGTGGACGCCGGCGCCCTGCCGGCCGGCGTGGAAAGCCTGCTTTCCCTGGCCGCCAAGGTGCCCGAGCGCCAGGGCGCGGCCCGCACGGTCAAGCGCATGCCCTTTCTGGAGCGCGTGGCCGACATGGGCTACGGGGCGGCCGAGGGAGTCAGGAATCTGCTCGATTTCACGGGCGACGTGACCCTGGCCGCCTGGGCCTTGGCGACGGGGCGGGCCGTTTTCCAGCGCTCCCAACTGACGACGCTCATTTACCAGGCCAGCATCGACGCCCTGGCCATCGTCTCGCTCATAAGCTTCCTGGTCGGCCTCATCCTGGCCTTTGTCGGGGCCATCCAGCTGTCGCAGTTCGGGGCGCAGATCTACGTGTCCACCATCGTCGGCATCGCCATGGTGCGGGTCATGGGAGCCATCATGACCGGCATCATCATGGCCGGCCGCACCGGCGCGGCCTACGCCGCCGAACTGGGCACCATGCAGGTCAACGAGGAAATCGACGCCCTGCGCACGTTTGGCTTTTCGCCGACCCAGTTTCTCGTCATGCCGCGCATGATCGCCCTGGTTCTCATGATGCCGCTTTTGTGTATCTACGCCGACCTCATGGGCATCATGGGCGGTTTCGTGGTGGGCGTGTTCATGCTCAAGATCAACCCCATCCAGTACCTGACCCATACCTGGCAGTCGGTGCCCCTGGCCAACTTCTGGATCGGGCTCGTGCACAGCACGGTGTTCGGGGTGCTGGTGGCCATGGCCGGCTGCTATCGCGGCATGCGCTGCGGCCGCAGCGCCCTGGGCGTTGGCCAGGCCACCACGGCCGCCGTGGTCACGAGCATTTTGGCCATCGTCATCGCCACGGCCATCCTGACCGTGTGCTGCAACATCATCGGCGTGTGAGGCCCGCGTGAAGCCCGTTCCCGACACCGCCGCCCAGGCGAGCGCCGCCGCAACCGACGATCCGGCCATCCGGGTCGAGGGCCTGACCATGGCCTACGGCGACTTCGTCATCATGCGGGATCTTAATTTCGTGGTCCAAAAGGGCGACATCTTCATCATCATGGGCGGCAGCGGCTGCGGCAAGTCGACCCTGCTGCGGGTGCTGGTGGGGCTTAAGGAGCCGGCCGCCGGCAAGGTGCTCTACCGCGAGGGGAGCCTGTGGGACGCCCCTGCCGACACCCGGGCGCGCATCTCGCGCCGCACCGGCATCCTCTACCAGTCCGGGGCGCTTTTCAGCTCCATGACCCTGGCCGAGAACATCGCCCTGCCGCTGTCGCAGTACACGTCGCTTTCCCGCAAGCAGATCCGCGAGGTCTGTTCGCTCAAGCTGGCGCTGGTGGGCCTGGCCGGCTTCGAGGACTTCTACCCCTCGGAAATCAGCGGCGGCATGTGCAAGCGGGCCGGCCTGGCCCGGGCCATGGCCCTGGACCCGGACATCCTGTTTTTCGACGAACCCTCGGCCGGGCTTGACCCGGTGAGCGCCCATCTGCTCGACGAACTCATCCTGGAGCTGCGCGAGAGCCTCAAAGCCACCTTCGTGGTGGTCACCCACGAGCTGGCCAGCATTTTCGCCATCGGCAACAACTCCGTCTATCTCGACGTGGAAACCCGGACCATGACCGCCAGCGGCGACCCCAAGGAACTGCTGGCCCACAGCCAAGACCCCAAGCTCCGCCGGTTCCTCACCCGGGGCCAGGAACAGCAAAAGGACGACTGACCATGAGCGGCAAGGCCAACAAGACCATGATCGGGCTTTTCGTGCTGGGGGCGCTGACCCTGGCCCTGGCAGCCATCGTCGCCCTGGGTTCGGGCGTGTTTTTCACCAAGACGTTTTCCTGCATCATGTACTTCCCCAACTCCGTCTCGGGCCTGGAAGTCGGCGCGCCGGTGCTGTTTCGCGGCGTGCCCATCGGCTCGGTCAAGGAGATCAGCATCGAGGCCGACGCCACCCGGCTGCATTTCTACATCCCGGTGGTCATCGAGATTCTCGGCAACAAGATCAAGCTGGCCCCGGCCGATCACGCCAAGGGCGCGGAAACCCTGGTCCAGGCCCGTAAGGAGACTCCGGGCGACCTGCTCTCCCAGCTCATCGAAAAGGGCCTGCGGGCGCAGCTCGTGACCCAAAGCTTCGTCACCGGCCAACTGGCCGTCTCCCTGGACCTCATGCCCGACACGCCCGTGCGTCTGGTCGGCGGCGCGCCGTTGCCGGAAATCCCCACCGTGCCCTCGACCTTTGAAAAGCTGACCGAGACCATCAAGCAACTGCCGCTGCAAGAGCTGGTCAACCGCCTCATCGGCGCGGTGACCGGCATCGAACAGCTGGTCAATTCGCCCGAGCTGGCCAAGATGCCGGCCAAGATCGACGCCGTGCTGACCGGCGGCAGCGAGCTCGTCACCGAACTGCGCGCCCAGGTCGGCCCCTTGTCCAAGAACTTCGAGGACGCGGCCCAGAGCTTCACCGAGCTGGCCAAGCATCTCGACAAGCGCACCGAAGGCATCAGCACCTCGGCCAAGACGGCCATGGATTCCTTCGACGCCACCATGAAAGAGAGCCGGTCGGCCATCAGCCGGTTCCAGAAGATCATCAACAGCGATTCGCCCACGGTCACCGACCTCAACCGGGCGCTGTCGGAAATCGCCGCCGCCGCCCGAGCCATCCGGGAACTGGCCGACTACCTCGAACGCCACCCCGAAGCGCTCATCCAGGGCAAGGGAGGACCCCGCAAATGAACACCGCCATCCGTCGCCTCGCCGTGATCCTGGCCGCCGGCGCGGCCTGCCTGCTGCCGCTTCTGGCCGGCTGCGGCAAATCCGCGCCCACCCATTTCTACTCCCTAAGCGGCGCGGCCCCGGCCGCCGAGGGCGGCGGGCCGTCCGGCCCGTGCCTGGCCGTGGGCATCGGGCCGGTGGACTTCCCGTCCTACCTGGACCGCTCCCAGATCGTCACCCGCACCGGGGCCAACCAGATGCACCTGGCCGAGTTCGAGCAGTGGATCGAGGCCCCCCACGACAACTTCCAGCGGGCCCTGACCGAGAATCTGTCGCGGCTTGTCTGCGTCAAGCCGGTCTACACCTACCCCTGGCCGGTGGGGGCGCGCCTGGAGCGCCAGGTGGTCATCCAGGTGGCCCGCCTCGACGGGACCTTGGGCCAGGAAGCCGTGCTGCGGGTCAACTGGTCCGTCCTCGACGCCGACCACAAGACCCTGGACTGGCGCTCCGGCGACTACCGCGAGCCGGTTTCCGGCCCGGACTACGCCAGCCTGGCCGCGGCCGAGAGCCGGTTGGTGGAGAAGTTCGCCAAGGATGTGGCCGCCACTTTGGCCGCGAAATAACGGAACCGTCGGCACTGCCGTCTTGAGCGGGGCAGGGTGCGCGTTTGGCGTGCCTTGCCCCGCTTTGCATTTGGCCCCTTGGCGGAGCGGATAGGGGCGTGAGCGTGGGCGGCAATGGACCGGGCATCGGACAGGCGGGAGAAGGCGGGGAGGCGTTTTCGAGACGCTACGTGGCGCGGTGCTGTGGGAGAGGCGGGCTAGCTGACGCCGTGGGGCTGTCGCTGGCGGCCGGCTCAAGGAATCGGGCCAGCTCCGGCCTTGCCGGGCGGCCAAATCTCCAGGCGGTTGCGGGCAGGCCATCGCGGCGTCGCGGAAGGTCCAACCACGACCTTTGTCCGGACGCGTGACGCTCGGGCGGGTTTATGGTCTCGCCTTGCCGCCGTGATGGCGACACGGCGTTTTGCTGGCGCCCGGCAAGGGCAGCGCAAATCCTCCCCGCCGATGGAGCCGAAGCAGGGCGCAAAAAAAAGCCGGACCCCCGAAGGGGCCCGGCGTGGCATCGGATGGCCGGAAAACGCCTGTTACACTAGAACTTGTAGGTCAGACCGAAAGCGACCTTCCAGGCGTCGCCGCTGCGGGACTTCTCCGCCAGGCGGCGGCCCCACACGCTTTCCTGGAACTGGCCGTGAGCCCAGCCGGTTTCCATGACGGCGGCCAGGTTCTCGTAGATCTGGTAGGTGGTGTCGAAGTTGGCGCCGAGGATGTACTCGTTGACGGTCAGGTCGCGACCCATGGTGAAGTACGGGTTGCTGCCCATGAGCACGTTGAGGTTGCGGATGGCCGCAGCCGCGTTGTTGCCGCGCAGGTAGACGAAGGTCAGGCGGTTGGTCAGCTTCTCGATGAAGCTGATGTTGTTGAGCGAAGCGCCCAGGCCCATGGAGCCGATGGGGTTGACGCCCATGTTGCCCTGCTTCAGCAGATCCTGGGAGCAGTCGAACAGGAAGCTGTTGCCCGGACCCCAGTTGGACAGGATCGAAGGCATACGCTCGGAACCGTTGCGGGTGGACTTGTCTTCACCGGTCGACCACCAGCCGAACACCTGCGGGGTCATGAAGTCAAGGCCGGTGTACTCGACGCCGGCGTCGATGAACCAGCCATAGCGCTGGTTCTTCTTGCGGTCGGACTGGTTGCCGGAACCGTAGATGACGTCAGCATAGAACTTCACCGGGTCAAGAGCGGTCACTTCGAAGGTGCCGCCGGCCCACCAGTAAGCGTTCTGGTCGTTGCGCAGGCCGGCCGGGGTCACGAAGGTGCCGGCGGACAGCAGGCTGTCAGCGAAGGACGAGTTGGGGCCGTAGGAACCGGCGGTGAAGTAGTTGGCGGCCTTGCCGGCGACGCCGACGGCGCCCCACGGGGTGACCTTGAAGCCGTCCAGGGTGACGGGCAGAGCCAGGAAGTAGACGTCGAATTCGTCGGCGACCTGGGTGGTGGTGGTGTCGTAGGTGCGGTTCTTGTCCAGCATGCGGGCGAAGCCGGCGCTGACGGCAAGGGTGTCCTTGATCAGCGGGCTGTTCACGACCAGCGCGGCAGCGCGGTCGCCGCCGAACACGACGGAATCGGTGAAGAAGGCGGTCGCAGGCAGGGAGAGGTCCTGCAGGCCGGCGGTGACTTCAACGTCGCAGCCCGGCAGCTTGAACTGCAGGAAGGCCTGGTAGACTTCGATGGAGACGGCCGGGTTGGCGGCGGTGAAGGTGCCATGACCCCAGGTGTCCTGCACCTTGATGCCCAGACGGAACTTCACGGCTTCGTTGGCGACGAAGTCGGAGCGCAGGCGGAAACGTTCCCAGATCTGGAAGCGTTCTTCGGTCTGCTTGCCGGCGCCGGTGTAAGCGCCGCTGTTGTTGTCCCAGGAGCCGGTGCTCCAGCCAGTGAAGTTCTGATTGGCGTTGAACGTGCCGTAGACAAAGGCGTCACCGACCATTTTCACTTCGGTGGCAGCCTGGGCGAAACCGGCCAGGCCCAGAACCAGGGCGGCCAGCAGGGCCCACATCGTGTAGCGTTTCATAACCTTCCTCCTCAAAATGATCCGTTGGCGTTATCCGGTATCCGACGCCGCCGACGGGTGGCGTCCCATCGGCTTCGTTTTCCAATAATGTTATCGCTTACATCTTGGCAAGACAAAATGGGGCGTTTTTTTACGCCGGTTAAAATTTTTTAACGCAGGCCGAGGTCAGGGCAGCCTGGGCCGCGGTCACCTGTCACCAAAATGGCACAAGGAGGTCTGTTTGGTAACTGACTGAAATGACGAAGTGTTCTGTGACATTTCGGAGCACTCGGGTCAGGCCGGCCCCAGGTCGCGCAGGCGCAGCTCGATTTCGGGTATCCCAGAAAAGTAGGTGATCTTAGGGGAATAGGCGACGCGAATCGTGCGTCCGGCCGTCTCCTGGCCGATCTGGGCGGCCATGCGCCAGGCCTTGCCCTTAAACGACACCCCGGCGGCCGGATCGCGCAGGGTCAGCGCCACGTGGTTTTCCCCGAAGGCCCGCCGGGCCTGGACCGTCACCGGCGGCGAGGCGAAGGCCGGCTCGGGATTGCCGCAGCCAAAGGGTTCGAGCAGGGCCAGTTCGCGCACCAGGGTGGAGCTGATCTCGCCAAAGGCCAGCTCGCCGTCCAGGCGCAGGCTCGGTGTTGGAACCGCATGGCCTAGGGCCGTGGCGGCCGCTTCGTTGAAGCGGCGTGACACCTCGCCAAGTTTGTCGGGATCTATGGAGAATCCTGCCGCCTGCTTGTGGCCGCCAAAGGCGAGCAGGCTGTCGGCGATGTCGCATAAAAGGCCGTGCAGGTCGCATTCCGGGATGGAGCGGCCCGAGCCCTTGAGCCGGCCCTTGGCCGGATCGGCCGTGAGGATGAGCGTTGGGCGGTAGCGGGCCTCGGCCACCCGGGAGGCCACGATGCCGATGACGCCTTGATGCCAGTGGGGGGCGAAAAGGGTCAGGCCGAAGTGGTCCGGGGCGGCCTCGGCCTGACGCAGGGCCTCGGCCAGGATGGCGTCTTCCTCGGCCCGGCGGCGGGTGTTCTCGGCGTCGAGATCGGCGGCCAGGGGGCGGGCGGTTTCCAGGTCCGGGGCCAGGAGCAGCTCCAGGGCGGCGTCGGGCCGGCCCATGCGGCCGGCGGCGTTGATGCGCGGGGCCAGGCCGAAGGTGATCTGGGACGCGCCGAGCGTCGCCTTGGGATTGTGGCCGGCCACTTCCTTGAGGGCGTAAATGCCGGGCCGGCGGGCTTCGGCCAACAGCAACATGCCATTTTTGGCAAGAATGCGATTTTGGCCGCCGAGGGGCACCACGTCGGCCAGGGTGCCCAGCGCCACGAGGTCAAGCAGCCGGCGCACGTCGCCGGGCTCGCCGGGCAAGGCGCGGCTTAGGGCGGCGGCCAGGAAAAAAGCCACGCCGACCCCGGCCAGGTCGTTGCCCGGGCCGTCGCCCAGCTTGGGATCGACCACGGCGTCGGCCGGCGGCAGCGCCTCGCCCGGCAGGTGGTGGTCGGTGACCACCACTGAAAGCCCCAGTTCCTTGGCCCTGGCCACCTCGGCCACGGCGGTGATGCCGCAGTCCACGGTGATGAGCACCCCGGCCCCGGCCGCAGCCAGTTCCTCGATGCCGCCGACGTTGAGGCCGTAGCCTTCCTCGGCCCGCACCGGCAGCCGGTAGAGGGGGCTTAGGCCGCGCTCCCGGAAGAAATCGAGCAAAAGCGCTGTGCCGGTGATGCCGTCGACGTCGTAGTCGCCCCAGATGGCCAGGGTCCGGCCGGCGGCCACGGCCCGGACGATGACGCCGACGGCCTCCTCCAGGCCCGGGATCTCGGCCGGGCGCATGAGGTGGCGCAGGCCCGGCGACAGGTAGCGGTCCATGGCCTCGGCCGTGTCATAGCCGCGCGTGGCGAGCAGGGCGGCGATGGGCTGGGACACGCCAAGGCCGTCGGCCACGGCGGCGATGCGGCCGGCGTCGGCCAGGGGAGCGGGGAATATCCATTTCTTGGGCACGGGGTCCTCCGGGAAATCGGGGCGGGCGGCATGAGCCGGCAGCCAAGGGGCCTACCGTCGTCGGGATTGTTTTTCAAGTTGGCCGGGCAAAGGCCGTCGGGAGGCGAGCCGGCCAGGGCCTGTCGTCGTGGGCGTGTTTTTCAAGGGGCGAGGTTCGCTTGGCGTCCCGAAACGAGGATGCCGTAGGAGCGCGCCGCGACGGCATAAGCGGTCTTGTCCGTGGGCGTCCGATGGATTTGCCGCAGCGGCCTGGGACGGCGGCCCGACGAAGTCCGTGCCGCGCGGCGTTGGTTCAGCTGGTTTTGCGGGAACGGCACGGGAAGGCGACGCCACGAAGTCCGAGCCGTGCCGCGTGGGCCAGGCGCTTACGCCCCTCGTGTCGCGTCCACGAAAAGCGCATAGGGCATTTCGTAGGCAATGTAGTAAAAACCATAAGTTTTCTTAAACAATACTATCGTATTCTTTAAGGGACGCGACACGAGCGCCGCGCCTGACGAGCGAAGGCCGGCCCACGGCGTTGCGGCGGCAGCGCTGCCGCTCAACCGTAGCGAAAGCTTCTGCCAAGGCCAGCGACAATGGCCCGGCCGGCCGGCGGCAGGGCGAAAAGGTCAACCGGCTTCGTCGGTCAGGGGCTCGGTGTCCATGGTGACGCCGGCGGCCCGGGCGGCGGCCGCGTCGTCGGTCGGGGAGACGCCAAGGGGCGGGGTGCTCTCGGGCAGATCGCCCTTGGCCAAGCCCTTGGCGATGAGGAATTCGGCGAACTTGCGGGCCTCGGCCTGACCGGGGTTCAGTTCCAGGGCCTTGAGCAAATAGTCCATGGCCTGGGCGTACTGTTTCTTGTCGAAGTGGGCCCGGGCGATGTTGAACATGAGATTGTCGTCGCGAACGGAAAGTTCCTCGGCTCGGCGATAATACTCCAGGGCCTGGTCGGTCATCTTGTTCTTGCGCAGATTGATGCCGAATTCATTGAACAGGTGCTTGTGGCTTTTCTCGAAGGCGGCGTCCAGGCGCACCAGCCGCTGAAAGATGTCGTCGGCCTTGTTGGCCTCGCCCCGGTCGAGGTAGGTGAGCCCGAGGCCAAAGTTGGCCCGGACGTTGTCCTCGTCCACGGCCAGGGCCTGGCCAAATTCCAGTTCGGCGGAAAAGGTCTCGCCCTTTTCGCGGTGGCGTTCGCCCTTCTGGATGACCATGTTGAGCTCGCGCAGGCGCGGATACACCGTGGAGACGTAGAACTCCGGCTCGGGGGAGAACTTTTCCAGCAACTCGTCCAGGCTGATGTTGCGCTTGGGGCCGGACGGCACGTAATTTTTGTTGAGCGGTTGGATCTCCAGGACATGCTTGTCGTCTTCTTCCACAAACCAATACATTTTCTGGATGGTGCGGCGGGTCGTCGTGCCCGTGCCGACCTTCTGAATGGCCTGGGTGGAGAAGATGCCCTTGATGCGCTCACGCGCGGGAGCGCCCGCGGCATCGTGGGTTTCCGGAGTCTTTTGGCTCATGGCGTTGTGCTTTGTGACGATCCTGTTTTCACAGCATTATCAGGGAACAGGGAAACCGGTCAACGCCGCAGGCCTGTTTCGGGAGGCGTCAAATGGCCGCTTCCCACTGGGCCAGCAGTTCGTCCAAAAAGTCGGGATGGCGCTGGGGGCGGCGGCGTTCGGCCAGGTAAATGGCCTTCAAGTCGCCGTAGGCGGCCTCCAGTTCGGCGTTTTCCACCCAATAATCGAAAAGCGGCGCCTGGGCCAGTTCGCCCTGGGCGGCGGCCAGTCGCTTGGCCACCACTTCCGGGGAGTCCGTGCCCCGGCCGGACAGGCGGCGGCAGAGTTCGGCCCGGGACGGCGGCAGGATATAGATGTAGGCCCCGTCGCGGCCGAGGCTGTCGCGCAGTTGGGCCGCGCCCTGAACGTCGATGTCGAAAAGGATGTCGCGTCCGGCGGCCAGGGCGTCCTTCACCGGCTCCAGGGGCGTACCGTAGAAGTTGCCGTGGACCTCGGCCCACTCGGCCAGCTTGCCGGCCTCGCGCCAGTCGAGAAACTCTTCCCGGGACAGGAAATGGTAGTCGATGCCGGGCCGCTCCCCCTGGCGCGGGGCGCGGGTGGTGGCCGAGACCGAGAAACTGATGGCCGGAAACTGGGCGCACAGCTTTTTGATCAGGGTGGACTTGCCGGCTCCGGAAGGAGCGCAGATGACCAAAAACATGCCTAAACGTCTAGCCGGCATGGTCTTCCTCCTGGGCTTCGAAGCGGGTTCCCAGGGTTTCGGCCTGGATGCCCGACAAGATGACGTGGTTGGAATCGGTGATGATGATGGAGCGGGTCTTGCGGCCCTGGGTGGCGTCGATGAGGCGACGCTCGGCCCGGGCTTCCTCGCGCAGGCGGCGCATGGGCGAAGAGGCCGGATTGACGATGGCCGTCACCCGCGAGGCGGCGACGTAGTTGCCAAAACCGATGTTGAGCAGTCCTTGGGCCATGCCTCACCTAAGCTTTTTGACGACAAAAAAGCCGCGACGCCGGGGGCGCGACGCGGCCAGCATACCGGAAACGGCGGCAAAGGAAAGCCCGGCCGCCTACTCGATATTTTGCACCTGCTCGCGGCATTTTTCCAGCTCGGCCTTGAAGTCCACCACCAGCCGGCTGATGTCCAGGTTTTGGGCCTTGTTACCGCAGGTGTTGATCTCGCGGAAGGCTTCCTGGATGAGGAAGTCGAGCTTCTTGCCGATCTCGCCGCCCTGGCGCAACAGCCCCTCAAGACGGGCGAGGTGGCCGGAAAGGCGCGTCATTTCCTCGGAAACGTCGAGCTTGTCAGCCAGGATCGCGGTTTCCTGGAGCAGACGGTCCTGGGTGGGTTCCATCCCGACTTTTTCCAGCAGGGCGGTGATGCGGGCCACGAGCTGCTCGGTGCGCTCGGCCACCACAGCCGGCGCGCCGGCCTCGATGGCCGCCTGCCAGTCCTTGAGTCGGCCAAGGCGGGTCAGCAGGTCCTCGGCCAGGTTGCGGCCTTCGCGGGCGCGGGCGTCGTTGAAATCGACCAGAGCCTGGCGCAGGCCGGCGGCCAGCTTGGCGAACAGCTCGGGATCGGGGTCCACGGCCTCTTCCTGCCAGAGGTGGGAAATGCCGATCATGCGGCTGACGTCCGGGGTGAAGGGCACGCCCTTTTGGGCGGCGAACGCGGCCAGCTCGTCGAGCATGGCCCCGGCCAGTCCGGTGTTGAAGCTGGCCTTCCACATGTCCACCCGGGTGGGGGTGAATTCCAGATGGATTTCCACCCGGCCCCGGGCCACGGCCTCGCGCACCACACGTTCCAGGGCGGCTTCGCTGGGGCGCAGAAACAGCGGCAAACGCCACTTGAGGTCGAGAAAACGGCTGTTGACGGCCCGGACTTCCCAAACCTGGGTGAAGGCGTCGGATTCGATGCGGCTTTTGCCGTATCCGGTCATGCTTTTGGGCATGCAAGCTCCTTGGAGAAAGGGTGATGGACGGCCCCTTCGCGCAGATCGCGGCGGCAGCGGGCGCGGATGTCGGTGAGGATGGCGAGCATCTCCGGCGCGGCGTAGTCGGGAAACGTCCAGGGCAGGATTTGCCAGGAGCCGCCCTGAAAGACAAGGGTCAAGTCGGCGAATATCCCCTGGCCAAGGTAGACGCGGTGGGTGAAGTTCTTGCCCGTGGCCAAAACAAGCCGCTCGCAGGAAACAAGGCCCGGGTCGAGATTGACCCGGCGCGAGCCGTCCGGCCGGGCCAAACGGTCCTCCAGGGCGTTGGTGGCCAGCTTGGCCGCAACGAGTCCGTCCAGGGGGTGCGGCCGGGCAAAGGCGGCCAGCCGGCGAACGATGGGCGTGCCCAACTCATCATTATAATAGGCCGTATGGTCAAAGGGCAAAGCCGGGTAGACCAGCTCGGCCGGGCCGAAGAGATCTTCCAGGGCGACAAGGACCACGGGCCAGAGCCGGTCGGATTCGGCGGACAGACACGAGACCAGAAGCTTGCCCGGCCGAGGTTCCCGGGGCCGGCTCACCGGGACTCCCCGGGCAGGACGGCCACAAGCAGGCCGTCGCCGTCGAGGCCGACCGGCCGGGCCGCGACCAGGCCGCCGGGCGTCAGCGGCCCGGCGTCGACAAAACGGCAGTCCACGTAGCGTCCGCAGGAACCGGCGGCCGGGTCGGCGCGTTCCACGGCCACCTCCAGCCGATTTTCGGCGGCAAGAAGCGTTAAGAACGCCCGGGCCTTGTCCTCGGCCATAAGGCGCAACGCCGCCGCCCGACGCGTTTTGACGTCCTTGGGCAACTGGCCGGCCATGGTCGCGGCCGGGGTGTCGGGGCGGCGCGAATACGGGAAGACATGGGCGTAGGTGACCGGCAGGTGGGCCAAAAACGCGGCGGTCGCGCCGTGAGCCGCCTCGGATTCGCCGGGAAAACCGGTCAGGAGATCAAGGCCTAGGGCCATGGGACCCCATTCCATACTGAGCTTGTCCACAAAAGAGGACACGGCGTCCGCATCATTCGGACGGCGGTTCATGGCGGTCAGCACGCCCGGATCGGCGCTTTGCAGCGAGACGTGCAGATGGCGGCAGACGCGCCGGCTCTCAGCCAGGGCGGCCAGGCCTTCGGCGTCGAGCATGGCGGGGTCCAGGGAACCCAGGCGCAGGCGGAAGGCTGGACCATGGCTGGCCAGCAGATCGCGCTCCAAGTCGGCCACCAGCCGCCAGAACGTCATGGCCGGAGCGAGGTCCGGGCCGAAATGGCCGAGGTTGATGCCGGTGAGGCCCAGTTCGGCATGGCCGGCGTCCAATAGGCGGCGGGCTTCGGCCAGGATGGCGGGGTAGGGCCGGGACACCGACGGCCCCCGGGCGGCCGGCACGATGCAATAGGAGCAGCCGTGGGAGCAGCCGTCCTGGATTTTGAGCAAAGCCCTGGCCCGGTCATAGCCGGCGACGGCCAGGTCCGGGAAACGGTCGCCGGGCCGTGGCGGGCAGGGGGCCAGGGAGTCGGGCGCGACGGCCAGGCGCTCCTTGTCGGGCATGGGCACGGTCCCCAGGGCGGCGAAGGCCTCGGGGTGGACTGCAGCGGCGCAGCCCGTGGCCGCGACTTCGGCTCCGGGCTTGGCCTGGCGAGCGAGAGCGCGGGCCAGACGGCGGCTTTCGGATTCGGCCCGGGCGGTGACGGCGCAGGAAACGAGCACGATGCGGTCGGCCTCGGCCGGGGATGCAGCCGGGCTCCAGCCCTTGGCGGCAAAAGCCTCGGCCAGGGCCCGGGCCTCGTACTGATTGACCTTGCAGCCCAGGGTGGCGAGCCAGAACCGGCGTGATGATGTGTGCGGCATGGGCGGGGCATAGCAAAGGGCGGGTTCGGGGTCCATGGCGCAGACGTGTCCTGTATTTGGGACAGCCGGGAAAGATTTGGGCTTAGTCCTGAAAAGAGGACAAGAATACATTGTTAATATACTGTTTTCGCTTGTGATTTTTGTGGATCGCTTTTTGTAAGAGCCGTGGCAATTTTGAGGATGGACACCATGGCGCATACATTTGATCAAGCAGGACTGGCTGTGCGGCTGGGGCGATCCCTGGCCGAAGATGCAGGCGTCGTGCGGCAGGACATCTATTTTCGGGCTCTGGTCGATCTCGGCGACGGCGGCGTGGCCGGCATTGAGGCCGCCCGCATGTTGGGCGCGCGCCATGAGGACGCGTCGCTTCGTTCGGCGAGCTGGGTCGTGCCTGGCGGCGACGACGCCCTGGCCGCCTGGGGGCGGGAGCTGCGCGATCCCGCCGCCTACCTGCTGCGGGGCGACCACCTGGAAGCGGCTGGAGATTTAGGTCTGACGCGTGGCGTTTCGCCCGAGCGGATCATCGCCATGTACGACGTGGCCGAGCTTTTGGCTGATCCTGGGCGCAGCCTCGACATGCTGCTTGCGGCCAAACGGCGCGGCGTGCGGGTGTTGCTCGACAATTTCGATCTGGATAATCCGCCGGCCCGTTTCATGGAATTGTTGCCGGCGGACATCCTGCGCGTGACGCCTCGGCAGCTTCCCTGGCACTGGGATGAGGCAAGGCGTTCGGAAGTCATGTCCTCGCTGGTGCAGTTTGCCGACAATTTGTTGATGGATGTCGCTGTTGCCGGTGTCGAATGCAGCGGCTACAGGCTGGCGCTCAAGCGACTTGGCGTCCGTTACGCGCAAGGCGTCTGGAGACGCGATACCGCCGGCGTTATTCCTGACACGGGATATTTGCCGTAGTTTTTCGGAACATCCCTTTTTAAAGGGATGGAGCGACTTGGCGGAGGGATCTCGCTGCCCTCGGGTTCTTCCGCCAAGTTGCTTTTTTTTCATGTCTCGCCGCCTTGCCGTCGTTTGCCTGTTTATCTCGTTTTGATGCGAGTTCATGCGCAATTGTCCGCTGTGCAACTCTGCTGGCGGGGGCTGCTTTTTGGGCCGGCGAAAGCTTCTGTTTGATTGCGTATCTGCACGGATTCGGCGCTTGGTTTCGTGATGCCCCTGGCGAGGTTAAGCATGAACAATAATTTAGTGGACATGAAAGCTGCGCCAGCGTAGGCCTCGGTGCATAAAGTGAGGATTACTTATGGATGATTTTCTGAAAGAGGCGTTGGAGATCGTAAAGGCTCAGGCGAGCGTTCGCAATATGTCCGAGGAAGAGATCACTTCCATGGTTCGCCGTCTGACTGATGATATTCGTGGTCTTGTGTCTGCTGGGCTGGGCCAGGCCGCTGCCGAGGAAGTCGGCGCGCCCCCGGCGGTAGACCCCAAGAAGGCCGTTCGCGAGCGCAGCATCATTTGCCTGGAGTCGGGCAAGTCGTTCAAGATCCTGACCAAGAAGCATCTGGCGAAGTTCAATCAGACTCCGGAGAGCTACCGCGAGAAGTGGGGCTATCCCAAGAACATGCCGCTGGTGTGCAAGGAATTGCAGCGTGAGCGCCGCAAGAAGATGAAGGAAATGAAGCTGTGGGAAAAGCGCGTCAAGGTTAGCGCGCAGTAGAGTGTCCAGCCCGGCGGGTTCTCTCCGGCCGGGCTCTCGTCGTCAAGCGGCGGCATGGTCCCTTGTTCGGGACGCCTCTGACCGCAAGGCGCGGTCAAAAGTGACCAGTAATGACCAGTTTTGACCAGTCGCCAAAAGCCCCTTGACGCCTCGGAAAGCCACGTGTATCAAGCCTTTCCACGCATTCGCCAGCATAGCTCAGTTGGTAGAGCAGCTGATTCGTAATCAGCAGGTCTGGAGTTCGAGTCTCCATGCTGG
>ALAO01000209.1 GCA_000307955.1 Solidesulfovibrio magneticus str. Maddingley MBC34 | reverse complement strand
GGGGCCTCAGGCCCCCAGCCGCCGGAGGCATCTTCTCTTCCCTCTTCTCCCACTCCCACGCCCATGCCCACTGACCATCCCAGCATCTGCCGGGGCTGCCATGGCGGCTGCGCGGCTTGGGTGACGGTGGACGGCGGGAAGGTTGTACGGGTGCGGCCCCGGGCTGGTTCGCCGTTTAATTTGGGCCGCATGTGCGTCAAGGGGCTGTCCGCGCCGGCCATGATGGCCCATCCCGACCGGCTGACCGTGCCGCTGAAGCGTGTGGGCGAGCGCGGGGAGGGCCGTTTCGAGCCGGTGTCCTGGGACGAGGCGCTCTCGGCTATCGCCGGGCGGCTTGACGCGTTTCGTCGGGAGTCCGGCCCTCACAGTGTGGCCTTGGGGCAGGGCACGGGCCGGCCGCATTATTTCCACGTCATCCGTTTCGCCAACACCTTCGGCACGCCCAACTGGTACGAGCCGGGGCTGGCCAACTGCTTCATTCCGCGCATCACCGTCGCCAACCTCACCTACGGCGGCTTCGTGGTCGGGGACTACACCGGTGAGGCGCCGCCGCGCACGATCCTTTTTTGGGGCCACAATCCGCTCGTCTCGGGGCCGGACGGCGAGCTGGCCTTTCCGATCAAAAAGGCCCTGGCCGCCGGGGCGCGCGGCATCGCCGTGGACCCCAGGCGCAGCGAAACGGCCAAGCGTTGCGACCTGTGGCTGCCCATCCGCCCGGGAACCGACGCGGCGTTGGCGCTGGGCATGGCCCGGGCCATCATCGAGGAAGGCTGGTACGACCGGGAGTTCGTCGCCGCTTATACTTTGGGCTTTGACGAGCTGCGGGCGGCGGTGGCCCACTGCACGCCGGCCTGGACCGAGGCGCGCACCGGTGTGCCGGCCGGCCTGATGCTGGAGGCGGCCCGCCGCTACGCCCTGGAGAAGCCGTCCATCCTCGATTGGGGCGTGTCCCTGGAGCAAAATCCCAACTGCCTGCAGACCGTGCGGGCCGTGGCCGTGCTGCGGGGGCTGACCGGCAATCTCGACATCCCTGGCGGCGACGTGTTCGGGACCGAGCTTATCGGGGCCTATCCCGTGCTGCGCCAGGCCCTGCCCGCCGAAGCGCAGTCCAAGCGCCTGGGGGCCGAGCGCTTCAAGCTTTTGGGCGGTTTCCGGGCGTTCATGCCCTCGGCCCATATCCCCACGCTTTTCGGGGCCATGCGCACGGGGCAGCCGTATCCGGTGCGGGCGCTTTTGCTTTTCGGCAACAATCCCCTGGCCACGGTGGCCGATTCCCGGCTGGTGCTGGAGAGCCTCAACGCCCTGGAACTGTTGGTCGTAGCCGACCATTTCCTGACGCCCACGGCCGCCCTGGCCGACTACGTGCTGCCGGCGGCCATGTGGCCCGAGATGGACGGCGTCATCGAACTGCCGCTGGTGGCTCCGCGCGCGGTGTTCGCCCACCGCAAGCTGGCCCAAACCGGCCAGTGCCGCCAGATCGAAGCCATGCTCGACGATCTGGCCGTCCGGCTGGGCTTGCCCGGGGCCGGTGAGCCGCTCCACGACATCTTCGACGCCCGGCTGCGGCCGGCCGGGGTGAGTTTCGCCGAGCTGGCCGAAGGGCGCATGGTCATGCCGCCGCCGACTTACCGCCGCTACGCCGAAAAAGGCTTTCGCACGCCCACGCGCAAGGTGGAGCTTTTTTCCAAGGGGTTGGCACGGTTGGGCTACGATCCGCTGCCCAGCTACGCCCCGCCCCCGGAAAGCCCGGAAGCCTCGCCCGAGACGGCCCGGGAGTATCCGCTCATCCTGACCACCGGGGCGCGACGGGCCGAATTTTTCCACAGCGACGGCCGCCAGATCTCGTATCTGCGCGCCCGGCGTCCCGATCCGCTCGTCGAGCTGGGGCCGGCCACGGCGGCGGCGCGCGGCATCGTCGACGGCGACTGGGTGCGGGTGAAAAGCCCGCGCGGGGAGGTCCGCATGCGGGCGCGGGTGACGCCGGACATCCTGGAAGGGGTGGCGAGCCTGGACCACGGCTGGTGGTTCCCGGAGCGCGGCCCGGGCAACTTCGGCGAACTGGAGTCCGCCGCCAACGTGCTGACCAGCGCCGGCCCGCCCTACGATCCGGCCTTCGGCTCGTACCAGCTGCGGGGGCTTTTATGCGAGGTGGAGAAGGAGTGAGGGGGGTGGAGACTGCCTCCGGCGGCCAGGGCGTTGCCCTGGACCCACCGGGGGCCTAAGGCCCCCGGCCCCCCTTTCTGTGGGGCGTAGCCCAGGCATTTCGAAGGGGACCTGGGGGAAACGCTTTCTAAAAGCGTTCCCCCCAGTCTTCGTCTTTTCTTTCTCTAAACGCTGGCGGCCTTAAGCGCCTGATCCAGGTCCGCAATAATATCTTCCACATCCTCGATGCCAACCGATATCCGCACCATGTCCGGGGTGACGCCGGCTTCGAGCTGTTCGGCCGGGGTGAGCTGGGAATGCGTGGTGCTGGCCGGGTGGATGACCAGGGTCTTGGCGTCCAGGATGTTGGCCAGGTGCGAGCACAGCTTCACCGAGGCGATGAACTTGCGGCCGGCTTCCAGGCCTCCCTTGACGCCGAAGCCGAAGACCGCGCCGGGGCCGATGGGGAAGTGCGCCATGGCCCGGGCATGGTCCTTGTGGCTGGCTAGGCCCGCGTAGTTGACCCAAGTGACGGCCGGATGGGCTTCCAGGAATTCCGCCACCTTCTGGGCGTTGGCGCAATGCGCCTTGGCCCGCAGCGGCAGCGTCTCCAGCCCCTGGATGATGAGGAAGCTGTTAAAGGGCGAAGGCGTGGCTCCGATGTCGCGCATAAGGCCCGTGCGCACCTTGGTGCAAAAGGCCGAGCAGGGCGTGCCGCCTTCCAGCGAGCACAGCATCTCCCAGAAATTGGCCCCGTGGTAGGTCGGGTCCGGGGCGGTGATCTCCGGGTACTTGCCGCCGACGGACCAGTCGAAATTGCCGCCCTCGACAATGGCCCCACCGATGGCCGTGCCGTGGCCGCCGATGATTTTGGTCAGCGAATAGACCGCGATGTCCGCCCCAAGCTCGAAGGGGTTGCAGATCGGCGGCGCGGCCACGGTGTTGTCCAGCACGAAGGGCAGGCCGTGGTCGTGGGCCACCTTGGCGATGGCCGGCAAGTCGTCCACGTTGCAGCGCGGGTTGCCGATGGTCTCGGTGTAGACCAGGCGCGTGTTGTCGTCGATGGCGGCGGCGAAATTGGCCGGGTCCGACGAATCGACGAAGCGCACCTCGATGCCGAAGCGTTTGAGGGTGTGCTCGAACAGGGTATGCGTGCCGCCGTAGAGGTTGAGCCCCGAGACGATGTTCTGGCCGGCCTTGGTAATGGCGGCAATGGCGTAGAAAATGGCGGCCATGCCCGAGGCGGTGCACACGCAGGCGCTGGCCCCGTGCAGGGCGGCCAGCCGGCGTTCCAGCACGTCGGTGGTGGGGTTGCCCAGGCGCGTGTAGATGTAGCCGCCTTCCTTTAAGGCAAAGAGGTTGGCGGCGTGCTCGGGATCGCGGAACAGATAGCTCGTGGTTTGGTGGATGGGCACGGCCCGGGACAGGGTGTCGGCGTCCGGGGCGTGCCCGGCGTGCAGGGCCAGGGTTTGGGCGTGCCAGGTGTTGTCGGCCATGTTGATGCCTCGCCGGTTATACGGTGTCGCCCGGGGAAGGTGGGCATGGTGACCTTGTATACTATACTCTTTTGGTAGGAAAGCCCAAAAAACGGCCCGGAGTTGACGGCGCGGCGCGCCTTGCTCCTTGACAAGCCGGGGAGGGCGACCCACCATGCGGCCGGCCGTTTTGACCGGCGGCTCCCAACGTCATACCGGAGGTTCCCATGCGTCTGCACGCATTTTATCATGTTCCCTTCGAGGAAGTCGGAGCCATCGGCCTGTGGGCCGCCGAGCGCGGCCATGAAGTCGCCGCCACCAACCTCTACGCCGACGAGACGCCGCCGTCGCCCGCCGACTACGACATGCTTGTGATCATGGGCGGCCCCATGGGCGCCTACGACGAAAAGGCCTATCCGTGGCTGGCCGCCGAGAAAAAGGCCATCGAGGCCGGCGTGGCCTCGGGCAAGCCGGTGCTCGGCGTCTGCCTGGGCGCGCAGCTTTTGTCCGTGGTCCTGGGCGGTTCGGTGTCGCGCAATCCGGTCCCGGAAATCGGCTGGTTCAAGGTGACCATGACCCCCGAAGGCCTGGCCGAGCCGGTCTTCGCCGGCTTCCCCGAGTCCTACTACGCCTTCCACTGGCACGGCGACACCTTCGCCATCCCGCCCGGAGCCGTGCACGCGGCCTCCTCGGCCGCTTGCGCCAATCAGGCCTTTGTCTATAAGAACAAGGTCGTTGGCCTGCAATACCATCTGGAAACCACCCCCGTGGGCATGCAAAACCTCATCAAACACTGCGCCGCCGACGTGGCGGTTCCCGGACCCACCGTGCACCATCCCAAGCAGATGCACGCCGGACGCGAAGTGTTCCCGGCCATCAAGGCCCTGACCTACCAGTTTCTCGACGCCCTGGCTTCGGCCTGATCGGACAACGCCTACGTCGCCCGGCCTGGATCGGGCAAGGAGTGCGGGATGCGCAAGAAGGAACGGGAAATCAAGGACAAGGCGATCCTCGATCAACTGCTCATGCAGTCGCGGATCTGCCGGCTCGGGCTTTTCGACGGCAAATGGCCCTATGTCGTGCCGGTCAACATGGGCTACGAGCCGGGCCGCATCTATTTTCATTCCTCGAAAAAGGGAAAGAAAATGGACATCCTGCGGAACAACCCCAACGTCTGCTTCGAACTCGACGCCGACGTGGAGATCGTCACCGGCGAGCGGCCCTGCGACTGGACCACCTACTATAAGTCCATCATCGGTTTCGGCACGGCCGTGATTCTTGAGGACGAGGCGGAAAAGCTGGCCGGCCTTACGGTCATCATGCGCCGCCACGGCGGCCCGGCCGACGGCTTCAAACCCGAAGTCGTGCCTGTCACGGCCGTGGTGCGTATCGACATCACGTCCATGACCGGCAAGGCCAACCCGCCCCACGGCGAATGGGACTGACTCGCACCCGGAGGCCGCCATGCGCATCGTCTTTGTCGGTGATTCGCTGACCGTCGGCGTCGGCGACGAGACCTATCTCGGCTGGCCCGGCCGGCTGTGCGCCGCCTCGCCGGCCGCCGGCTTGGGGCTCACGCTCTACAATCTGGGCGTGCGCTCGGAAACCAGCCGCCACATCAAAAACCGCCTCGGCCGCGAACTGCCGCCGCGCCTGCTTCCCCGCGACGAAGCCCGTATCGTGCTCTCCTTTGGCGTCAACGACGCCAAGATCGAAAACGGCCGGCGCAAGGTCGAACTGGCCGAGTCCGTGGACAACCTCTTCGAGATTGTCAGCAAGACCACCGCCCTGTGCCCGACGCTCATGATCGGGCCGCCGCCGGTCCTCGACGACGCCCATCGCGGCCGCATCGAGGAACTCTCCGACGTCTTTGCCGGCAGCTGCGCCGAAATGGGGCTGCCCTACCTCGACATGTGCCGGCCGCTGTGCCGACAGGCCGCCTACCTCGACAGCCTGGCCGCCGTGGGCGACGGCTACCACCCCGGCGCGGCCGGCTACGCCGCCTTCGCGGCGCGCGTTGGGGAGTGGGAGGCTTGGCAAGGGTGGTTTGTGTAGGAAAGTGAAGAGGGAAGATGCCTCCGGCGGCCGGGGGGCT
>ALAO01000208.1 GCA_000307955.1 Solidesulfovibrio magneticus str. Maddingley MBC34 | reverse complement strand
GCCGGCGGGCTCGTCGCCGTCTTTTTCGGCGGGGTCGGGGCTGCGGGAGCGGTTGGGGCCGACGGGCTGGCGTCCGGTTTTTTCGCCGCCGGCGCAGCGGCCGGGACCGCCGGCTTCTTCGGCGCGGCCCCAGGCGGCGGCACGGCCGGGCGCACCGACTTGGCGCAGGCCGCCGCCGCCGCCCGGTATTCCTTGAAGGCGTCGCCGAAAGCCGGGTCCTTGACCATGGACATGCGGTAATAATCCAAGGCTTGGGAGCACTGCCCGGCCTGCATGGCGATGTTGCCGAGATAATAATAGGTCTGGGGATTGGTCGACTTGAGCTCGGCCGCCTTGCCCAGGGCTTCCCGGGCCTCGGGCCGACGGCCCTGGCCGTAGCGCAGGATGCCCAGCGCCTCCAGGGGACGCGGATTGTCGGGCTCCAGGGACGACGCCTTGGCCAGGGCCGCTTCGGCCCGGTCGGGCTGGCCCTGTTTGGCGCGACAAAGCCCGAGCAGCAAAAACGTCTCCCCGGACTGGGGCAGCTCGCCAGGCAGCGTCTCCAGCTCCGGCAAGGCCCTGGCGCAATCCCCGGCCAGCACGGCCTGGCGGGCCGCGTCCAGGCGTTGGCCGGCCGTGGGCGCAGGCGGCGGCGTTGGCGGCGGTCCCGGCTGTTTTTGGCAGCCGGCCGCAAGCCCCAGGCACAGGGCCAGGCACAGGGCCAGGCAGGCGACGGTCAGACGACAGACATGGCGCGGCATGGCAAACTCCCCTGCGGCGGCCGCCCTCGGGCGTCCGCCCCTACCCTTCTGCATCGGGCGAATCCGCTCCTAATATGCGCCGGCCGTCAAATCTGTCAACTTTTCGTGGATTGGCGAAGAAGCCCGCCTTGACGCCTATTCCCGACCGACGTAAACAATAGAAGATTGTATCAATCCTAGTAACTTCAGGCTACGGAGCCAGCCAGCATGTCCAAATTGTCGCCAAAGGACTCGCGCGCAGGCGCTCCCGGTCCCTCACACCGTGCTTCCCGACCCGTGGCCTGGGCGAGACGGCTTCCATGACCATGATGCCGCCGCCGGCAGCCTCACCCCACGAACCGGCTTTTCCCCTGCGCGCCGACCTGCTGCTCCTAGCCGCCGTGCTGACAACCCTGGCTGGACTGGGTTGGGCAAACCGCCAGCTGTTCGCGGTGCTCTCCGACCTCTCCTGCACCGTGGCCGGCATGGCCACGTTTCTGGTCATCTGGAACGCCCGCCGGCAGGTGGAGCAGGGATTTTTCCTGGTGCTCGGCATGGCCTTCCTGGCGGCGGCCGCCCTGGACGGCGCCCGTCTGGCCCTGGCTGCCATGCCGGAACTCTTCCTGGGCGACTTTCGCGCCGGCCTGCACGTCGCCAGTCAGCTCGCCCTGGCCGCCGGCCTTGCCGGCGGAGCCTGGCTCACCCGAGGCAGGACGCTGTCCACGGCAGCTGCCGGGGCCTGTCTGGCCGGACTCACGGCCAGCCTGCTTCTGGCCCTACTGGCCCTGGGCTACCTCAACGCCTGGGGCCTGTCCAACGCCGCCGAAGCGGGCAGGCGCGAACTCCTGGCCGCCGCCGCCCAAGGGCTGGCGGCCCTGCTTTTCCTGACGGCCGGCGCGGGCATCTGGCGCGACCGCCAAACCATGCCGCCGACACTGGCCTGGCTCCTGGCCGCCGCCATGGCCGCCCTGGCCGCCTCCGGCGCGGCCGAAGCCCTGGGCGGGGGCGGCTCCATTGCCGGCCGGCTGCTCCAGGTGCTGGGCTACGGCCTCGGGTGCCAGGCCATCGTGGTGGTCGGCATCAACAGGCCCTCCCAGCTCCTTTTCCAGGAAATCAACCGCCGCGAACAGGAACTTACCGGCCGCATGGTGCGTCTCGGGGCCCAGGCCCGGGCCATCTTCGACTTAAGCGGCGCGCCGTCCCTGGGAAGCGGCGAATTCACGCCCTTTGCCGCCGCCCTGCTCCGCCGGGCCATGGCCGTCCTGGGGGTCGACCGGGCCGGCATCTGGCGTTTTTCCCCGGCCCGCGACCGCCTCGTCTGCTTGATCGGCCACGGCACGGCCCGGGCCGACGAAGGCCTGGCGCTCGACTGCGCCGACTATCCCGATTATTTCGCGGCCCTGGACCACGAACGGGTCATCGTGGCCGACAATGCCGCCGCCGCGCCGCTGACCCGGGCTTTTCACCAGGGGTATCTCAAGAGCCGCGACATCGCCGCCCTGCTCGACGCCCCGTTCCGCTTCGCCGGGCGCACGGCCGGGGTGCTGTGCCTGGAACATCTGAACCAGCCGCGCCGCTGGTCCGACGACGAAATCGCCTTTGCCGGCTCACTCTCCGACATATTGAGCCTGGCCCTGGAAAGCGCCGAACGCCGCCGGGCCGCCCGGGAACTGGCCGAGAGCGAGCAGCACCTGCGCACCCTGCTCGACGCCATGCCCGACCCGGTCTGCTTCAAGGACGCCGCCGGCCGCTGGATCGTGGCCAACCAGGCCCAGATCGAGGCTTACGGCCTGGCCGGGCTGGATTGGCAGGGGCGCACGGACCAGGAATTGGCCGCCATCCCCGGCCTTGATCCCGATGTTTTCATGACCGGGGCCGAGACCGACGCCCGGGCCTGGGCCAGCCGTTCGGTGACGATCTACGGCTTTTCCATGGCCGCCCCGGCCGGGACCATGCGCCATTTCGACGTGACCAAGGCCCCGCTGTTTCACGCCGACGGCTCGCCTCGGGGCCTGGTCGCCCTGTCCCGGGACATCACCGCCTACCGCGACGCCCTGGCCCGGCTGCGCGAGACCAACGCCGAACTGGAAGCCATTTACAACGAAACCTCCGACGGCCTGATCATCGCCGACGCCGCCGCCCGGACCATGGTGCGGGTCAACGCCGCCGCCTGCCGCATGTTCGGCTACACCGCCCCGGAAATGGCCGGCCTGGAACCTTACGCCCTGCATCCGCCCGAGGAGCGCGAGGCGGCCCGGCGGCGCTTCGCCGACATCGCCGCCGGCAGCCGCCGACTCCAGGAAAACGTGCCCTGCCAGCGAAGCAACGGGGAAGTCTTCCACGCCGACATCTCGGCCCAGCCCGTGACCTACGGCGGACGTTCGGCCATCTTGGCCTTTTTCCGCGACATCTCCGAACGCCGGGCCGGCGAGGAGCGCCTGCGCCTATCCGAAGACCGCTTCCGCAAGGTCTTTAACAGCACCTACGACGCCATCTTCCTCCACGACCAGGACGGGGCCGTCATCGACGTCAACGACAAGGCCCTGGAGCTTTTCGACCTGCGCCGCGACGAACTGCCGGCCCTGCGCATCGACCGGGACCTGTCCGCGCCGGAAATGCCCCAGGCTTGGCTGACCGCCGCCTGGCGCGAGGCCCTGGCCGGAGCGGAACGCTTTTTCGAGTGGAAGGCCAGGCGTCCCCACGACGCCAGCCCCCTCGACGTCGAGATTTACCTGCGGCGCATCCTGGTCGGGTCCGGCCACCAAATCCTGGCCAATATCCGCGACGTCACCGAACGCAAGCGTGTCACCGCCGCCCTGGCCGCCCGCCAGGAGGAAATCTCGGCGCTCAACCGCGACCTGGCCCGACGCGTGCGCGAGGAAACCGAAAAAAACCGGCAAAAGGACATCCTGCTCTTAAACCGCACCCGTCTGGCCGCCATGGGCGAAATGATCGGCAACATCGCCCACCAGTGGCGGCAGCCTTTAAACGCCCTGAGCATCTTGCTGGCCAACCTGCGCTTCGAATACGAAACCGAGTGCCAGGACACCGCCGCCCTGGACGTCGCCCACCGGCAGGCCTACGACATCCTGCGCCGCATGTCGGCCACCATCGACGACTTCCGCAACTTCTTCAAACCCGACCGGGAACCCGAACCGTTCCGGGTGATCGCGGCCATAAGCGACGCCCTGCTGCTTATCGACGCCAGCCTGGCCCAGCATGGCATCCAAGTCCGCTTCATCGCCCGCCACGACCCGGTGGTCCACGGACCGCGCGGCGAATTCGCCCAGGTGATCCTCAATCTCCTCGGCAACGCCAAGGACGCCATCCTGGCCCGTAAGCCCGCCCAGGGCCGTATCGAGATCCGGGTCATGCAGCGCCTTGGCCGGGCCGTGGTGGCCGTGACCGACAACGGCGGCGGCATTCCCCGGGCTATTCTCGACCGGATTTTCGACCCGTACTACACCACCAAGGGCAGTCAGGACGGCACGGGCCTTGGCCTGTACATGTCGCGCATCATCGTCGCCGACCACATGGACGGCGCGTTGACCGTGGACAACCGGCCCGAAGGCGCCCGGTTCGTGGCCACCCTGCCCCTATCCCGCACCAGCGCTCGCTCCGGAGACGCCCCATGACCCAACGCAAGAATTTGCCCCAGGGCCTTCGCGGCCTGCGCACCATGCACATTCTGGTGGCCGAGGACGACCGGTTCGCCCGGGAGCAGCTGAGCCTGTTGCTGTCGCGCTTCGCCGGCCGCGTCAGCACCGCCGCCGACGGCATGGAGGGCCTCGACGCCTTCAAATACGACCGACCGGACATCGTCATCACCGACATCAACATGCCCCGGCTTTCCGGCCTGGACATGGCCCAGGCCATCAAGGCCATGGACCCGTCCGTGCCCGTCATCCTGGTCACGGCCCACAGCGACGCCAAATTCTTCCTGCGCTCCATCGACATCGGCATCGACGGCTACGTCATCAAACCCGTGGACGCCGACAGCCTGCTGAAGCTCTTGGCCAAACAAGCCGCCGTCCTGCTCGAAGCGCGCGCCGCCGAAGCCCGGGCCGGCATGTTCCGCTTCATCCTCGACATCAACCCCAACTTCATCCTGACCCTTGGCGGCGAAAGCCTGGACTACGTCAACCGCACCTTCCTCGATTTCCTCGGCGCGACCGATCTGGCCGCCCTGCGCGGCGGCCACCACGCCGGGCGCGTGCTGGAACTTGACGGCCGGGCCTTCGATCCGGCCGACCTGGCCTGGACGAAGCTCCTGGACCAGCGCGAAGGCCGCACCCACCAGGCCGTCTTCGCCCCGCCTCCGGCCAGCGGCGAACGCGAACGCACCTTTCTGGTCTCGGCCGTGGGCTTCCCCGAACTCGACCGCACCATCATCACCTTCACCGACATCACGCCCCTGGCCGAGGAGCGGCGCATCCTGCGCATCCGGGCGGCCACCGACGCGCTCACCGGCATCGCCAACCGGGCCGGCCTGGCCGAGGCCCTGGAGCGGGAATTCCACCGCGGCCAGCGCCACGCCGCGACCTTAAGCGTCATCATCTTCGACATCGACCATTTTAAAAACGTCAACGACGCCTACGGACACCCGGCCGGCGACGCCGTGCTGGCCGAGTTGACCCGGCTGGTGGCGACCCACGTGCGCGACCACGACACTTTCGGCCGCTACGGCGGCGAGGAATTCCTCATCATCGCTCCGCAAACCGGCGTCGCTGAAGCGACCTTACTGGCCGAACGCCTGCGCGCCGACGTGGCCCGGCACCGCTTCCCGGCCGTGGGGAGCCTGACCTGCAGTTTCGGCATCGCGGCCGACGGACCCGGCGACAACCCCGACAGCCTCGTCGCCCGAGCCGACGCCGCCTTGTACGACGCCAAGCAAGGCGGCCGCGACCGCGTCGTCGCGCGCTAACGCCGCCGCAGCCAAAAACCCAAAGCCCGCCTCCCAGCCGCTCTCGCTGCCGCGCCTGCCGCACCCGCTTGTGGCCCCTTCGTCCGCCACGGACAGCCAGGGGGGCCGGGGGGATTATCCCCCCGGCGGGTGCAG
>ALAO01000207.1 GCA_000307955.1 Solidesulfovibrio magneticus str. Maddingley MBC34 | reverse complement strand
CCCCCCGATAGGGGAAAAGGGGTAAAGGGGAGGGCTTAGGGGCGTTGGGGGGAAGCTTTGGCGATGGCCGCGCCGAGGCAATCGAGAAAGGCCGTTTCGGCCGGCCCGGGATCGCGGCCGGCCAGCCGCATCACCGTCACCGCCGCCGTGAACCCGGCCTCGGCCCAGGCAATACGCTCCAGCTCGCCGCCGCCCGACAAGGCCGCCGCCGCAAGCCTCGGGGCCAGCCCCACCCCCAGCCCCGCCGCCACGCAGCGCGCCACAAGCGCCAGACTGCCGCATTCCGTCACCGAGGCCGGCACGGCCCCGGCCCGGTCCAATCCCTGCTCCAGCCGTTCCCGAAATCCCCAGACCTGGGTCGTGACAAAGAGTTCGCGCCCGTGCAGCTCGGCCGGGCCGACGGCGTTTCGGCCGGCCAGCTCGTCCCCCGGCGGCGCGATGGCGACCAGCGGTTCGCGGTGGATGACCGTGGCGGCGACGCCCTCGGCGGCGTAGGGCTGGCCGAGGATGACGCCGCAATCGACCACCCCCTGGCGCAGCTCTCGGGCCAACCCGGCCGCTGAACGCTGGGCCAGGATCAACCGCACCCCGGGATGGCGCGCCCGAAAGGCGGCCAGGGCGTCGGGCAGCACGGCCAGCCCCAGGCTTTCCGACAGCCGCACCGTAAGCTGCGGCCCGTCCTCGCCGCCGCCCGCCAGCCGTTGCCGGGCTTCGGCTTCGAGATCCAACAGCCGCCTGGCGTAGCCGACAAGCCGTCGGCCGTGTTCGGTCAGCGTGGCCCGGTTGCCGGTGCGGTGGAAAAGGGCAACCCCCGTCGCCTCCTCCAGGGCCTTGATGCGGGCCGTGACGGCCGAGGGCGACAGCGAAAGTTCCTCGGCCGCCCGGCGCAGCGACCCGGCCGAAGCCGCCGCCAGAAAGGCCTTGAGCTGCCAGGGATCGAGCATGTGCATGTTTTTCGCACCTCGCGTGCCGAAATAGGCGTTTGCCAGGGAAAATAGACCGGATTAGGCTGGCGGGCAACGTTTGGAAATTTGCAACAAGGCCCGGGTCGGGCACGGAAACGGATCATGGAGTTGTCTCACGTCGCGTTGTTGTGGCTGGCCGCTTTTGCCGGCGGCTTCACCCAGGGCTTGGCCGGTTTCGGCTCGACCCTGGTGGCCCTGCCCATCCTGGCCCTGGTCCTTGACCTCAAGGTGGCGGTGCCGGTCTGCACCACCCTGGCCGTGACGCTCAACATCGTCATGATCGTCCGGCTGCGCGGCCATGTGCGGCGCGGCCTGCTCGTGCTGCTCATCGCCTCGTCCCTGCCGGCCATGCCCTTCGGGGCCTACATTTTGCGGGTCGTTTCCGGCGATTGGCTGAAGCTTGCGTTGGCTGTGGCGATTCTCGTCTTCGTGGTCGTGCAGGGCCGGCCCGGCGCGCAGGCGTCCACGGCCGGCCTGGGCCGGGGCTGGGGCGTGCTGGCCGGGCTGGTGGCCGGCGGCATGGGCGGAGCCATCGGCATCAACGGCCCGCCGATTGTGGCCTGGATGAGCCGGCTGGGGCTTCCCCGCGACGCCTTGCGGGCCACGCTGGTGTCCTATTTCTTCCTGGCCGGCTGCGGCGTGGTGGCCTCCCAGGCAGGGGCCGGGCTGGTGACCGGAGCGGTGCTTGGCCGCACCGGGTTGGCCCTTCCGGCCTTGGGGGCCGGCATTTTCGCCGGCATGAAGCTGTGCGGCCGGGTGAGCGAAGCGGCTTTTCGCCGCATCATCCTGGCCATCCTGGCCTTTAACGCCGTCATGCTCCTGGCCCAGGGCCTCGCCGGCCTCATCGGCCGTTGATGAACACCCCTCGCTGCACTCTCGCTATTCACCTTATCCATTTGGGGGGTCCGGG
>ALAO01000206.1 GCA_000307955.1 Solidesulfovibrio magneticus str. Maddingley MBC34 | reverse complement strand
GAGCCCCGATCTTCACGCTTTGTCCTGTCTATTCCCCGTACAACTTGCCCAGGCCGCCGTAGGCGTCGATGCGGCGGTCGCGCAGAAACGGCCAGTGGCGGCGGGTGGTTTCGATGGTCTTGGGATTGATCTCGGCCAGCAGGATGTCTTCGGAGACGATGCCGGCCTGGGCGACGATCTGGCCCGAGGGATCGGCCACGAAGGACGAACCCCAGAATTCCAGGGTTTCGCCGTAGCCCTCGCCCGAGCCTTCGATGCCGACCCTATTGACGGCGGCCACGTACAGCCCGTTAGCGATGGCGTGGCTGCGCTGGATGGTGATCCAGCTGTCGCGCTGGCGTTCGCCGTATTCGGCCTTCTCCGACGGATGCCAGCCGATGGCCGTGGGGTAGAAGATGACCGACGCGCCGAGAAGCGCCGTGGCCCGGGCCGCCTCCGGGAACCACTGGTCCCAGCAGATCAGCGTGCCGATGGGGCCAAAGGGCGTTTGGAAAGTCTTAAATCCCAGGTCGCCGGGGGCGAAATAGAACTTCTCCTCGAAGCCCGGATCGTGGGGGATGTGCATTTTGCGGTAGACGCCGAGATGGTCGCCGTCCGGGCCGAGCACGGCCAGGGAGTTCTGGTAGCAGCCTGGTCCGCGCCGCTCGTAGAGCGGGGCCACCACAACGACGTTATGGGCCTTGGCCGCCTCGGCCATGGCGTTTGTGGTCGGGCCGGGGATGGGTTCGGCCAGATCGAAGGCGTCGTGGTCC
This sequence comes from Solidesulfovibrio magneticus str. Maddingley MBC34, assembly GCA_000307955.1. Taxonomy (GTDB): domain Bacteria; phylum Desulfobacterota; class Desulfovibrionia; order Desulfovibrionales; family Desulfovibrionaceae; genus Solidesulfovibrio; species Solidesulfovibrio magneticus_A. Next base: position 5,171 of record ALAO01000206.1, on the reverse strand, counting down.
TGGTTGCGGCAAAAATAGGGCGTGGCGAAGAGTTCGGGCAGGCAGATCACCTGCGCGCCGGCCTTGGCCGCCGCCTCGATGCGCTCGGCGGCTTTTTCGAGGGAGGCGGCCACGGTGGAAGCCGGGGCCATCTGGATAAGGCCGATGGTGAAGGGCGCGGCCATGGAGGCTCCTTTATGGACGAAGATAAGGGACGGACCATGATACGGACGATTGCCCCAAAGGACAACGCCCCGGTCGCCCGCTTTAGCCGGCCCCTGCCGGCTGGTCAGGATAAGAGGCCCAGCAGGGAGAGTCCCTGGACCACAAATCCCCAGGCAAAATAGAGCAGTGACAGCCCCAACCCGGCCATGAGCAGCCGGTAGCTGCGGCTGGACAAGAACCGCCGGAACCGGCCGGCCAGTCCGGCGGCCAGGGCCTTGGCCCCGACGATGCAGACGTAGAAGGCGGCCAGATAGGCGACCACGGCGGCTGGGCCGGTCTTTCCCGCTTCCAACAGGTAGGGTACGCCCACGGTGGCCCAGAAGAGGTAGGGGTGGGGGTTGGAAAAGTTGGCGGCCACGCCGCGCAGCACCGAGCGCGGGGCCTTGGCCGGGTCGCCGGCGTCCGGGGGCGGGGCCTGGAAGCAGTCGTAGGCGTAGCGGCAAAGCAGCGCCGCCCCGGCCAGGGCGACGACGCCCAGCACCCCCGGCGTGCCTTCCAGACGCGACAACAGCAGCCAGGTGGCCAGGATGATGGGCGTGTCGGTCAGGATCGGGGCCAGGGCCACCTTGACGCCCTCGCCGGGGCCGTGGGCCAGGGTCTGGGACAGCACCAGGGACAGCAGAGGCCCCGGGGCGAATCCGGCGGAAAGCCCCATGGCCGCCCCGGCCAGGGCGGCGCTTGCGACGTCGGCCATGCTTGCGTTTCCTTGCGCGCCCCGGCTACACTGCCGTCGGCGCGGGCTTTTTCCTGCCGCAAACGCCCACCGCTTGCAAGGAGACCGACATGGCCGACGCCGTCGCCCCTGCCACCAGACATCTGCTGGCCGCCGACATCGGCGGCACCTCCAGCCGTTTCGGCCATTTCCTCCTGGCCCCGGACGGCGCACTGACCCTGTCCTGCCAGGTCCGTCTGTCCACCCAGGCGGCGGCCTCGTTTGACGACCTGCTGGCCGCCCTGCCGGCGGCCGGTTTCGATCTGGCCCCGTCCCAGGCGGCTGCCGCCGTATTCGCCGTGCCCGGGGCGGTGGTCGGGCGCACGGTGCGGTTTGCCAACATCGACTGGAATCTCGGCCTGGACGCCCTGGGCACGGTCCACGGCATCGTCCAAGGGACCTGCGTCAACGATTTCCTGGCCCAGGCCCACGGCTGCCGGCTGCTCGGCGACACAGCCGAGGTGGTGCTGCCCGGCGACATGAACCCGGGCAAGGTCCAGGCCGTGATCGGGGCCGGCACGGGCCTTGGCCATGCCTGCCTGGCCCCGCTCCCCGGCGGCGGCGTGATGGCCTTGGCTTCCGAGGCCGGCCAGACGGCCATGCCCTTTGTCTGCCCCGAGGAGACCGCCTTTGCCGCCTATCTGTTCGAGGCCACGGGCGAAGCCTACGCCCGCCGCGACACCGTGGTGACCGGGGGCGGATTGGCCCATCTGCACCGTTTCCTGACTGGCGACGACCTTTCCCCGGGCGAGGTCGGCCGGCTTCTCGCCCCGGACAGCCCGACCACGGCCTGGTTCGCCCGTTTCTACGGCCGGGCCGCGCGCGACTACGCCCTGACCATGGTGGCTGCCGGCGGCGTCTATTTAAGCGGCGGCGTGGCCGCCAAAAACCCCTTGCTGGTGCGGCATCCTGAATTCGCCCGGGAGTTCTGGGCCTCGCCCACCTACGGCGATTTTTTGCGCACCGTGGCCGTGCGGCTGGTGCGCAACGAGGACGTGGGCCTTTACGGGGCCGCCGCCATAGCCCGCGACCTGCTTGAAGCCTGACCAGACGGAAGGACGTAATCCATGCGCGACGGTTTTTTTCGGGCCGTGTCCACGGCCGAGTTTCGGGGTCTGCTCCGCTCCTTTGCCCCCCTTGGCCTTGAAACCGTGCCCCGGGGCGCGGCCTGCCGCCGGTTTCTGGCCGCCGACGTCGTCTCCGGCGAGGACCTGCCCCTGGCCAGCCGGGCTTCCATGGACGGCTACGCCGTGCGTGCGGCCGAGGTCTTCGGGGCGGGCGAGTCCAACCCCGGCTATCTCGATCTGGCCATGGACGTGCCCATCGGCGTCATCCCGGAGGCGGCCTTGCCGCCCGGACACTGCGCCCGCATCGTCACCGGGGCGTTTTTGCCGGCCGGGGCCGACGCCGTGGTCATGGTGGAATACGCCGAGGACCTGGGGGCGGGAGCCATCGAGATTCGCCGTCCCGTGGCCCCGGGCGACAACGTGATGCTGGCCGGCGAGGACGCCCGGCGCGGCGAGAGGGCCCTTTGCGCCGGCACGCGCCTGCGGCCCCAGGAGATCGGCCTGTTGGCCGCCCTTGGCGTGGTCGATGTGCCCGTGGGAAAAATCCCCTCGGTGGCCCTGCTCTCCACCGGCGATGAACTCGTGCCGGCCCAGGCCACGCCGAAACCGGGCCAGATCCGCGACGTCAACAGCCACGCCCTGGCCGCCATGTTGGCCGAGGCCCAGGCCGTGCCCACGACGTTTCCCCTGGTGCCCGACGACCTCGATTCCATCCGGGACGCGCTGCGAACCGCCGCCGAAAGCCATGACCTGACCCTGCTGTCGGGCGGCAGTTCCGTGGGCGCGCGCGATTTCACCCTGGAGGCCCTGCGAAGCCTTGGCGCGGACATCCTGGCCCACGGCGTAGCCATCAGCCCGGGCAAGCCGACCATCCTGGCCAGCCTTTACGGCAAGCCGGTCATCGGCCTGCCCGGCCAGGTGACCTCGGCGCAAGTGGTGCTGGACGTCTTTGGGCTGCCGCTTCTCGCCCATCTGGCCGGCGACAAGGCCGCCTTCGACCGCGCGCCGCGCACCTTCCCGGCGCTGCTGTCGCGCAACGTCGCCTCCAAGCAGGGCCGCGAGGACCACGTCCGGGTGCGCCTGGAACCGCGTCCTGGCGAGCTGCCCCTGGCCCATCCGGTGCTCGGCAAGTCCGGGCTGCTCAAAACCCTGCTCATGGCCGATGGCCTCATCGTCATCCCGGCTGACCTCGAAGGCCTGGCCGGCCAGGCCGTGGTCGCGGTGCGGCCCATCTAAGGCCCCAAACCGTTCCGCCCAGCTTAAGAAAACCGCCGAGGTTGTTGTTGTCCGGGCCGCTGCTGGGATATGGTCGGGGAACATCGGATTTTCGTCCCGAGGCGGGCCAGGAGCGTTGCGTCGGGATGTTGTTTCCGCTGTCCGGAGTTTGCCGTTGAACAAATTGGCGGTCCGCACCATACGCTTGTGGTATTACGCCTTCGGGCTGCTGATCATGCTGGCTGCGGCCGTGGCCGTGGCCGTGCCCTATTTCGCGGCCGAGCGGGCCAACTTCAGGCTTATGGTCGGGGAAATCGAACAGACGATCCTGGCCGAGCGCAAAAAGAACCTCACCAACATCGTCGGCCGCACCATCCGGGAGATCGAGGTGGTCCGCACGGAAACGCGCCAGGACTTCCAGGCGCTGGCGGCCGGGCAGGCGGCCATGCTGGCCGCCCTCGACATCCCATCCATCCGGGCGGCGGCCACGGCCGGCGTGTCCGGCAAGGCCGCGACCGCCGTCCTGGCCGGTCCTGAATGGGGCGTGGCGATTCTTGATCCGGCTCGCTCCCGGGGCGTCTGGGACAACGGCCGGGAGAACGCGTCCGCCTTTGTCCGGGATTTCGAGCAGGGACGGGCGGACGCGGAAGCCTTTCCGGTCCTGGCCCGGGCTCCCCTGGCCGACGGGCGGGAGCTCGCCGTGTTCGTCGGCCGGGAGACCCTGGACCGGGCGGCCAAGGCCCGGGCCAAGCCGCTTATTCGCAGCGTGCTTTTTGACGCCAACCGCTATGTCTGGGTCAACGAGGTCCGGGACTACGGCGGCGGCGAAGGCTACGCCGTGCGGGCCGTGCATCCCAACCTGCCCGAGACCGAGGGCAGCCTGCTGTCCACGCAGACGCCGGACATCGCGGGCAACTTTCCCTACAAGGTTGAGCTGGAAGGGATCAAACGCGACGGTCATATTTTTTTCGAATATTATTTCAAGAAGATGGACAGCGATGAGGTGAGCCGGAAGCTGGCCTATGCCGAACTCTACAAGCCTTTTGACTGGATCGTGGTCACCGGCACCCACTTCGACGACATCGAGGCCATCGTGGAGCGACGAAAACAGGCCTTCAAAACGGTCTATGACGGCCAGATCGCCAACTTCATCAAGCTTATCTCATTGATTTATATCCTCTTCGTGATTCTCTTGTGCGTTTTCGAGCGCAAGCTCAACCGGATGATCGAGCTTTTTTTCCGCAAGCTGCAAGAGGACAAGACCGCCCTGCGGCTTGAAAAGAACAAGCTCGACGTGGCCTATCAGGAACTGGAGCGCGTGGCTTACGTCGATTTTCTGACCGGGCTGCTCAACCGCCGGGCCATGTACGAGCGCATCAAGGCCGAGGCCGCCGCCAACCCCGAGTCGGTCTTCTGTCTGGTCCTGGCTGACATCGACCACTTCAAGGCCATCAACGACGACCACGGCCACGACGCCGGCGACGCGGTGTTGGCTGCCTTGGCCGGCGTGTTGCGGGACAACGTGCGCAAGGACGATTTCGTGTCGCGCTGGGGCGGCGAAGAGTTTTTGATCCTGGCCCGGGGCTGCGGCAACGCCCGGGCCGTGGCCCTGGCCGAGAAGCTGCGGGCGGCGGTGGCGGCCACGGACATCGTCTTTGGCGGGATCACGATCAAGGCCACCATGACCCTGGGCGTGGTGGAGCATGGCCCCGGGCGCGACCTGGACGAGGCGATCAAGGAAGTCGATGGCTATCTCTACGCCGGCAAGCGGGCCAGCCGCGACTGCGTCATTTCGAAAAGCTGTTCCGTCTAGTCGCTGGTGTTGGCGCAAAATACGACGGGCGGCCCTGAGGCCGCCCGTTGTCCGTTCTCGCGCCCGGGCCGGTCCAACCGGCCAGAGTTCATTTACGCCGCCCCCCTTAACCCCGTTCTCCAGATGGGGGGTCCGGGGGCCTCAGGCCCCCGGCCGCCGG
>ALAO01000205.1 GCA_000307955.1 Solidesulfovibrio magneticus str. Maddingley MBC34 | reverse complement strand
CCCCCGGCCGCCGGAGGCATCTTAACTCTTCTTCCCGCTCCGCGCCCGGTAGGCGCAGGCGGCGGCGACAAAATTCGGGGCCCAGTGGGGCGCGCCGTCGGCGTGGATGTGAGTGTAGGCGGCGAAGGTGTTGGCGGTGCACAGTCCGTCCAGGCCGGCCAACATGCCCACGCCCCGTTCCATGACCAGGGCGAAGGCTTCCGGGCCGGGCAGGGGCGGCACATCGCCGGGGCAGGAGCCGATGGCCGCCTGGCATTTGGAATAGTGGAACTCGTGGCCGCGCAGCACCGCGCCCACGGGATGGAAGGGATTATCGCGGGTCACGGCGGCCAGGCTGTAGCCCAGGCCCTGGGGCCGGGCGCACAGGGTGGTGGTCACGGGAAAGACGCCGGCCATGGGGTGGACCGTGCCGGCCACGTCCAATCCCTGGCAGAGGTACATGAAGCCGCCGCATTCGGCATAGATGGGCAGGCCGTCCTGGGAGAGCCGACGCACCCGGTCGCGGGTGGCCGCGCTGGCGGCGATGGCTTCGACGTGGGTTTCGGGGAAGCCGCCGCCGAGGTAGAGGCCGTCGAGTTCCGGCCAGGGCGCGTCGTCAAGGATGCTGACCGGGACCAGGCGCGCGCCGGCCCGTTCCAGGGCTTCGAGATTTTCCGGATAGTAGAACCACAGGGCGGCGTCGCGCACCACGCCGATGGCCGGCTGGCCGGCGTCAGCCCGGGCCGGGGCGAAACAGGCCGGGGGCAGGCTGTCCGGCAGATCCGGAGCGCTTTTGGCGATGGCCAGCAGGCGGTCCAGGTCCACGTGGTCGGCTACGACTTTGGCGATACCGTCGAGGATGGGGTCCACGGCGTCGTGTTCGCGGTTGGAGACCAGCCCCATGTGGCGTTCGGGGATGGGGTTTTCGGCGATCTTGGGCAGAAGGCCCAGGACCGGCACCTGGGCCAGGGTTTCGATGGCCTCGCGCAGGATGTCGCGGTGGCGCGGGCCGGCGGTGCGGTTAAGGACCACGCCGGCGAGATTGAGGCCGGGCTCAAAGGCGGCCACGCCGGCCACCACGGCGGCGGCGGTGCGGGTCATCTTGGTGGCGTCGAGGATGAGTACGACCGGCGCGGCAAGGCTACGGGCCAGGGCGGCGGTGGAACAGGAGCCGGCCACGTCCATGCCGTCGAAGATGCCGCGGTTGCCCTCGACGATGCTGATGTCGCAGCCGTCGGATTTTTCGAGAAAAAGGGAGGGGATGCGTTCGGGGGGCAAGAGAAAAGGGTCCAGATTGGTGGCGTCGCGGCCGGCGGCGAGGCCGAGCCAGGCGGCGTCGATGTAATCCGGACCCTTTTTGAACGGACGGACGCGAAGGCCTGTCTGGGCCAGGGCCCGGCAGACGCCGAGGGAGAGGATGGTTTTCCCGGCCCCCCCGGAGAGTCCGGCCAGGACCAGACGCGGACGATAGTTCACGGCGCGTGTCTTTTGGCGCGCTACCGCGCGTCGGAAAGTTCGGGTTTCACGAAGCGGTCCCGCAAGAGCCGCTGGGGCGTGTCTGGAACGGCGAGGTCCGGGCCAGGCCGTCGCGGCTTGCCGGTCGGGGTCGCGAAACGCAACGCGCCGTCGGCGACTATTCTTCCTCGGCCTTCTGCTTGCCGGCGCCGGTCATGC
>ALAO01000204.1 GCA_000307955.1 Solidesulfovibrio magneticus str. Maddingley MBC34 | reverse complement strand
TCCAAAGGGGCTCAGCCCCTTTGGCCGCCGGAGGCATCTTTTCTTTACTCTTCCACCACGACAACGGCGTCGCCGGCCGTGACGTCGCCGCCGACGAGCACCTTGGCGAACACGCCTTCCCGGGGCATGACGCAGGTTCCGGCCGCTTTTTTGATGGCGCAGCCGGCGTCGTGGCAGGCCTTGCCGATGGCCGTGACTTCCAGCGTCACGTCCGCGCCCACCCGGATGCGCCGCCCCATGGCGATGTCGAGGGTTTCGAGCCCGTCCACGTTGAGGTTTTCGGCGAAATCCCCAGGCGCCAGCCAGTCGAGTTTCTGGCGCATCCGGTTAAGGGCGTCCAGGGAGAGCAGGCTCACCTGCCGTGGCGAGCCGGCATGGGCGTCGCCCTCGATGCCGTGGTCGACGACCAGGGAGACGCGCTCCACGGCGCTCTTGCGTTCCCCTTTCTTGCGGCTCACACATACGCTATGAACGACGGCCATAGGCTCACTCTCCACCATGCGACCGGCCCCCTTGGTCGGGGGCGAAGCCGATTAAACCGATCGATTCGATGATCCCACTTGCCAAAGGAACCGGCCGCGCGTCAAGGCGCGCCCGCAAACCCGGGCCAAGGCCCGGCCAGACCCGGAGGCGGCCATGCCGACCAGCTCCCCAACGGAACAGCCAAGCGCGCTGCTCCTTATCGACATCCAAAACGACTATTTCCCGGGCGGGGCCATGGCCCTGGCCGAACCCGAAGCCGCCGGCCGCAACGCCGCCGTCTTGCTGGCGAAATTCCGGGCTGCCGGCCGGCCGATTTTTCATATCCGCCACGAGGCCGCCCGTCCCGAAGCCACGTTCTTCCTGCCCGGCACGCCCGGGGCCGACATCCATGCCGGCGTGGCCCCGCTGCCGGGCGAGACCGTCATCCTCAAGCACTGGCCCAACAGCTTCCGCGACACCGGCCTTGGCGAGGCGCTGGCCGCCTGCGGCGCGAAGCGTTTGGCGGTCGCCGGCATGATGACCCACATGTGCGTGGACGCCACGGTCCGGGCCGCCTTTGACCTGGGCTACGCCGTGACCGTGGCCGCCGACGCCTGCGCCACCCGCGAGCTGGCTTACATCGGCCGGACCGTGGCCCCGGCCGATGTCCAGGCTGCCTTCCTGGCCGCCCTGGGCGCGGTCTACGCCGAGGTCGTGGCCACGGCGGAAGTCGCCGTTTAGTGTCATGTCCATGAAAAGCGCCTCAGGCGTTTCGCGGACAAGCGCCGGAGACCATGTGTTCAGGAACGCGACACGAGCCCATGCAAAAAGCGGAGCAATCGCGTAGGAAATGCTTGGGGATGGTCGGCTCGTCGGATCGGCGGCCGGTCGCCGGCTCCGGCGGGGCCTGGAATTTTCGGGAACGGCCGCAGACCATGGGCATCGTTTTTGGCGACACGCTCTGGCCAAATACGGCGCATGTCCTGGTGTGTTGTGGCGCTTTTTGACCCAACAAGGACGCCAGCCGGGGCTTTGCGAAACGCCGTCGGCATGGACGGCGAGGGGGGAACGGCGCGCCGGGATCATCCCTCCCTGGGCGCGGCCACGCCGCGGCCGACGGCGTGGCGGACAGCGTCGGCGCGGTCTGGGCGTCAGCCCATGTTCTTGAAACCCAACAGCACGCGGTAGGGGCCGGGCACGCCCGGCGGGGCCAGGGCCACCCGGTCGCCGCCGGCAATGGTCGCCGCCTCCGGGCTCGTCGCCTTGCCGTTGACGAAAATCACCTCGACCCGCTCCCGCCCGACGTCGAGCAGGGCCAGCAGCTCAGGCCCGGTCATCGTGCCCGAAACGGCCACCTCATGGGGCGTGTGCCATCCTCGTTCCCGAAACAGGTCGGACAGCTCCATGAAGCCACGCAATTCGATGGTCGTCGTCATGAATTTCACCTCCAACAGCCAGCTCGGTTGTGCGCGGTCCGGTTCTGCTAACAAAAAACCCCCTGTTCTGGCGAGGTCTTGGCCCCGACGCGACAGGGGGCGACAAGTCCGGGGGCGGCCAGCCGACGCCGTCCGCCCCCGGAGAGGGTAGAGCCTCGCGGCCCAAGGCCTAGAAGTTGAACACCTCGTCGATTTCCTCGTCGGTGAAGTCCCAGGTCGTGTTGTGCGGGGCGCAGGGCTCGTCGAAGAACTCCGGCAGCCGGTCGTGGGCCTTGGTGAAGCCGGCGCGCTCGTTGAAGCCGCGCTCGGCCTTGAGGATGGTCTTGCCAAGAGCCACGACGTCGTCGCCGGTGAGGGTGAGGTTGTAGCGGGCGTTGATCATCTCGACCAGGGCGTTGAAGCCGTCGGCGATGTCGAGGATGGCAAAGGCGATGAACAGGCACATGCCGGTGCTGTCCACGGCGGCGGTGGCGATCTGCAGGTTGCGCGACAGCTCGACTTGCCCTTCCTTGCCCAGCGGATCGACGAAGCCGCCGACCTTCAGGATGTTGGTGGCCACGGCGTAGCCGGCGGTGTGGTCCGCGCCCATGGGCGTGGTGGCGTAGGTCAGGCCGACGCCCTTGACGGCGCGCGGATCGTAGGCCGGGATGGCCTGGTTTTTCACCGTGGGCACGCGGCTTAAGCCATACATCTGGCCGAGCGCGCCAGCGCCGCTGCCCAGGATGCGGCCAAGCGGGGTGCCTTTGCGGATTTCCAGGATGAGGTTGAGCATAGCCTTGGCGTCGCCCCAGGGGATGATGCCGGCTTCCATGGCCACGCCCACGGTGACGGCGGTCTCGATGGAATCCACGCCCACGTCATCGAATTCGCGGTCGGCGTAGGCAATGGCGTCGAGGTCATCGATGCAGGCGTTGGCGCCAAGGGCCCAGATGGTCTCGTACTCGAAACCGCTGGTCAGGTACTTCTCGTCCTTGTCGTTGTAGTGCTGGGAGCAGCGGATGATGCAGCCGGCGTGGCAGCCGTGGGTGGTCTTGCCCTTGCGGGCCTCGATGGTGGCGGCCATGGTTTCGCCGCCGACGTTGTTGGCCCATTCGTTGCGTCCGGACCGGAAGTTCTTGGTGGGCAGGCCGCCGGCCTCGTTTAAGATGTTGACGAGGATGTTGGTGCCGTACTTGGGCAGGGCCTGGCCGGTGACCGGATGGGTGGTCAGGGCGTTGGTGAAGCGCTTGGACGCGGCCTTGAAGGCTTCGGGGTTGGCGATGGTCACGCCGGGCGCGCCGGCGTCGTCGATGACCACGGCCTTGATCTTTTTCGCGCCCATGACCGCGCCAAGGCCGCCCCGGCCGGCGCTGCGGATGTTGCTTTGGGGATCGGCGAAGGAAATGTTGGCGGCGGTCAGGCGCATTTCGCCGGCCGGTCCGATGATGGCCACGCCGACCTTGGGGCCGTACTTGGCCTGCAGCACCTTGATGGCCTCGTAGTTGCCCATGCCGATGATTTCGGTCGGGGCTTCTTCGATGGTCACGCCGTTCATGGTGACCTTGACGACGTAGAAACCGTCGCCCTCGGGCAGGCCTTCGAAGACCAGGGCCTTGATGTCCATCTTGGACATCCGCTGGGCAAAGGTGCCGCCGGTGTTGCTTTCCTTGATGCCGCCGGTGAGAGGGCTTTTGGCCCCGCAGGACAGGCGGCCCGAGTTGGCGGCGCTGGTGCCGGTGAGATACCCGGGGGCGAAGATCAGCTTGTTGTTCTTGCCAAGGGGATGGCAGGTCGGCTTCACTTCATCGGCCACGAAAATGGAGGTCAGTCCACGGCCGGCCAAGCCGGCGTACTTTTCGGGGCAGTCCTCGACCTTCACCGCTTTCGAGCCCATGTCGATACGAATGAACTTTGGCATTATACCCTCCAACCATGGTGTTTTCTTGGCCAACCGGCCTTGCATGCCACACGGCAAGGAAATTCCTCGTGTCCCGCCTCTCCCCCGGCCACCTTTGGCCGCCGCTTTTGGCGGCTGTCCGACGACGCGCACTTCGCCGGGCCGGCGGGGGCGGAGGGATACGGTTGTGTTAAAACTAGCAAGGATCACTCCAGGCCAGCGATTTACAATGAAATAAGGTTGTTACAGCTTCCGGGGGCGGGGGGAGATCACGCCGGGAGTCCCAACGTGACCGAAAACAACGCGGCGAGAGGGGCAAAAGGGGGGAGAATCCTTATGCTATTTTAAATATTGCAGCACGTTGCGCGAGGGCTCCAAAAAAGAAACACCGAGTGGTCGTATTGGGTCAAAATGCTTCACATGTTTCGCAATCAGCCATGATCGGACGAGGCGTCTGGCGGGTATGGCGTTGCCGGAGCCGCAGGCGGAACCCGGTTGGCGGCGAAGTTCGGGAGCCTGGTTGCGTCCCGCCCCGGTGTTCACGCGTCCGCCCGGGCTGCCGCTGCCCAGGGCCAAGGCGCTGATGGCGCGGCCATGGCGGGGGGCGACGCGTCCGATCCCGCCTGGGCGAACCGAACATGTCGGCCGCGCCCGTCTCCAATGAAAAAATACTGGACAAGGCCACGGCCCGGACCTATATGTTAGTCGTGTCCCTAGTGAAGGTTGTTAGCAACCCTAACGGAGGCGATGCCCTTGGGTGAATCAACAGTTGAGCAGGCTTCCTCGCAGTAGGGCATTTACAGGCCGGAGATATACAGTAGTCCTGGCAAACTCCACGTGTGGCAAACACGAGCCTTACAGTCTTAGCCGAGGACATTGCGAAAACCCATAAGTCGTTTTTACAGAACAACGTTACTGGCCCCGGCTTGTCCCGCCGGGGCCTTTCTTTTTGCCTGCCGCGTCATTCGCCGAATGTGCCGGTGCCGGGCTGTGGGCGTTTCCCGCCAGCCGACGTGAGCCCGCGCCTTGCAGCAACAAGCCGTCCTTTACCTGCCGTTCTCGCCGGGATCAGCCGGCCTGCTCGGCACGTCACCAGGCCGCCAGCGCCGCATGCCTCCCAGCCCCCCTATCGCAGGGGTCCGGGGGGATCATCCCCCCGGCCGCCGGA
>ALAO01000203.1 GCA_000307955.1 Solidesulfovibrio magneticus str. Maddingley MBC34 | reverse complement strand
GGGGCTCAGCCCCTTTGGCCGCCGGAGGCATCTTCCTCTTCTCAGTCCGTCAAAACCACCGCTTTTCCCAACGCGCGACTAACCGCCCAAATAGGCTTCGCGAACGCGGTCGTCGGCGAGGAGCGCCTCGCCGGCGCCGGACAGGGTAATGGTCCCGACTTCGAGGACGTAGGCCTGATGGGCGACCTTCAGCGCCGCGTAGGCGTTTTGCTCGACGAGGAGCACGGTCATGCCCTTGGCGTTGATCATGCGGATGATGTCGAAGACTTCCTTGACGATGAGCGGGGCCAGGCCAAGGCTCGGCTCGTCGAGCATGACGAGTTCGGGCGAGGCCATGAGCGCGCGGCCCACGGCCAGCATCTGCTGTTCGCCGCCGGAGAGCGTGCCGCCTTTCTGGTTGCGGCGCTCCGACAGGCGCGGAAAGAGTTCGAAAACCCAGTCGATGTCCTTGGCGATGCCGGCCTCGTCGCTGCGGCTGTAGGCTCCCAGACGCAGGTTCTCGAGCACGCTCAGATGGGCGAAGATGCGCCGGCCCTCGGGGGACATGACGATGCCCGACTTGACGATGTCCACCGGATTCTTGCTGGAGATGTCCGTGCCGTTCCAGCTGATGCGGCCGCGCTTGTTTTTCACCAGCCCCGAGATGGCCCGCAGCGTGCTCGACTTGCCCGCGCCGTTGGCGCCAATCAGCGTCACGATGGAGCCCTTGGGCACGTCGAGGGAAACGCCCTTTAAGGCATGGATGCCGCCGTAGTGGACGTGGAGATCGCGGATCTCAAGCATGGAGTCCCCCTTCCTCGCCGAGGTAGGCCAGGATCACCTTGGGATCGCGGCGGATGGCCTCGGGAGCGCCCTCGGCGATGGTGACGCCGTAATCGAGCACCCAGATGTGTTCGCAGATGCCCATGACGACCTTCATGTCGTGTTCGATGAGCAGGATGGTCAGGTCGAAATCCTGGCGGATGGTGCGCACGAAGCCCATGAGGTCTTCGGACTCCTGCGGGTTCATGCCGGCGGCGGGTTCGTCCAGGAGCAAAAACGATGGCTCGGTGGCCAGGGCCCGGGCGATCTCCAGGCGGCGCTGGGCCCCGTAGGCCAGGCTGGAAGCTTTTTCGTCGGCCGCATCGGCCAGTCCCACGGCGGCCAGCAGCTCCAGGCAGTGGGCGCGCATGGCCTTGTCCTCGCGCAGGTAGCCCGGGGTAAACAGCACCGCGTCGATCCAGCTGGTCTTCTGGCGCAGGTGGCGGCCGATCATGACGTTTTCGAGCACGGTCTCGTTGCCGAACAGCCGGATGTTCTGGAAAGTGCGGGCGATGCCGGCCTTGCAGACCTTGTGCGGCGGCAGCCCGGTGACCTCCTGGCCGTCAAAGACGATGGTGCCCGTGGTCGGCTTGTAAAAGCCGGTGATCATGTTGAAGCAGGTGGTCTTGCCCGCGCCGTTGGGGCCAATGAGCCCGGCGATGGTTCCCCGGCGCACGGCCAGGGACAGGTCCGTCACCGCAGCCAGGCCGCCGAAGCGCATGGTCACGTCGCTAGTGGCTAAAATCACGTCGCCGGCCATCACGCCCTCCCCCGGGAAAACACTTTGAACAGGGATTGCCAGTGCAGTTCGCGCATGCCCATGAGCCCTTCGCGCCGGAAGAGAATGATCATGATAAGCGCCAGGGAGAAGACGACCATGCGCATCCCCGGCACGCCCGGCAGCTCGTAGCCGAAGAGATCCACCGGATTTTCCACCACCCGCAGCCATTCGAGCAGCACGGTGATGCCGATGCCGGCCATGACCGTGCCGCTTAAGGAGCCAAGGCCGCCGGCCACCACGATCATGAGGATGTTAAAGGTGAGGGTGAAAAGGAACATCTTGGGGTCGATGGTGGTGAGCAGGCTGGCCAGCAGCGCGCCGCCGACGCCGGCGAAAAACGCGCCCACGGTAAAGGACAACAGCTTGTAGCGAAAGACGTTGACGCCCATGGCCCGGGCGGCGGCTTCGTCGTCGCGGATGGCCTTGAGCACGTTGCCGGTGTTGCTTTTGAGCAGCCGCACGATGACGTAGAGGGTGACCACGCACCAGCCGAAGTTCCACCACAGGTTGGCGTAGTCCGGGATGCCCTTGAACCCGAGCGCCCCGTTGGTCAGGCGGGGGAAGTTGTTGGCCAGCACGCGGATGATTTCAGCAAATCCCAGGGTGGCGATGCCGAGGTAGTCGTCGCCCAGGCGCAGGAGCGGAAAGCCGACCAGCGCGCCGATGGCCGCGGCCACCAGTCCGCCGGCCAGGACGGCGACCAGAAACGGGGCATGGGCGTTTTGCACCCAGTCATAGGCCGGTTCCAGCAGAAAGAGCATGTCCTTCTGGTCCGGGGACATGATCAGGATGGAGCAGATGTAGGCCCCGATGGCCATGAACCCGGCATGGCCGAGGCTGAACAGCCCGGTGAAGCCGTAAATAAGGTTGAGCGACAGGGCCAGGATGATGTTGATGGCGATGAGGTTTAATATCTGGATCTTGTAGCCGTCGAAGTTGCCTTCGGCCAGCCACAGAAATCCGCCAAGGGCCGCCACGGCCACAAGATTGAGGATGACGGTTTGTCCGCGTCGCATCAGACTTTATCCTCCAGACGTTCGCCTAAAAGGCCTGTCGGCTTGAACATCAGGACGGCGATGAGCAGCACGAAGGCAAACGCGTCCCGATAACCGGCCAGATCGGGGAAGAACGCCACGGTCATGATCTCAATGAATCCCAGGGCCAGGCCGCCGATGACCGCGCCCTGGATGGAGCCGATGCCGCCGAAGACGGCGGCGATGAAGGCCTTGAATCCGGGGATGGTGCCCATGATGGGCTGGAGCTGGGGATAGCGCAGGGCCCACATGATGCCGCTGGCGGCGGCCAGGGCCGAGCCGATGCCAAAAGTCAGGGCGATGATGCGGTTGACCGGCACACCCATGAGGTAGCTCGTCTCGATGTCCTTGCTGATGGCCCGCATGCCCAGGCCGGCCTTGGTGCGGTAGACGATCCAGATGAGGCCAAGCATCAGCGCCAGGGACAGCAGCGGCACGAAAAGCGTCAGCGGCAGCACCCGCACCCCGCCCATGATGATGGGGTCTTCCAGCCACTGGGGCCGGTAGACCTCGCGGGGGATGGCCTGGAAAAAGACGATGGCCACGTTTTGGAGGAAAAAGGAGACGCCGATGGAGCTTATAAGCGCCGAAATTCGGGGGGCGTCGCGCAGCGGCCGGTAGGCCACCTGATCGACCACGATGCCGAGCGTCGCGGTGACGACGATGGCGATGACCATGGCCACGGGCCAGGGAAGATTGGCCAGGGTGATGCCCCAAAAAACGAAATACGCCCCGAGCATGAACATTTCGCTGTGGGCGAAATTGATCAGGCGCAGGATGCCGTAGACCATCGTGTAGCCGATGGCGACCAGGGCGTAGAGGCTGCCCAGGGTCAGGCTGTTGAGCATGTGCTGGATGAACGTCGCCGAGTTCATGCGGGGGTCCTTGCCTGCGGTTTCGCCGCCCGTTCGGTGACGGGACGGCCCGGTGAGGGGCCGTCCCGTTGCTGGCGAAACGCGTCGTACGGTTTAGAGTTCGGGGGTGATTTCGCCTTCGTAGATCTTCTTGCCGTCCTTGATCACCACGAGGCCCACGGGCTTTTCGGCGTCGTGGGTTTCGTTGATGGTGGTGGCGCCGGTGACGCCCTGGAATCCCTTGGTGGCGGCCAGGGCCTTGGCGATGGACTCGGGGTCGGCCTTGCCGGCGCGGGTGATGGCGTCGAGGATGATCATGTAGGCGTCGTAACCCAGGGCGGCGTTCACGTTGAGTTCCTTGCCGGGGTACTGAGCCTTCCAGCCGGCGGTGAACTTCTTGGCCATCTCGGTCATGTTCTTCATGGACGGATCATAGGGGAAGGTGGTGTGGACGAAACCTTCCACGGCGGAGCCGCCGATGTCGGTGATCTTGGGATTGTCCATGGCGTCGCCGCCCATGATCTTGAAGGTGGCGCCGAGTTCCTTGGCCTGCTTCATGATGATGGCGCCTTCGGCGAAGTAGGAGGGGATGAACAGAACGTCGGGCTTTTCGGAAATGATCTTGGTCAGCTGGGCGGTGAAGTCCTGGTCGCCGGACTGGTAGTTCAGCGTGGCCACGACCTGGCCGCCGAGCTTGGTGAAGGACTTGCTGAAGAACTTGGACAGGCCGACGGAGTAGTCGCTGGCCAGGTCGACGAGCATGGCGGCCTTTTTGAGGCCCAGGGTCTTATAGGCGTAGGTAGCCGCGCCGGCGCCCTGGTAGGGGTCGATGAAGCACACGCGGAAGATGTACTTCTTGCCCTGGGTGACCAACGGGTTGGTGCAGCTGGTGCCGACCTGGGGAATGCCGGCCTTTTCGGAGACTTCGCCGCCGGCCATGGCCAGGGAGGAGCCGTAGGTGCCGATGATGGCCTGGACTTTTTCCTTTTCGATCAGGCGCTTGACGGCGTTGGCCGCTTCGACTTTGTCGGACTTGTTGTCAACGACGAACAGTTCGACTTTTTTGCCCAGGACGGTGGGGTTTTCCTTGGCGGCGAGCTGCACGCCCTCAAGCTCCAGCTGTCCGCCGAAGGCGTTCTGGCCGGTCAGGGGCAAAAAGACGCCGATTTTGACGGTGTCGTCGGCGGCCAGGGCCGCGTTGGCGAAACCGAGCACCAAAGCCAGGCACAAAAGAAGCATTTTGCGCATGAGAAGTCCTCCACGTTGCGGTTTTCGCCGGCGGCCGTTGCGGCCCGGCGGTTACAGCGAGACCACGGCCGATATTTTCTTGGCCAACTCCACCAGATAACCGGCGAAGAGGCGTTCCAACTCCTGCATGGAATAGGTGGCGGTGGACGAGTCGAAGCTGACCGCGCCGACCACCTTGCCGGTGCGCAGGGAAAAAAGCGGCGCGCCGATGGCGATGAGCCCCGGCAGCGATTCCTCGTTATTCTTGGCGTAGCCCACTTCCCGGGCCTCGGCCAGCTCGGCTTCGAGCACGGCCTTGTCGGTGATGGTGCGGTCGGTCTTGGCGGCAAGCGTCAGACGCGACATGATCTCGGCCAGGGCGCGCGGCTCCATGAAGGCCATGGCGGCCTTGCCGGCGGCCAGATAATGCAGGGACGAGGCGTAGCTGAACGACCGGAAGACCCGGGTGTCGGCGGAGTCGCGGCGATAGACGAGATAGACGGCGTCCCGGGAGAGCAGGGCCACGTCGATATGAATGCCGTGGCGGGCGGCGGCTTCGTCGACAAAGGGGCGCAGGCCGCGCACGAGCTCGCTGGTCTCGATCATGGACTGGGCCAGGGCCAGGGTGCGCACGCCCAGGCGGTACAGGCCGGAACGGGCGTCGCGGGCCAGATAGTCCTGTTCGCAGTAGGTGGTGACGTAACGGTGGGCGGAAGTTTTGCTGATGCCGACGCGGGCGGCGATTTCGCTTAAAGTGAAGCCGGCGTCCTCGACGCCGAACAGGTCGAGGATAGCCAGCCCCTTGGCCAGGGATTCGGATATATTGGCCTTTCCCGACACGAAATCGGCTCCGTTTGGCTTAAAATGTGAACTACCGTTCCGCCAGCCGGAACACCCGGCCCGCTGAGTGATACACGGCGACCGCCCGGCTGTCAAAGGGGAAGGCTGGAAAACGTGGAATTTTCGGCGCGGTTTTTACTTTTTTGACAAATATTCGGAATACCCGGAAGTTCCCGGACAAAAGGAAGAAAAACAGGGCCGGAACCAGTCCGGGGTTTGCGGCCGGCCGGCCGAGGCCGGGGATCACACAAAAAAAGCGCGGCGGGGAAGCCTCCCCGCCGCGCACGAAAACCCCTCTCCCGAACGAAATTCGCGGTCAGCCCAAATAGGCCTTGGTCACCCGCTCGTCGGCCGCCAACTCGGCCGACGGGCCTTCCAGCACGATGCTGCCCGACTCCACCACGTAGGTGCGGGCCGCCGCCCGCATGGCCAGGCGGGCGTTTTGCTCCACGAGCAAAATCGTCGTGCCCATGGCCCCAAGGCCCATGATGATCTCGAAAATTTCCGACACCAAAAGCGGGGCCAGCCCCAGGCTCGGTTCGTCAAGCAGCAGCAGGCGCGGCCGGCTCATGAGCGCCCTGGCGATGGCCAGCATTTGCTGCTCGCCGCCGGAAAGCGTGCCCGCCGACTGGTGGCGCCGCTCGGACAGCCTGGGGAACAGCTCATACATGCGGGCCATGTCCTTGGCGATTTCCGCCCGATCCTTGCGCACGTAGGCCCCAAGCTCCAGATTGTCGCCCACGCTCTGCTTGGCCAGCACCTGCCGGCCCTCCGGGGAATGGGCCATGCCCAGGCGCACGAGCGCCTCGGGCGGCAGGGCCGTGACGTCGCGGCCGTCGAAGCGCACCACGCCCGAACGCGGCGCGACGAGCTTGGAGATGGCGCGCAAAATCGAGGTCTTGCCCGCGCCGTTGGCCCCAATGAGCGTGACGATCTCGCCCTGCTCCACGGACAGCGACACGTCGCGCACGGCCGAGACGGCCCCGTAATTGACGCAAAGCGCCTCGACCTCAAGCAGCGCCATGGGCGTCCCCTCCAAGATAAGCTTCGATGACGCCCGGGTCGCGCTGCACGTCCTCGGGCGCGCCGACCGCGATCATCTGGCCGAAATTGAGCACCATCACCCGGTCGCACAACCCCATGACCATGGGCACGTTGTGTTCGATGAGCAGTACCGTGAGATCGAAGCGCTCCTTGATGGCGCGGATGAAATCGGCCAGCCCGAGCTTTTCCGAAGGGTTCAGGCCGGCGGCCGGCTCGTCGAGGAGCAGGAGCCTGGGCGAAAGGGCCAGGGCCCGGGCGATCTCCAGCCGGCGGCGGTCGCCGTAGGGCAGCGAGGCGGCCAGATGGTCGGCCCGATCCTCCAGCCCCACCAGACGCAGCAGGTCGAAGGCCTTTTCGGTCACGGCCTCGTCCTCGCGGCGGCTGCCCGGGGTGAAGCACAGGCCGGAAAGCAGCCCATGGCGGGCCTGGACCCGGCCGGCCACGCGCACGTTGTCCATAAGGGTCAAGCCGCCAAACAGCCGGATGTTCTGGAAGGTGCGGGCCAGCCCCAGCCGGGCGATGGCCTCGGGCTTGGCCCGGGTCACGTCGTGACCGTCAAAGACCACCGTGCCGGAATCGGCCCGGGTCATGCCGGTGAGCAGATTGAAAAAGGTGGTCTTGCCCGCGCCGTTGGGGCCGATAAGGCCCATGATCTCGCCGGGGCGCACCTCGATGGACACGTCGCACACGGCCATGAGCCCGCCGAAGCGGCGGCGCAGGTCGGTGGCCTGTAAAAGCGCGCTCATGCCGCCCCTCCCCGGCCGGAGAGCCTGGCCCGCAAGGCGGCCAGCCCGCCCATGATGCCCTGGGGCAGATAAACGCAGGCGGCTACGAGCACGATGCCGTTTAAGATCATGCGCGAGTCCTTGAGCGGCCGCAGCAGCTCCGGCAGGCTGACCAAGAGCGCCGCGCCGCACAGCGGCCCCCAGATGGAACGCGAACCGCCGATGAGCACGTAGGCCAGACAGGTGACCGAGGCGTCGAAGGTGCCCTGCCGGGCGTTCCAGGTATTGAGGAAGGGCGCGGACATGGCTCCGGTGACCCCGGCCAGGGCGCAGCCCAGGACAAAGGCCGTGACCTTGTTGCCGGTGACCGCCACGCCCATAGCCCCGGCGGCCAGCTCGTCCTCGCGCACGGCGAAAAAGGCCAGCCCCCGGCCCATGTTGCCGATACGCCAGACCAGAAACAAGGCCAACAGGAACAGCGGCCCAAAAAACCAGATGTAGTCCAGGCGCGACTCGAAGGCCTGGGGGATGCCGAAGATGCCGACCGCGCCGCCGGCGATGGGCATGTTGAGCACGGCCACGTTGACCACCTGGACAAAGGCCACGGTGGCCAGCGCCAGATAGATGCCGCGCAGGCGCAGGGCCGGATAGCCCACGGCGATGCCCAGGATCACAGACAGGACCAGCGCCCCGAGCCACTCCAGGGGGAACATCCAAAAACCCAGGGCCTCGCGCAGCGGAGCCAAGGCCGGATGGGTGCCCATGACGGCGGCCACGTAGCCGCCGAGCGAATAAAACCCGATGCTGGCCAGGGACAGCTGGCCGGCCATGAGCGGGAAATAAATGCTCAGGCCCAACAGCGCCTGCTGCACAATGGTGACGATGAGGAAGCCGTAGTTTTCAAAAAAGCCCGACATGATTACACCTTCTGCTCCAGACGGCCGCCGAGCAGGCCCTGGGGCCGAACCAGCAGGATGGCGAACAACAGCACAAAGGCCACGGCCTCTTTGTAGGAACTCATGTCCGAGGGCAAAAAGGCCTCGCCAAGGCCGATGACCAGCCCGCCAAGCACCGCGCCGGGAATGCTGCCAAGGCCGCCGAGCACGATGACGGCCAGGCCTTTGAGGCCGTAGGACACGCCGAAATACGGCCCGGCCACGCCGAAGGAGACGCCAATGAGCGTGCCGGCCAGGCCGCCAAGCAGCCCGGAAATGAAAAAGGTGCCCAGGATGAAGCGGTTGACGCTGATGCCGAGCAGGCTTGCCGTGTCGGCGTTCTCGGCCGTGGCCCGAAGCGCCTTGCCGCCGCGGGTGCGGCCGATGAACCAGCCCAGGCCGGCCAGCATGACGAGGCTTGCGCCAAAAAGGATGATCTGGATGGTGCGCACGGCCACGGGCTTGCCGCCGATCTGGAAGATGACGGCCATGGGCAGGTCGCCGAAGATGTCGGCCGGGAAGGAATAGATCTCCGCGCCGACGAGATACTGGATCAGGTTGACGACAATAAGGGCCACGCCCAGGCTGCTGACCAGGGCCAGGAGCGGATCGGCCCCGCGCTGGCGCAGGGGCTTAAAGGCCAGCCGCTCCACGGCCATGCCGGCCAGGCCCGACAGGACCGCGCCGACGAGAAGCGCCGGCACGAAGGGCAGGGTCACGGGCATGGTCACGTCGGCCAGCAGGCCGTTTATGCCGAAGCGGCCCACGGCCAGGGCGTAGGTGAGGTACGCCCCGAGGGTGAACACCGCGCCGTGGGCGAAATTGATGATGCCGAGGATGGAGAAGACCAGGGTGTAGCCCAGGGCGAAGACGGCGTAGACCGAGCCGATGCTCAGGCCATTGAGGAGACTTTGCAGGAGCCAGGCGAAATCCATGGGAACGCTTTTTTAGCGGCCGGGACGTCCGCGCGAGGCGGCGTCCCGGCCGCAGCCGAGATGGGACGGTTATTCGGAGACAAGCACGAAGGAACCGGTCTTGCCGTCGGGATTCATGACGATCTTGGAGACGTAGAAGTCCTTTTGCTGGACCTCGCCAGAGGGAGCCATGCTGATCTCGCCCATGGGCGTCAGGTACGTGCCGGTGCGCAGGGACTTGTTGAGGGCGGCGCGCAGGTCGGCCAGCTCGAAGTCGGCGATCTTCTTGCCGGTCTCCTTCTCGATCTTGGCCAGGGCCTCGACCACTACCTGGACGGCGGCGTAGGCCTGGGCCGAGAACTGGGCCGGGCCTTTCTTGTAGGCGGCCTCGAAGGCGGCGGCGAAGTCCTTGTTGACCGGGTTTTTGTCCACCGCGCCGGGGCTGTAGGCCTGGGCCACCAGCACGTCGTTGCACAGCGCCCCGCACACCGGGAACATGTTAGGCGAATTGAGCCCATTGCCGCCGACGATGAGGCCCTTGTAGCCGAGCTGGCGCAGTTGCTTGACGAGATTGCCGGAATCGGCGGCCAGGCCGGAAATGATGACCAGATCGGCGTTGGCCCCGAGCACGGCCGTGACCTGGGTGGTGAAGTCGGTGTCGGTGGTCTGGAACTTCTGGACGGTGACGGTCTCCAGGCCGAGTTCCTTGACGGCGTCCTGGAAGGTCGTGGTCTCGGACGAGGAGAAGGCGTCGTTTTGGGCGTAGAGCACGGCCACCCGCTTGAGGTCGGGCTTGATCTTCATGGCCTGCTTGAGGGAGTTGGGCGCGACCTGGGTCATGGGGGCGGAGATGCGGCCGACGAACTCGCCGATCTCGGGGATGCCCTTGGCGGTGTTGGAGGGGCCGACCACCGGGGTCTTGGCCCGGTCGGCGATGGGGTTGGCGGCAAAGGCCTGCTGGGACAGGGTCGGCCCGATGATGGCCACGACCTTGTCGCGGTTGAGCAGGTTCTGGAAGGCGTTGACGGCCCCGGCTTCATCGCCGGCGGTGTCCTGGAAGACCAGGGCGATTTTCGTGCCGTTCACGCCGCCGGCGGCGTTTAAGCGTTCCTCGGCGAGCTTGGCCCCGTTGACCTGCTCCTGGCCGAAAAGCGCCACGTTGCTGGTCTGGGCCACGGCGATGCCGATGGGGATGGGCGTGGCGACCTTGTCGGCCAGGGCCGACTGAGCGGCGCACAGGACCAAGGCCAGGGCGATGACGATACGCTTCATGGAGCCTCCGGGCTGGGGAAAAGTTGGCGGCACGACGCCGATCATAGCAAAGGTGAAAAAGGTTTTTTGGGCAATGGCGGCGGCCGTGTCAAGTGTCGCGCGGCGAAAAGCGGCCCGGGAGGCCGCTTTTCGGGCGACGGCGGCGGGAGTGTCGTTTTTTGCAGGGACTGATTTCCACAATAACGTCAAGGCCCCATCGCCGGACACAAAAAAGGGGCGACGTCGCCGCCGCCCCTGTCCCAAAGTCCGTAAACCCGGCCCGTCTAGAAGTCTTTTTTCAAAAACTTCGGCAGGATGTTTTTAATGGAAGCCAGGGCCATCTTGCGGCGCAGCTTGCCGAGCTGTTCCTGAAGCGGGATCTGCTTGGGGCAGACGTCTTCGCAGGCAAGCA
>ALAO01000202.1 GCA_000307955.1 Solidesulfovibrio magneticus str. Maddingley MBC34 | reverse complement strand
AGAGGCAGCGCCTCTCCTGGCCGCCGGAGGCATCCCCCTTCCTATTCTTCTCCCATTCCCACAAACGCGCTCATACGCCCGAGCATGATCGCTCCGGCCTGGGCCACGTTGAGGGAATCGATGGGCCGGGCCTGGGGGATGCGCCACAGGGTGTCGCAGCGTTTGCGGATGCCCGGGCGGATGCCTTCCTCTTCGCTGCCCAGCACCAGGGCCATGGGGAAGGTCGGTTGGGCCAGGTGAACGTTTTGCGCCCCTTCCTCGCCGGCCGCGCCGACCACGGTGTAGCCGGCTTCCTTGGCCGCATCCAGGGCCTGGGAGAGATTGGTGACCTTGGCCAGGGGCAGCCGGGTCAGGGTTCCGGCCGAGGCCTTGGCCGCACCCGGTCCCAGGCGCGCGCCTTCGTGCTTGGGCACGAGGATGCCGCCGCCGCCCAGGGCGTAGAGGGTGCGGGCCAGCGCGCCGACGTTGCCCGGGTCCTGGACCCGGTCAAGCACGAGGATCACTTGGAGCGGCGCGTCCAGGCCGGCGGCCAGCACGTCTTCGAGGCTGGCGAGCTGTCCGGCGGCCAACCGGGCCATGACGCCCTGATGGTTGCCGGGATAGAGACGGTCCATGTCGAGGCCGGGCATGAAGCGGTAGCGCACGCCGGCCGCTTCGCAAGCCCGCACGATGGCGTCCACGTCCGCGCCGCGAAGGCCTTGGCGCAGCAGCACGTCGTCCACGGACTTGGGGCTTTGCTCGACGAGTTCGCGCACGGGCTTGCGGCCGGGCAGGATGTCCTCGGGCAGTTCGACCGGGGCCAGGGGCTGGGCGGCGCGGGGCGCGGGCCGGTCGTCCTCGAAGCGTTCGGGGCGCGGCGGACGGCGGTCGTTTTCGAACCGGTCCTGGCGCGGCGGACGGCGATCGTCGTCGCGGTCGAAGCGGGGCTTGCCCGGTCCCTGGGGCCGGTCCTGGCCGGAGCGGCGGTCGTCGGAACGGGGCGGACGCCCCTGGTCGCGCGGCCCGGACGGACGGCCGGAACGGTCGTCGTCGCGGCGGGGACGACCCTGGCCGCCTTGTCCGCCCTGACCGGGGCGATCATCGTTGCGGCGCGGACGACCCTGGCCGCCCTGGGAGCGGTCGTCATCGCGGCGCGGACGGCCCTGGCCGCCTTGGCCGCCTTGGCCGCCCTGGCCGGGCCGGTCGTCGTTGCGACGCGGGCGACTCTGGCCGCCCTGGCCCGAACGGTCGTCGTCGCGGCGGGGACGCCCCTGGCCGCTCGGGCCGGAGCGGTCGTCATCGCGGCGCGGACGGCCTTGGCCGCCCTGGCCGCCTTGGGGCCGGCCGCCGGGACGCGGTCCGCTGGGACGGCCGGAGCCGCCCTTGGGGCCGGCAAAAGAAGCAGCGCGGCGCTCGCCGCGTTCCCCGGACGGGGCGGACAGGACATCAGCAAAAGACCGGCGGTCACTGGACGGCCGGCGGGAGCGTTCATTTTTGGTCATGCCGCAAAATGTCCCAAAGTGGGCGGGACCACAAGGCTTTTTTTTCCTTGCAATTTCGTCCACTTTGGACTAAATTGCCTGGAATTACTAGTCTTTTTGGACACTTACGACCTTCGTCGATCCTCATACAGGGCCGGCCGCGTCCGCCCGCCGGTCTTTTTTCCTCTTGGAGCAAGGTGCATGGGCCGATACCTCCTGCTTTTCGTTCTCCTGCCTGCCTTTTTGCTGTCCGCCGGCTGCGGCGGCAAGCAATACGACAAATCCAACGCCGACATGAAAGCCAACCTGGAGCCCGAGCTCTGGGACACCTCGCAGATTCTCAAAAATCTCCAGCGCGGCCGGCCGCTTACCGAACAAGAGAAAAAAGCCCTGGCCTCGCGCGGGGCCATCCAGTTCGACCTCGACGTGAAGGAAAACGAGGAAGTGCAGGTCTTCCTCCAATATTTCTCCATCGACAAACGCGGCTCCATGGACACCTGGCTACGCCGGGCCGAACCGCACCTGCCCTACGTGCGCGCCGTGCTGGCCAGCTACAACCTGCCGCCCGACCTCATCGCCCTGCCGTTCATCGAGTCCGGCTACAACACCATGGCCTACTCCCCGGTCGGGGCCGGCGGCATGTGGCAGTTCATGCCCTACACCGGCCGCCGCTTCGGGCTGACCGTCGACTGGTGGGTGGACGAACGCCGCGACCCCTACAAATCCACCGTGGCCGCCGCCAAATACCTGACCAAGCTCTACCAGATGTTCGGCGACTGGAACCTCGCCCTGGCCGCCTACAACGCCGGCGAAGGCAAGATCTCCCGGGTCATGGCCGCCAGCGGCCAGTGCGACTTCTTCGACATCGCCAAGGACCCCAAGCTCCTCAAGGATGAAACCCGCCACTACGTGCCCAAGTTCCTGGCCGTGCTGAAAATCTTCCAGAACCTGGAGACGCTGGGCTTCAAGAAGGTCAACTGGCAGGCCGGCCCCAACCTCAAGGAAGTGCCGGCCCCGGGCGGCACCGACCTGGCCGCCCTGGCCCAGGCCTGCGGGATGCCCTGGGAACAGTTCCGCGACTACAACCCCGGCTTTCGCCGCCAGGTCAGCCCGCCGGACATGACCGTCAACGTCTACGTGCCCGTGGCCAAGGAACAAGTCGCCCTGGCCTTCCTGCAAAATCCCGGCAACTACCCGTCCTCCGGCACGCAAGTCCTGACCGCCCAGGCCGGCGACACCTGGTGGGCCATCGCCCGCCGCTCCGGCATGCCCGTGGCCGAACTGCGCCAGCTTAACGCCTCCCTGCCCGAAACCCTGCCGCCCGGACAAACCGTGCGCGTGGCGCTGAGCGCCTCGGGAGCCGACAACTCCGCCCTGGCCGAAGGCCCCGACGCCTGCGCCCCCAAACCCCTGGCCGCCGCCCCGTCCAAGCCCATCAAACACCGCGTGTCCAAGGGCGATTCCATCGACAGCGTGGCCCGCAAATACGGCGTCTCCACCAAGGACCTGCTCGCCGCCAACAAAATGAAACACGCCGGCCGGCTGACCCTTGGCTCCTGGATCGTCGTGCCCGGCGCGCCCGCTCCGGCCGCGCCCGCCGCCAAACCCGCCCCGGCTCTGGCCGAAGCCGCCCCCAGCGCCGCCCACACCGTGGCCAAGGGCGAAACCTTCGGCTCCATCGCCGCCAAATACGGCGTCTCGACCCAGGAACTCATGGCCGCCAACAACATGCGCTCGGCCAAGGATCTCCTCGTCGGCAAACGCCTCACCGTGCCCGGCAAGGCGGCCAAGAACGCCCCGGCCGCGCCGCAGCTCGCCGCCGCCCTGCCCCAGCCCGCACCGGCCGCCGCCTCGGCCAGCTACACCGTCAAGGCCGGCGACACCCTGCACTCCATCGCCCGGGCCAACAGCCTCGATCCCAAACAGCTCATCGCCGCCAACGGCGGCAAGACCGCCCTACGGGTCGGCGACAAGATCAACCTGCCCGGCAAGGCCGCGCCGGCCCCGGCCCACATCGCCGCCGCAACCCAGGCTCCGGCCCCCAAAGGCCTGCCCCAACCCGCCGCCGCCAAAACCTTCGGCCAGCCCGCACCAACCCCGGCCGCTTCCAAGGCCTTCGCCCAAGCCGCGCCCCAGCCGGCCGCCGCCAAACAACAGGTCGCCGAAAAACAAACCAAACCCGCCGGCAAATCCGTCAATTACAAGGTCGGTCCCGGCGACACGCTCTGGGGCATCGCCAAGAAATTCAACGTGGACCCGTCCTCGCTCATGGCCTGGAACAACATCAAAAGCGGCGGCGCGCTCCAGGCCGGGGCGCAGTTGACGATTCATAGCCAGTAGCAAGGGAAGGGCAGGACAGGACAGGGCAAGAGGAAGAGGAAGAGGAAGAGGAAGATGCCTCCGGCGGCCGGGGGGCTC
>ALAO01000201.1 GCA_000307955.1 Solidesulfovibrio magneticus str. Maddingley MBC34 | reverse complement strand
TTTGCTTGGGGGGATTATCCCCCCCGGCCGCCGGAGGCATCAGCTATTGGCCGCGTATTTGGCGGCGGCGCGGGCGGCGGGGGTCTTGTTTTTGACGGTGGCGAGGGTGGCTGGCGGTTGCGGTTGTTGCAGCGGCGGCGCTACTGGGGGAACCGGGGGCGTCGGGGATTTGGCGGCGACGGCCAGACGGAAGGGCGAGGCGAAGCGGTGGCCGCACTCCGGGCAGGCCATGAGCACGCCGCCGACATCGGGCGGGAACCGCAGCGCCTGGCCGCAGCCGGGGCAGGTACGAACAAGGTCGTCGGACATCGGTGACTCCTTGGCCGGGAATTATGCAAGACAAGTGCCCGTTGCGGGCGGGCTGGTTACAGCCGGGAACGAACATTGCGGAGGCGTCATGGAAACCATTGCGTTTGAGGATTTCGCCAAGGTGGACATGCGGGTGGGGCGCATCCTGTCGGCCGAGCCGCTCAAGGGGGCGCGCGTGCCGGCTTATGCGCTTCAGGTCGATTTCGGCGAGCTTGGCGTCAAACAGTCGAGCGCCCGGCTGACGGGCGTGTATGCGGCCGAGGAATTGCCGGGCCGGCTGGTGGTGGCGGTGGTTAATTTCGAGCCTCGGCGCATTGCCGGCTATCGCTCGGAGGTGCTGGTGCTGGGGGTGGATGGCAAAGGCGGCGTGGTGCTGCTCACGCCCGAGCGCGAGGTGGCCTTGGGGCAGCGGGTATTTTAGCGCCCAAGCCTTATTGCTCCCAGACCGGCGGCCAGGCGCGCAAAAAGGCCAGCACGTGGTCGCGGCCTTCCTCGATGGACAGCCCTTCGGCGTCCACCACGCATTCGGCGGCCGGGTCTTCCTCGAAGGGCACGTCCACGCCGATGACTTGTCCCAGGCCCGGGAAGTCGCGGCCGGTGGCTTTGCGCATCATGGCCTTGGCGTAGAGGCCGGCCATGACCTTGCCTTCGGGCCGGGCGGCCTCTCGGGCCATGGCCGTGGCCAGGGAGCAGCGCACATGGATTTCGGCGAAATGGGTCATGAGCGACCGGGCGTAGTCGCGCATGGCCCGTCGCGGGGCCGAGGCGTCCATGACCACCAACCCCGTGTGCTTCCGGTACAGGCCGGCGGCTTCCTCGGCAAAGAGCTTGTAGGCTTTTTCGCGCTCCCCCTCGCTGTAGGTGGGCTTGGGGAAGTAGGCCTTGCGCCGGTCGTCGAGTTCGAGCCGGGCCACGTCGCCGCCGGCAAGGGTCAGATATTGGCAAACGGCCCTGGCCAGGGCGCTCTTGCCCGAGCCGGGCAGTCCGGTGAACCAGATGGCGGCAGGCATGGGGATCAGTCCATATAGCGGTTGAAGTTGGCCCAGTCGAAGCGGTCGTCTTCCAGCACGTTTTCGAGAAAACGCAGCAGCCCCTGGCGCACGGCCTCGGGATGGCCGGGATACCACTGGGGCGAAGCCACCACCAGCCCCCTGAAGACGTAAAATGGCGCGATGACGGCCAGCATCTCCGTGTCGTTGGTGCGTTCCAGATAGGTTTCCCAAAAGGTCTTGTAGAGTCGCTCGAAGTCGCCGCTTAACCGGGCGTTGCCGTAGAGGCCAAAGAGCACGAAATTCAGGCTCATGGTGGCCACGTCGTCGGCCGGCTCGCCCCATTGGCCCCGGCTGCGGTCGAGGACGGCGAAATCGCGCGCCTCGCCCTCCTCCTGAATGAGCACGTTCCAGGGATGGAAGTCGCCGTGGACGTCGCTTAGGCGGTGGGTGAAGGCCCGAAGCTTCCAGCGCCAGTCAATGACGCGTTTTTCCAGAGCGCAAAAACGCTCGGGCGGGAACAGCTCGTAGGGATAGGGATAGGCGTCCACGAGGCCGAAGATGCACTCCGACGCGCCGATCAGATTGCGGATGCGGCGCAGGTACAGGTCGGCGTCGTCCTTCTTGGCGCTGTGCACCCGGGCCAGCCAGCAGGCGAACTCCCGGACCATGGCCAGGTCCTTGGCCTCCAGGCCGGTCTTCTGGATGCGGGCCAAGTCCAGATAATAATCATAGCCCGGGGCCTTCTCGGTGACGATGAAAAATTCCCTGGGCCGGGCCATGGGCACGAGGTTGTCGTCCTCGTCGAAATACCCCAGCGCCATGGGGCGCACATGCTTTTCCATCGCCCCGGAGGTGGCGTGCTGGAACATGAGGATGGCGGCTCGGTCCCAGTAGAACTGGTGGCCGTACTTGTCGCCGCGCATGATGGACAGCACGCCCCGGCGCAGCTCGCCGCCGGCTTCGAACTCCAGGCACACCGGCTTGCCGTAGCCGAATTCCTTCATGCCCTGGTCGTCCACGCCCATCTCGCAGGCTCCGACCAAGCGCGCATCCGGCCCGAAAGTCTGGGCCAGGAAACTTTCCAGCGCCTCCGGCCGTATGGTGATGGCCGGCTTTTTCTCGGTTCCTTTACGCATGGGAAAGAGGCCTCCGGCGGCCGGGGG
>ALAO01000200.1 GCA_000307955.1 Solidesulfovibrio magneticus str. Maddingley MBC34 | reverse complement strand
GGGGGCCTGAGGCCCCCGGACCCCCCAATTGGGGGGAAGGAGGGAGAAGGAGTTAACGATGCGTGTCGTGCGGCAGATTGCTTCGCCGGAGGGGCTCATTGCCTGGAAGCCCGAACTGGCCGGCGTGGCCGTGGAAGGGGCCCAAGGGCTGGACTACGGCCGGTATTTCGACGGGCTGGAAGCCTTTGTGACCCACGAGCCGGCTCGCTCGGCCCTGGCCGGCCTGGGCGGCGGCGAGCCCGAGACGGTGGTGCTTCGGGCCGAAAAACACGGCGCGCTCTATCATCCGGCCAGCCTTACCCTGGTGGCTGGGGGGCGGGAAACCAAGCTGTGCGTCAACGTGGCCGCCTCGGCCGAGGCCCGGGCCATGCTGGAACTGGAGGCCGGGTTGCTCACCGGTCTTCGCGACAATTTTTCGCCTGAGTTCCTGCCCGCTCCCCACGCCTTTGCCGAACACGACGGCCTGGCCTTCCTCCTCGAAGACTGGTTCGACGGTTATCACGAATTCCACCAGGACGGCGCTGGGCAGGTCAGCCTTTGGAACTACGACGCCGGGACGCGGATCCTGTCAACGGCCCAGGCCCGGGAACTGTACCGGCAGGCGGCCGGTATCCTCACTCGTTACTACCATGTCGCCACCGGCGCGAGCATCGGCCCGTGGCATCATGCCGCCGGCGATTTCGTGGCTCGGGTTGACAGAGAGGGCGTTTCGGCGCGGCTCATCACCGTTCGCGGCTACGGCGCGTCCCGGGATTTTTCCGCTGCCGGCGAATTGGCCGAAAAGTTCGCGGCCTTGAGCTTTTTCACCAACCTGACCATGCGCCTGCGCCTGGACCGGGTGGAAGGCGTGGGCGAGCTGGTCGTGGCCGGGCCGGAAGTGGCCGAGGCGGCGGTGGAAGGCTTTTTGGACGGCCTGAGGGTTTTGGAGCTGGAACCGGAACGCCGGGCTGGGCTGCTCGAATTCTTGGGGTCGTTTAGCGCCGAGGAACTGGCTCGGGCCGCCGAAGGCCTGGCCTGGCCCTGCCCGGACGACGAGGCGGCGCTGTTGGCGGCGGCCTGGCCGGACCATGCGGCCGTGGTGGTGGCGGCCCTGGGGCGCGGCTTGGATAATGAGCGGGGCTAGCGTTATTTCGCTGCCCAAGTGAACCCCGTTGGGCTTTGCCGGGCTTATTGCGGCGGCGAGGCCTGCTGGGCCAGCTTTTGGGTCGCTGCCGCGTACACGCGCTTGGCGTCGGCCAGCCCCGGATCGGCGGCCAGGGCCTGGGCGGCCGCGGCCTTAGCCACGTCCCAGTGCCCCAGGCGGGCGGCGGCCAGGGACAGGGTCTGATCGAACAGCGGCTGGGAACCGGATTTGCCTTTGGCGTCGAGCATGACGCGCTCCACGGCGGCCCATTCCTCGCCCTTGCCCCCGACCTGCACCAGAAAATCGTAAATACGCGGATTGTCGGGCGACTCCTCCAGGGCGCGTTTCAAATACTCCAGCGAGGCCTTGTGGTGGCCGGCGTCGATGAGCCGGGCGGCAATAAGCGGAAAGAGTCCTGTCTCGTCGACAAAATCTTCCACGGCGGCCCGGAAATTGCGCTGAGCTTCGAGCAGGTTGCCTTCGGCCAAAAGCTTGGTGCCCTTGATGACGGCATGGTCGATGCGCAGTTTGCGCTGGCGCATGGCCTCCAGCCCCTCCTCGGCCAGATCGGCTTCCATCTTCTTGGCCAGGGAAGCCATGAACGCGGCCAGTTTGGGTTCCTGCCCCTTGATGTAGGGAACGCCGTTTGGCGCGTATTTCTTGACGCCGTCGAGCTTGCCGATATTGGTCAGACATTCCCGAAACAGGCTTTCGATGGGCGCTCTGTCGCTGCCGGCCAGTTTGACCGCCGTAAAGGAACGGAAAGCCCCAGCCAGAAGCTGCACGGCGCGCAGTTCGTCGTTCTTGGCGTAGGCGGCCTTGGCCCGGGCCAGATCTTCCCGGATGGACTTGGCGGATGGCGGCATCCCGTCGGTTCCTCGTGCTTCCTGTTGGCGTTTGGAATTATCCGAATCTGGGCGATGGTAGGGCACTTTGCCCGGGTTGAAAAGCCCCTTGTGCCCGCGTGTCGGTTAGTGGGCCTCGCCCCAGGTGCGCCCCGTTCCCCAGTCCACTTCCAGGGGCACGGCCAGGGTGATGACGCCGGTCATAAGCCCGGCCAGTCGGGCTCCGGCGTCCTTGGCCGCGGCCTCGGGCGTTTCCAGCAGCAGTTCGTCGTGGATCTGCAGCACGAGCACGGCGCCCAGGCCGGCCAGTTCGGCGTCGCCGGCGGCGGCCAGCATGGCCATCTTGATGATGTCGGCCGCGCCGCCCTGGACCACGGTGTTGATGGCTTGCCGCCGGGCCTGGGAGGACAGCTGGCTGTTGGCCGAACTGATGTCGGGCAGAAGCCGCCGCCGGCCGGCCAGGGTGGTGACGAAGCCGTCGCGCTTGGCCGCTTCCACGATGCCTTCGTAAAAGGCGGACAGCCCGGGCAGGCGCTCGAAGTAGCGGGCAATAAAGGCCTTGGCCGCGTCGAGCTTGATGCCGAGGTCGCGGGACAGTTTTTGCGGCCCCATGCCGTAGAGCAGGCCGAAGTTGATGGTCTTGGCCTGCCGGCGTTCGTCCGGGGCGATGGCTTCCTCGGGCTTGTCGAAAAGGATCGCGGCGGTGCGGGCGTGGATGTCGGCCCCGTGGGCAAAGGCGTCAAGGAGTGCCGGTTCGCCGGACAGATGGGCCAGCACCCGCAGCTCGATCTGGGAATAGTCGGCGGCCACGAGTTGGTTGCCTGGGCCGGCCGTGAAGCAGTCGCGCATCCGCCGGCCGAATTCGCCGCGGATGGGAATGTTCTGGAGATTGGGGTTGGAGCTGGAGAGTCGTCCGGTGGCCGTGGCCATGTTGTTGAGCGTCGTGTGGATGCGCGAGTCCGCGTCGGCCAGGGCCGGCATGGGGGCGAGGTAGGTGGAGCGCAGCTTTTCGAGCTTGCGGAATTCCAGGATGCGGTCCACCAGCGGATGCGCCCCGGCCAGGCGTTCCAGGGCGTCCTGGGAGGTCGAGGCCGCGCCGCCCGGGGTCTTGCCGTGGGCCTTGAGCCCCAGGTCGGTGTAAAGGATTTCGCCCAGCTGCTGGCTGGAGCGCGGATTAAACGGCTTGCCGGCCAGGGCGACGATGTCGGTTTCCAGGCCGGACAGGCGGCCGGTGACCTCGTCGGCAAACGCGGCGAAGGCTGCCTTGTCGATGCCGATGCCGGCCCGTTCCATGGCCACGAGGACCGGAACAAGCGGCATCTCCAGCTCGGCCACGAGCTTGGTCAGGCCGGCGGTTTCCAGACGCGCGGCTAGCACCTCGGCCAAAAGGGCAGCCGCCCGGGCGTTGTCCGTCGGGGACACGCCCTCGGTGTCCACGGACGGATCGGCAAACAGGCTGTCGCGCAGCCGGTCGAAGGCGTAGGCCCGGCTTTCGGGATTGAGCAGATAGGCGGCCAGCCCAAGGTCGAACCAGACGGCCAGGGGGACGGCGGCGAAGGCGGGGCTCACGGTCAAAAGGGCTTTGACCGAGGGCACGGCCGCCCGGACGGCCCGGGCCAGAAACGCGGCCAGGGCCTCAGGCTCGGGATCGATGAACAGTTCGTCCGACCCGTAGGACAGGCTGTAGCCCTGTTCCAGGGGAACCAGGGCCAGCTGTTGTCCGGCCGGGTCGGGCAGGGTTTCCAGGGGGGCGGCGATGACCGGGGGCGGCACGACGGCCGGGGCGGCGACCGGTTGGGCCGTGGCCGACCGAGGGGCGTCAAAAAGCGACAGCTGGGCGGCGCGCGGTCCGGCTGGCGCGGCTGGGGGTGAAGCCGGAGCCGGCGGCTGGCCGGGAATGTC
The DNA here is from genome assembly GCA_000307955.1 of Solidesulfovibrio magneticus str. Maddingley MBC34. GTDB lineage: Bacteria > Desulfobacterota > Desulfovibrionia > Desulfovibrionales > Desulfovibrionaceae > Solidesulfovibrio > Solidesulfovibrio magneticus_A. The sequence continues at coordinate 16,901 of ALAO01000200.1, read as the reverse complement.
CCGGGCAAGGTTGCGCAGTTCGTAGGCCAGGAGAAATTCGCGCAGGGCCTTGGCGTCGGGCGCGCCGAGCAAGGCGTCGTCAAGCCCGGTTTCCGGCAGGATGTCGGTCTTGAGGCGTGTGAGTTCCCGGTAGATGAAAAGCTCTTCCAAAAGGGGAACGATTTTGTCGCGCACTTTCGGCTTGATCGTGTCCAGGCCGTCGCGCACCGCTTCCAGGGTGGGCAGCTGGCGCAGGATGTCCAGGGCCGTTTTCGGGCCGACCCCGGGGATGCCGGGGATATTGTCGCTGGAGTCGCCGACCAGGGCTTGCAAGTCCGGCCAGGAAGCCGGGGCGATGCCGCAATCGGCGGTGAAATCGGCCAGGGTGGTGATCTTTTCGGCCTTGCCCGAGGGATCGTAGAGAACCACCCGGTCGCTCAGGCATTGTTTGAGGTCCTTGTCCGCGCCGACGATGACCACGGGAAGGCTGGGCGAAAACCGGGCGGCCAGGCTGGCGATGCCGTCGTCGGCCTCGGCCCCTTGGGGGATGATGACCGGCACGCCAAGAAGGGCCAGGCCTTGGCGCAGGGGCTCAAGCTGGCGAGCCAGGGGCTCGGGCATGGCCTCGCGGTTGGCCTTGTAGGCGGCATAAATGTTGCTACGAAAGGTTGGCCCCTTGCCGTCGAGGAAGAAAACCAGATGACGCGGCTCCTGCTCTTTAAGTATTTTGAACAGGAGTCGGAAAATCATAAACAGGGCGCTGGTCGGGAAGCCGTCGGACCGGGCCAGATCGCGAAAGGCGTGGTAGCCCCGGTAGATGTAGGCGCTGCCGTCCACGAGGAACAGCGGTGTTTTGGAAAAACCGAGCCGATTGGCCAGGGTCATGGGCATCCTCCTGGCGGCGGGTAACGCCTGCCGCAGCCGCGCTTGTACGGCAGGGGGGGCACGGATGCAACCGAGAGGGGGCGCCCCTCGACAAAGCTCGTGAAGAAGCGTAATATATGGCGCTTGGATAGAATGTACGCCAGTTTGGTGAATGCTTGTTCACAAGAGTATACATCCGGTATTAATTGTATTATCGGGAAGCCTCCCTGGCCTGCGGGGAAATCTCCCCGAATGTGAGGACTCGGCATGACCGCAGCTGCGAAACAGCCCCATCGCGTTCTGGTAATGGGTTTGATTCTTTCGATTATCCTGGCAGGCTCGGCGTACGCCCAAAATGGTTCGGGCAGCAACGACCGGGTGGCCAAGCGCTACGCCGTCCAGCAGACCCAGGACGGGTACGGGCCGCCGCCCATCAGCGATCCGGGCTTGGAAACCAAGGTCGAAAAGATCCCGCTGCCCGACTTCGTCAAGGAAAAGCAAACCGATCCGGCCGCCCCGAAAGCGGGAGCCGGCGTTGCCCCGTCCGGCGACGGGCAAAGCTTCGACATGCAGCAAAGCGCCCAGCGCAGCCTCGACGCCAACCCGCAGATGCAGTCGGCTCGCGCCCAGCTGACCGGATCCGAGGAAAAGCGCCGTCAGGCCCTGGCCAACTTCGGCCCCGTGGGCACGGTGAGCTACTCCTTCCAGCGCGTGGACGCCCAGGTCGTGGGTTCGACCAGCTTGAGCATTCCCGCCAACCAGATCATCAACGCCACTAAGGGCACGAATCTGACCACCACCCGCACCGCTTCGACCCGGGTGGGAGCCTGGCAGAACACCTACCAGCTGCAACTGGTGGCCACCCAGCCGCTTTTCACCGGCTTCAAGCTTTTGAGCTCCTACCAGAAGGCCGCTCTGACCAAGGAGCAGGCCGAGGCCAACATCAAATACACCGAGCTGACCCTGGTCAAGGCCGTGCAGCAGGCCTTCCTGACCCTGCTCCAGGCCCGGGCCAACGTATCGTCCAACAAGGACTCGGTGGCCCGCCTCGAATCCCAGTACAAGGTGGCCCAGGCCTACTACGACGTCGGCCTCAAGCCCCGTCTGGACGTGTTGCAGGCCGAATCCGATTTGGCCCAGGCCGAGCAGGACCTGCTCAAAGCTGAAAACAACGTCCTGGTCCAGACCGCCCAGCTCAATTCGCTGCTGAACCTGCCGCTCAACCAGCAGACCAACTACCTGGGCGAGCTGGCCTACATTCCCTTTGCCATGAACATCGAGGACTGCCTCGATCTGGCCTACAAGCAGCGCCCGGACCTCTACATGGCCGTCAAGTCGGTGCAGATCGCCGAGCGCGACGCCAAGATCGCGGCCAGCCCGCTGTATCCCCAGGTCCAGGCCCAGGCCATCTACCAGCGCCAGGGCAACACCCTGGATCTCGACGTGCGCGACAATTCCGGTCAGACCACTCCCGAAACGACGTCCTTCGGCATCACCGCTTCGCTGCAGGCCTGGGACTGGGGTTCGACCTTCTTCGGCTTCCAGGCGGCCCGGGAGAACGTCAAAAAGCTGCAAGCCGACTTGGCCAAGCTGCGCCTGGACATCGGCTATCAGGTCAAGACCTTCTATCTCAACATCCAGGACGCGGCCAAGCGCATCTCGGTGGCCCGCACGGCCCTGGAAGCGTCCAAGGAAGGCTACCGCATGGCCGTGGCCCGTTATCAGGCCCAGGTCGGCACCAGCACCGACGTGCTCGACGCCCAGGCCCGGGTGAGCACGGCCGAATACAACCTGACCCAGGCCCTTACCGACTACCAGAGCGCCCTGGCCGACATCTACGTGTCCATGGGCATGAAAAAGCTCGATCTGGCCGCCGCCCAATAGCGGCCCGGTCCCGGCCGTCATGGCCGGACAAGGGACTTCCCAGGCCCGCTTCCGCAAGGAGGCGGGCCTTTTTGCTGGGCGCGGCGGCAGGGCGGCCAAACAGCCGGGCGAGCTGTCGTCAGCGGGGCGGCATCGGGCGAGTCGCCGCCAAGCGAGGTGGCGTTGGGCGAGTCGTCGTCGGGGAGGGCTGCGCCGGGCAAGGTATTGACGGGAAGAGCGGCAGCTTGGAGTTGTATTTAAAACGCGACGGCGTCTTTGTGCGTGCAAGGTGAGCCCCTTGGGCGAATCAGGATACGCCGCTGCTCAGGCCGCCCAGGCTGTAGTGGAAATCGCCTCCCGGAAATGGGCAGCGGATCGGCTAGGGGGAAGAACCCTTGGGTCGAAGTTCTCTACCGAAATCGCCTTGCGGATGCCGCACAGACGCTCTCAGGCGCTTCCTGGCTCGTCACACGACCCTCCTCATGAGTAATGCCGCCGGGGGGCCGCCAGCCACGAAAAAGGCCCGCCTCCTTGCGGAAGCGGGCCTAACAGGCAGGGTCGCGGTCGGGCGCTTATTCAGCGGCCGGCGGGGGCACCATGGACAGGTTGCCGCCCTCGACTTCGCAGCGCACCTCGATGGCGATCTTCCACAGCACGGTCAGCACAATGCCGCCAAGCGCGAAGACCATCAGCGAGATCATGATCTCCGGGACGGTCGGGCTGTACACCGTGACCGTCTCGAAGGGGTTGGGCGTGAAGCCGCCGATCAAAAGGCCCAGGCCCTTGTCGATCCAGGAGGCGATGACCAGCATCACCAGGCCGATGGTCAGGGCCGTGGTGTTCTGGCGAATGGGCGTGGGAATGAGGAACAGCAGGCAGCCCAGGCCCAGGACCACGGCGGTCCACATGAAGGGCACCATCATGTTGTGGCCGTCGATGCCGGTGAACAGGTACTTAAACGGCGCGATGTGCCCCGGCATGTTGCTGTAGAACGAGGTGAACACTTCCAGCAGGAAGAAGAAGATGTTCACGCACATGGCGTAGGTGATGATGACGGCCAGGCGGTTGATGGCCTTCTGGCCGGGATCGAAGCCGGTCAGGCGGCGCAGGCACAGCGTCAGCAGCAGCAGGATGGCCGGGCCGGAGCAGAACGCCGAAGCCAGGAACCGGGCGGCCATGATGGCCGTCAGGAAGTAGTGGCGTCCGGGCAGGCCGGCGTACAGGAAGGCCGTGACGGTATGGATCGAAAAGGCCCAGATGACCGACACGATGGCCAGGATCTTGACCCACTTGGGCGGGGTCATGTCGTTTTTGAAGTACTGCAGGCTCGTCCAGCCCACGATGATGTTGAGGAACAGGTAGCCGTTAAGGACGACCATGTCCCAGAACAGGACCGAGTTGGGCGTGGCGTTCAAAAGCACGTTGAGCATGCGCTGCGGCTGACCAATGTCGACCACGATGAAGCCCAGGCACATGACCACGGCGGCGATGGCCAGGAATTCGCCAAGAATGATCATCTTGGAGAATTCCTTGTAGTGGTGGAAGTAGTAGGGAAGGACCAGCATGACGGCCGAGGCGGCGACGCCGACCAGATAGGTGAACTGGGCAATGTAGAAGCCCCAGGACACGTCGCGGTTGAGCCCCGTGATCTTCATGCCGAAGGTCAACTGGTACAGCCAAAAGCCGAGGCCCAGCGCCACGACCAGGCCAAGGGCGATCAGCGTGCCCCAATAACGGGGACTTCCTTTGAGCGCTTTTTCCAGCATGGCTTACCTCACAGGATGTAATACACGCTCGGCGAGGTGCCGGCGTCCGGTTTGCGGCGGATGGCGAAGTGTTCGCGCAGCGCCTTGCGGATGTCGGACTGCTCGTCGGACAGGTCGCCGAAGACCAGGGCTCCCTCGGCCGCTTCCACGCACACGGGCAGCTTGCCCACGGCCAGGCGCTCGGCGCAGAAGTTGCATTTTTCCACGACGCCGCGCATCCGGGTGGGGAAGTGCGGATTGAAGCTCTTGATAAACGGACGCGGGTCCTGGAAGTTGAAGCTGCGGGCGCCGAACGGGCAGCCGGCCATGCAGTAGCGGCAACCGATGCAGCGGTGGAAGTCCATCATGACGATGCCGTCGGGGCGCTGGAAGGTCGCCTGGGTCGGGCAGACCTTGACGCACATGGGGGCTTCGCACTGGTTGCACAGCAGCGGAAACTGCCGGTGCTCCACTTCCTCGGACAGGTAGTGGCCGTGTTCGGTGGGGAAGGTTTCTTCGTAGTTGGCTCCCCAGAACCACTTGATTTCCTTGGGGCCGGCGATGTCGGGCACGTTGTGCTCGGTATGGCAGGCCTTGCGGCACTTGGCGATCATGTCCGGGGTCATCTTGGCGGTGTGGATCGCCATGCCCCAGTGTTTGGCCTTGAGGCCCTCTTCGAAGTTGGCGACCGTGGGCACGCCCTCGGCGAACGCCGGGGCGTCGCCGAGGAAACCGAGCCGGGCGGCGCCGATCCCCATGGCGGAGACGGCGGCCAGCTTCAGAAACTCTCGTCTGTTGCTTTTCATGGTAAGGTCCCCTTGAGTGGTGGTGTCGCCGACGCCGGCCTAGTGCCCACCCGCGGCCGCTTGCGCGACGGGGGGAATGGGCGACTTCTGGTCCGGCGTGAGGTTGTGGCAATCCCAGCAGTAGGGGGCCACGCCTACCGTGTTGTGGCAACGGTCACAGAACTTGGCCTTGTCCGGGTGGCAGGACATGCAGGTGTTGGTCAGGCTCTTGACATATTTCTGGCCTTTGGCGTTGACAAAGATGCGGTTGCCGTCGCGAACGGCTTCATTGCGCCATTCGTTGAGCAGCTGCATGTGCTTGTCGCGCATTTCCTGGGTCGGCAGCACGCAATCCTTCTGATCCTTGGGCAGCTCCGGCGTCACTTCGAACTGGTGGCCCATGTTGTAGACCACGGGAACGAAGGCGAGGGCCAGGAAGAAGATAATGCCTGGTATGATATATTTGGCATTGTACATAGGTTATTCCTCCTCGTCCTCCATCCCCGGCAGGGGGTTTTGCCTGAGATCGGTGGTGCGCTTCTTCTCGCCGTCGAGGATGATCGCATTGCCCACCAACTCATGCAGGCCGGAGACGCCGACACCCGGAGCCCAGTAGTCGCACAGAGGCGGCAACGTGGCGCGGTCGATGGCGCAGACGCAGGCCAGGTTGTTGACGCCGTGACGATCGCGCACATACTTGACCGCGTTGCCCCGGGGCAGGCCGCCGCGCAGGCGCGTTTCGGTGAACTCTTCGTTGTTGAGGCCCGCGCCGCCGCCGCAGCAGAAGGTCTGCTCGCGGATGGTGTTTTCGGGCATTTCGTAGAAGTACCGGCAGACGTTTTTCAGCACGTAGCGGGGTTCTTCAAAAAGGCCCATGCCGCGGGCAGGGTTGCAGGAGTCGTGGAAGGTGGTCTTGAAGTTGTCGTTGCGCGACGGATCAAGGTTGAGCTTGCCGTGCTTGATCAGGTCGGCGGTGAACTCCGCGATGTGGAGCATCTTGGTGCCGGCGGCGGCGTCGAACTTGGTGCCGGTGATGGGGGACACCGGGGTTTCCAGGAAGTCGGCCGGGCCGTTCATGGTGGACATGTACTGGTTAATGACACGCCACATGTGGCCGCACTCGCCGCCAAGGATCCATTTGGCGCCCAGGCGTTCGGCCTCGGCGTACATCTTGGCGTTGAGCTTTTTCATCATCTTGTCCGAGGTGAACAGGCCGAAGTTGCCGCCCTCGGAAGCGTAGGTGCTCCAGGTGACGTCAAGGCCGAGGTGCTCGAACAGGATCAGGTAGCCCATGTAGGTGTAGATGCCCGGGTCGGCGAAGATGTCGCCGGACGGCGTGATGAAGAGGATCTCGCAACCCTTCTTGTTCACGTTGGGCCGGATGCGCTTGCCGGTGATTTCCTCGATGTCGTCGCAGAGGAAATCCATCATGTCCTTGTAGGCGTGGGGCTGGATGCCGAGGTGGTTGCCGGTGCGGTTGCAGTTGGCGGCCGGTTCGAGGATCCAGTTGATGTTGCAGCCCACTTCATGGAGCAGCTCACGGGCCATCATGGTGATTTCGGCGGTGTCGATGCCGTAGGGGCAGAAAAGCGAACACCGGCGGCATTCCGTGCACTGGTAGAAGTACAGGAACCATTCCTTGATGACGTCTTCCTCGAGCTTGCGGGCCCCGGCCAGCTTGCCGAGCACCTTGGCCGCGGCCGAGAACTCGCCGCGGTAGATGGAGCGCAAGAGTTCCGCGCGCAGCACCGGCATGTTCTTGGGGTCGCCGCCGCCGATGAAGAAGTGGCACTTGTCGGCGCAGGCGCCGCAGCGCACGCAGACGTCCATAAAGATCTTAAACGAGCGGTACTTCTTGAGCTTCTCGCGGAACTTCTCCATGACGATGCGCTGCCAGTCGGGCGGCAGCTGCCAGTCGTCGTCGGTGGGGCTCCAGACGCGCGGATTGGGCATGCCCAGGTACTTGAGAATCTCGGGCTTGCCCGGATAGCTGAAGTTGCCCGGTTTAAAGGCCGTCTTGGTGTCCATCCACGACTTGACGGGCGTGGTGTAGTTGATCTTGATCAGTTCTTCCGGTGGCGGATACTTGGCCATGGTCTATCCTCACTTCTCTCCAGAAATGGTAAGGTTGCGCCCTTTTCTAGGCTTTCTTGTCCACGGGCAGGCCGGCTTCGATCATCTTCTCGCGGAAGTCGTCCTCGTAGGCCGCGTAGGAGTGCGGCTTGATGGACGGATCGTTCCAGGGGTTCACCCACATGGCCCGGCGGCTCATGTTGGGCACCACACGGGTGGGCGAGAGGAAGACGCCGCCCATGTGCATGAGCTTGGAGAAGGGGAAGTAGATGAACAGCGCGCACACGAGCGTCAGGTGGGCATAGACCGAGGGATCGATGGCCGCCTTGGGCATGTGCGGATGAAGGGTGACGATGCCCATGGCCAATTCCTTGACCGCGATGACGTCGACCTTGACCACGTAGCGCATCCACACGCCGGTGACCACGATGCCGAGCAGCAGCAGCAGGGGGAAGTAGTCCTGCATGAGCGAGATGTAGCGCACCTTGCCGTCGAACACCCGGCGAGCCAGGAGGAAGCCCAGGCCGACGAGGATGAGCACGTCGGACTGGTACATCACCGGCAGGCCGATCTGGAGGATCGAATCCATGAACTCGGCGATGTGGACCGGGTAGGGCACCGGCGCCATGAAAAAGCGCAGGTGACGCACCAAAATGAGCAGGAAGCAGTAGTGGAAGATCAAGGCGAACAGCCACAGGGATTTCTCCGAGCTGTAACCGACCTTGGGGCCTTCCTGCTGGAGTTTCACCGACGTGTTGCGGAACAGGGACCGGAAGCACAGGACTTCCAGGACCATGCGCATGAACACGCCCTTCTTGTCATACGGGTTGTCCCAGGGGCTGTTTTTGATCCAGGGCAGCGATTTCTGCTGACCACCGGTGGTGGGAATGCAGAAAGGGACGGGGCTTTTGGCCCAGTCCACGATCCGCATGGTGAATCCCACCATGAAAATGATGATTGCGATGTACGGGAGCACGATCCCGAACAGCGCACCCATCCCCATCCCCACGCCCAACCACGGGATGACGATGAGCGCCAGTACCGCGAGAAAGGAGTAAAACGCTGCCATGTACCCTCACCTCGTTAAAGGTTTCCCCATTGACGCCTACTTCTCCTCCCCTCCCTCGGCGGAGAGGTCGCAGACGAGATTGGCCCGTTTAAGGAGCCGGTCGTACTGTTTCTTGATTTGGTCGATGCGAAGCGCCGCGAGTTTTTCCCGGCACTGGCAGTAGATGTCCATGGCGAAAAGGGCCAGCACGTCGATGGCGGATTCCAGGGCCAGGAGTTCGATGTAGAGTTCGTGCTCCACGATCTTGTCCCAAAGGGTCTCGCGCACCGCCTTCTTGAGCAGGAAAATGAACGCCGTGGCCTGGGAAGGCGTGAAGTCCTGGATAGCCCGCACCCGCACGATCTCGTCGAGATAGGGGCCGAAGGTCGCGACGTCAGGCGTTTGCCCGCAGGTGCCCAATCCCACCACGATGCCCCGCATGCCGGCCTCGAAGCGGTGGCGCACCGGATTGGCGAAGGGGTCGTCGCGTTTTTTCCACAGCACGGCCGTGTTCTCGGAGTAGGTGCCGAGAATCAGGTCGAACCAGGCGTCAAGAACGGCCTGTTGTTCGAGGACGAGATGATCCACCAATTTCAGCATGAAATGTACCTTTCTTCACAATCGCTTAACAGGCTGGTTCCTTACCAGAAAAACGCAAATTGTAAAGGACGGAATTCCCCCGCTTCGGGCGGAAATCGCCTTGAATTCCCGGCCTGTTGCCGGGTCTCAGCGCTTTTTGCTAGGCTTGGAAAAAAGCGAGCCGACATGCACACCACTGCCGCCCACATCGATATCCTGCGCGCCGCCGCCGCCTTTTCTTCCATCGAACGCTACAACGGGACCATGCCCAAAAGGCAGGCCCTGCATTACGACAAAACGCGGCTGGCGGAGCTCGAAGATGCCGGATTTTTGGAGCGGGTCAAGCTCTCATTTCCCTGCGGCAAGGACGTCGAAGGCTGGCGCATCACGGCCGGCGGCCGCTTCGCCCTGGCCGGCGAGGATGCGGCCAGCGCCCTGGAGCCCGAACATCTGCGCATCCTTTCCGACGTTTACCACTATTCCAAGTTGTCGATAAACCGGGGCATGATGCCCAAGGAATTGGCCGGGGAATTCGACGGCGACGATGTGCGCGATCTGTTCATGCACGGCTATTTGCTGCGCATAAACCTCAAGGGGTCGATCAAGGCCAAAGGCTGGGTGGTGTCGCAAAAGGGCCTGGACGCCCTGCGCCGGGCCGGCGACCGGGCGCCGGTCTGCGGCGAGGATCGTTCCTGAGGCCGACAGCCAGGCACGGCGGCGATGTCCGGCGCCCCAGGCGCGGGCCTGCCAGGGCGCCTTATCCTTCCGGGCCGGTTGTCTGAAGCGCCCGGGCCAGCAAGCCCTCCATGGCCGCGGCCACGGCCAAGCGCTTGACCGACAGCCGGTCGCCGGCGAACTGGAAGCGCTGGACGTCGGTGAAATCCGGGCCTTCCCAGGCCATCCAGACCGTGCCCACCGGCTTTTGGGGCGTGCCGCCGGACGGGCCGGCAATGCCGCTTACGGCGATGGCGGCGTCGGCATGGAGCACCCCGCGCGCCCCCCGGGCCATGGACAGCACGCTCTCGCGGCTGACCGCCCCCTTGGCGTCCAGCACGGCCTGGGACACCCCCAGCACGTCGCGTTTGATGCCGTTGGCATAGGCCACCACCGCCCCGGCGAACCAGGCCGAGGCCCCAGGCGCGTCGGTGAGCACGCTGGAGAGCAGCCCCCCGGTGCACGACTCGGCGCAGCCAAGCAGCCACCCTCGGGCGGACAACGCCTCGCCCAGGCGCAGCGCCAACAGTCGCAAGGTCTCTTCCATAAAGCCAACCTCCCCTCGATAAGCGCCGAGTATCGGATTTTCCGCCGCCTGTCACCGAGGATGCGGCCGGGGAGGGTTGCCAAAATTGGCAATCCGCCTGGGACCGCCGCCTGGGTGCGCGACCGGCCCGCCCGAGGCTGTCCGGCCCGCGCGACGAGCCCGACCGGTCCGCGCGGGCCTTCAGCCCAGGCCCCGTCCCGACTTGACGCGGGAAACGCCGGACGCGTACAGGCAAGGCCGACGGAAACGACAAGGAGCCAGCCATGCTTGATCTGAAATTTCTGCGCCAAAACCCCGAGGCCGTGGCCGCCGGCCTGGCCCGGCGGCGCTTCCCCTTTGACCTCGAGGCGTTTCTCGCCCTGGAAGAGCGCCGCCGGGCCTGCATCACGGCGGCCGAGCAGAAAAAAAGCCAGCGCAACGCCGCCTCGGCCGAGGTGGCCAAGGCCAAGCGGGCCGGCGGCGACGCCTCGGCCGCCCTGGCCGGCCTTGGAGCGCTGTCCGACGAGATCAAGGCCCTGGACGAGGACGCCAAGGCCATCGACGCCGAGGTGGCGGCCCTGCTCCTGGGCGTGCCGAACCTCCCCCATGCCACCACCCCGGACGGGGCCAGCGAGGCCGACAACCCCGAGGTGCGCCGCTGGGGCACGCCGCGCGAATTCACCGATTTTCCCCCGCGCGAGCACCAGGACGTGGGCGCGGCCCTGGGTCTGGACGCCGAACGGGCGGTCAAGCTGTCCGGGGCGCGCTTTGCCGTGCTGCGCGGCGCGCTTGCCCGGCTGGAGCGCGCCCTGGCCGCCTTCATGCTCGACCTGCACACCGGCTCCCATGGCTACGTCGAGGTGGTCACACCTTACATCGTCACCGACGAATGCCTGGTCGGCACGGGCCAGCTGCCCAAATTCGCCGAGGACCTGTTCAAGCTCGAAGGCCGGGCCGCCTATCTGATCCCCACGGCCGAGGTGCCGGTGACCAACCTCCACCGGGGCGAGGTGCTGCCCGAGTCGGCCCTGCCGCTGGGCTACACCTGCCACACCCAGTGCTTCCGCTCCGAGGCCGGCTCCTACGGCAAGGACACCAAGGGGCTCATCCGCCTGCACCAGTTCGGCAAGGTGGAGCTCGTGCGCTTCGTTCACCCGGACACCTCCTACGACGAACTGGAAAAGTTGACCGCCCAGGCCGAGGCCGTGCTGCAGGCCCTGGAGCTGCCCTACCGCGTGGTGGCCCTTTGCGCCGGCGACATCGGCTTTTCCTCGGCCAAGACCTATGACCTGGAAGTCTGGCTGCCGGCCCAGGGCAAGTACCGCGAGATCTCCTCGTGCTCCAATTTCGAGGACTTCCAGGCCCGGCGCGCCGACATCCGCTTCAAGCCCGACGGCGGCAAGAAGACGGCCTACGTGCATACGTTAAACGGCTCGGGCCTGGCCGTGGGCCGGACCATGGCCGCCATCCTGGAAAATGGTGTCCAGGCCGACGGCTCGGTGGTTTTGCCCAAGGTCCTCGTGCCCTACATGGGCGGCCTGGAAGTTCTGGAACCGGAGGGGAAACGGGCATGATGACCGAGGAACAGCGCAAACAGTTCTGGAGCGAGGTCAAGCGCGGGCTGCTCATCGGCGGGGCCGTGGGCGTGCTGGGCGGCCTCTTTTTCATGGACATGCGCCGGGGCCTGGCCTTGGGGCTTATCGGCGGCTTTTTCGCCGTGCTCACCCGCCGCTCCATCGAGAAGCGTCGGGGCCGGTAGACGGCCGGCCGGCAGCGCCGGACAGCAAAAAGGCCCGCTTCCCCAAGGGAGGCGGGCCTTTTGCATGACGCGGCAAGCAAGCGGTCGGCCGGGGCTCTACTCGTCCTCCACCAGCACCAGTTCCCGGCCCTCGCCGGGGTAGATGCGCCGTTCGACCGGGGGCGTCGGGGTCGGGGCCGGCCATTTGCCGGGCTGGGGCTCGGCCCCTTCCTTGGCCGTGGCCGAGGGATGGCGGTCGGCCATGATGGGATGGGAGCTGATGTCCACCCCGGGCACCGGACAGCTGAACTCAATGGCGATGTTGTTGGGATCAAAGGAATAGACCGAGAAGATGAAGCCGTGGTCAATGACCTCGGACACCCAGAAGCCGGCGGCCTCCAGACGGTCTTTCACATCCCACAGGTCGTTGCGGTCGCGCACGCCGATGGACACGTGGTCAAAGGCGAAAGGCCCCTTGACCGGTACGCCGTGGTCCTTGGGGGCGATAGGTTCCACCCCCGGCCATTCGAAGAAGGCGAGCATGTCCGTGGGGGAAATCTCCAAGAAATAATGCCGGTAGCCCGGACGCCCCAGGCCGGCCACCAGACGCAGGCCGAGCAGGTCGCGCCAGAAACGGATGGTGGCGTCCATGTCGGCCGTGGCCATGGCCAGGTGGTTGATGCCGGTGTAGCGCATGGCGATTCCCCCTTGGGCGCGGGACAGGGTTACTGCGTGTCGATGCCGAGGCTTTGCGGGTAGAATTCGCCCTTGAAGACCAGCTCGGCCGCGCCGCGCAGATAGGTCTTGCCGTCGCGCAAAATGACGCCCAGCACCTCGCCGCCGGTGGTGGTGATGTCGGTCTCCTCGCCGGTCATGCCGAGCTCCCGGGCCACGATGGCCGAGGCGACCGCGCCGGTGCCGCAGGCGTAGGTCTCGTCTTCCACCCCGCGCTCGTAGGTGCGCAGCGACAGCGTGCCCTTTTCCTCGGAGCTGATGAAATTGACGTTGGTGCCGGCCGGGGCGAAGTACTGGTGCTGGCGGATGGCCCGGCCAAGCTTCCAGACGTCGACCAGCTCCAGGTGGTCCATGACGGCCACTGCATGGGGCACGCCGGTGTTGACGAAATGGAGATGGAAGGGCCGGCCCTCGACCTCGATGTCGATGGCCATACGCAGGTCCTTGGGCGGGGTGAGCTGCACCGTCACCTGATTGGAGTCGGGATCGACCTCGGCCTCGATGGGGCCGGCGTCGGTGCCGAAAACGTGCCGGGCCGGGGCGATGCCGAGCATCCAGGCCAGCCTAGCGGCGCAGCGCGAACCGTTGCCGCACATCTCGGCCCGGGAGCCGTCGGCGTTGAAGAAATGCCAGATATAGGCCAGGCCGGAACCTTCCGGGGCGTGGTCAAAAAAGATCATGCCGTCGGCCCCGACGCCAAAGGCCTTGCGGCACACAGGCATGACCAGATCGGGCATGGCCGCCGGATCGACGCCGAGCACGCGGTTATCCACGCACACGAAATCGTTGCCGCAGCCCTGCATCTTGAAAAACGGAACGGATTCGCCGCAAACGGCCTCAATGTCCATGCCTCACTCCTTGCAAGGAAATGCCGTCAGGCTAGCAGATCGTTTAGCGCCCGTCGAGGGCCGCACGCCGGGCCTGGCGGGCCGGGGTGGGCCGGCCGGCCCGTTGCTCCTGCTTCGCCGCGTACCGCCGGCTTGTTGCCCGGCCTTGTCGGCATCCGGCAAGCCGGACGGCGAGCGGCCCGGCGGCTGCCCGGTGCGTTCCCGACAATCGGCGCTTAGAAGTCCGGCACGGCCCGGGTCCACAGGCGCAGGGCATTGACCAGCCACACGGCCTCGGCCCGCTGGAGGTCGGCCGGCGTGAGCCGGGCCTCGGCCACCACGCCTCGGGCCAGAAGCCGCGCCCGGTAGGTTCCGGGCAACAGGCCGCAATCGGCGGCCGGGGTGAGCAGCCGGCCGTCCAGGCGCGCGACGAGGTTGGCCCGGCAGCTTTCGGTCACTTCGCCCAGGGTGTTGCACAAGACCACGTCGTCGCGGTCCGGCCGGGCGGCCAGGGCGGCGTCGTAGCGGACGCGGCGGGTGGTCTTGTGGAACAGGGTCGGATCGGCCGGGTCCACGGGCTCGGGGCAAAGGGCCAAGCGGGCCGGCCGCCCCAGCCGGGCCGGCAGGGGATGGCGCGTGACGGCGAGCTGGCCCGCCGGGGACAGTGTCAGCCGCAGCCGTGCCCGGCCGGGCTGCCGGGCGGCCGCGTCCAGGGCGGCGGCCACGGCGGCCGCGTCGCAAGGAAAGCCCAGGGCGGCGGCCGAAGCGGCCAGACGGGCCAGATGTTCGGTCAGAAAACTCAGGCGTCCGGCGTCCAGGCGCAGGGTTTCCAGCAAGGAAAAGCCGGCCGCCGGGTCGCTTAAAAACCGGGCCTTGAGCCGGCATTCGGCATATTCGTCGTCGGCCCGGGAATCGTGGGTGATGCCGCCGCCCACGCCGTAGACGGCCGTCCGCTGCGACGTGTCCACGATCACGGTGCGGATGGCGACGTTAAAGGCGCAGTCGCCGTCCGGGGCGACGAAACCCAGGGCGCCTGTGTAAAAGCCGCGCGGCCCGGCTTCGCGCTCGCGGATGAGGCGCATGGCTGCCGCCTTGGGCGCGCCGGTGACCGAGCCGCAGGGGAAAAGCGCCCGCAGGATGTCCGTCAGGCCGGTTGCCGGGGCGACCTCGGCCGTGACCGTGGTGGTCATCTGCCAGGCCGCGCCAAGGGGCTCCACGGCGAAAAGTTCCGGCACGGCCACGCTGCCGGGCACGGCGATGCGGCCCAGGTCATTGCGCATGAGATCGACGATCATGCGGTTCTCGGCCCGGTTTTTCGGGCAGGCGGCCAAGGCCCGGGCGGCGGCCGCGTCGGCGGCCGGATCGGCGGCGCGCGGGGCGGTGCCCTTCATGGGGCGTACGGTCAGGCGATGGCCCCGGCGCTCGAAAAAGAGTTCTGGCGAAAAGGACAGGACCACCTGGCCGCCCATATTGATGCGGCAGCACAGTCCGGCCTGCTGGCGCACGGCCAGAGCGCAAAACCAGGCGTCCAGGTTGTCCGGGGCCGGGCCGGCAAGCGGAAAGGTGTAGTTGACCTGGTAGGCCTCGCCCCGGCCGAGTTCGGCCCGGATGGCGGCGATGGCCCGGTGGTAGTCCGGCCGGGCCATCGCCGGGACAAAGGGCGTTTTGGCCAGGGGCGCGAACACGGGCCTTGGCGGCCGGGGCAGGGGGGCGTCGTAGGCGGCGGCAAAGGCGACGGGTTGCCCCGGGGCCGGGGCGTGGACGGCCAGGACGGGATCGAAGGCCGGCGCGGCCTCGTAGGCCAGGGCCAGGACCAGCCAGCGGCCGCGCTCCTGCTGGCGGCAGGCGCGATCTAGGAGCGGGAGGACCTCGGCGGGCGTGAAGGCCAGGCCGTGCCAGGCCGGGGCGGCAAAGGCCCGGGACCAGCCCCGGGGCGAATAGCCGTCCGGGCCGGCGGCGGAGAAGAAGACGGCGTCGCCGAGCATGGCCTCAAGCCTTATTCCCGCTTGGGCCGTGCAAAAGCGCGGCGGTGGCCTTTTGGGGCGAATGCGGGTAAGGCTCGGGAAAATCGGCCTGATTCCCGGCCGGTGCAGTCCTGCCCCGCGCCTGGCCGCATCCGGCGCGGCGTGTTCGGGAGAAAGTCATGCGTGGACGTCTGCTCAAAATATTCATGGTGATCCTGGTTCTCGTGCCGGTGGGGCTGACCGCCTATTTGGCCAATTCCCTCTACCACCGCAAGGGCGTGCCCCAGGCCCTGGAAAATCTGACGCGCCAGCTCTTCCAGTCCAAGGAAGAGGAGAAAAAGGCCGAGAAGCGCGCCCAGGACCTGGAACGCAAGACCGAGGAGCTGCAAACCGCCTACGACGCCCTGGTGGCCGACCTGCGCGGCGAGGTGGACAGCCGGCAGATCCGGGTGCGCCAGTTTAGGGAAAAGCTCGAAATCAACTTCGTGGACAAGATCCTGTTCCCGTCGGGCAGCGCCGAGATCAGCCCCAGAGGCCGGGACATCCTGACCCGGGTAGGGGCGGTGCTGGCCAAGGTCAAGGACAAGAGCATCTACGTGGTGGGGCATACCGACAACGTGCCCATCCATTCAGCGCTCTACGCCTCCAACTGGGAGCTTTCGGCTTCCCGGGCGGCTTCGGTGATCCGCCACCTGTCCGAGGCCGGCGGGCTGGCCCCGGAACGCTTCACGGCCATGGGCCGGGCCTTTTACCAGCCCGTGGCCAGCAACGCCACCCCGGAAGGCCGGCAGGAGAACCGGCGCGTGGACATCATCGTGGCCGACGTGCCGCTTCTGGCCGGCGAGACCGGTTCCCAGTCCATGCGCGGCACGGTGTCCGGGGGCGCGCCCGGGGCGTCGGCCACGCCCGGGACTGGTGGAACGCCTGGAGCGCCGGACGCCGGGACGCCGCCTGCCGGGTCCGAGCCCGGGAGCGCCGCCGCGCCGGCCGGCCCCGAGGACGCGCCCGCCGCTGACAGGGCCAAGCCGGAGGCCGCCGCGCCGGATGCGTCCAAGCCCTTGCGCGAGACCGCGCCGCCGCCCGGCCAGACCGTGGCCCCGCCCGAGCCGGCCGACCGGACGCCGGCTTCGCCCCAGGAGCAGGCCAAGGCGGCCGCCCAGGACGCCGCCGCCAAGGCGGCGGGCAGTGAGGCCGCGTCGGCCAAGAACGAAGACGCCAAGGCCGCGCCTGAAGCCGCGCCGTCGGCCGCCGGCCCGGGGGCGACGTCCGAACCGTCCTCCCCACCAGCCCCGGACCTGCCGCCAGCCCTGCCCGACAAGCCGGCTCCGGCCGGTTCGTAAACGAAAAGCCCCTGCCTGGCCTCACGCCGCGCAGGGGCTTTTTCAATTATCGTCCAGGCTGCTGCCGACCGCATCTCCCCCTTAAACTTTTCTCCATTCGGGGGGTCTGGGGGCCTCAGGC
>ALAO01000199.1 GCA_000307955.1 Solidesulfovibrio magneticus str. Maddingley MBC34 | reverse complement strand
CCGGGGGGCTAAGCCCCCCGGACCCCCTGAATGGGAAAAGGGTAAAGAGGGGGCTTCGTGCTTGGGGGCGGCGGTTGGGCTACTGAACGCGATGGTCCCAATGGCTAGAAGATAGCGCTGTTGTCGCGACTGACGGCTGGGGGTGGTCGTGATAACCGGAGCGCGTTGCTGGAATGAAAAGGGCGCGTCCGGCTAAAATAGCCCGACGCGCCCTTAGCGTTTGGTCGTATGGTCGCTTAGTCCAGACCGAGCTGGGCGAGCAGGTCGTCCACGTCGCCTTGCTTGACGTCGGACTGCGGCCCCTTGAGTTCGGAGACCTTCTGCTTGGCCTCGGCCTTGAGGTCCTCGATGTTGCGGTCCGGGGCCTGGGCCTGGGCGCGGATCTGCAACCCCGTGGAAAGATAGAGATCCAGGACGATCTGTTCGACCTTCTTGATGGCCGTGATGATGCGCTTGATGCGCTGGCCGGTGAGGTCCTGGAAGCTTAGGGTCGTCATGATGCGCATGAGGTCTTCGCCAAGGGCCTCGTTGGCGCTTTTGAGCCGCGTGACTTCTTTGGGGCCGGCATAGCCGCCGGGCAGGCCGTCGAGGATGGCGGCGCACTCAGCTTGCAGTTCCATGTGCTTCTCGACGATGTCCATGATTTCGGACGTGGCCGATTCCGTGGTCTGCAGGATGTTGTCGAGCTGCTGGGCCGCTTCCTGGAAAAGCTGATCGGCCTGATGCCTGCCGCCGTCGCCCTCGGCGGTCTGTTCGGACCCGTGCTTGGCTGCCTGGACGATCTCTTTATAGATGTCCTGGAGGCCGTCGCGCATCTCCTGGTTGAGACGCTTGTGGAATTCGCTTTCCAACAGAGCACGGGACAAGGTCCTAGCCACTTCCTTCTCGATGGTGACCCCGATGCTCTCGCGCAGGTCGGGCACCACTTCCTGGACGATCTTTTCCAGCAGCCGTTCGAGGAGCTCGTCGTCGTTGACCATGGCCTAGTCCCACTTTTTCCCGCGAAGGTCGTCGCGCTGGCTCTGAAAGACGAATTGCACGATGCTCTCCAGGTCGCGTTCCCGGATGCGCGTGAAATCCAAGGCATACACAACACGGCTGTCGATTTCCTCGCGCCGGATGATCCGGCCCATGGCTCCGGCTAGGCGCATGGGGAAGCGCGCCAGCACGATGACGGCCTCGACCGGCTGCTCCAGATCCAGTTCCTGCGTCGTGGAAAACCGCACCCCGGCCCCGCTGATGTCCGTGATGTCCATGGGCACCGGGAAGTCTGTTTCCAGCACGTCCCGGTCCTGCATGGCCAGCAGCATGTCGAGCTTGGAGTTGATGGAGCAAAGCAGCGAGAAAAGCGGTTCGCTGATGCCGGGGTCGCGCGGGTCCACGGCGCAGGGCGTCGAACCCATGGGCGGCGTTTCCCGGAAAAGCGGCATATCGTCCGGCGCCGGCACAAGGCGCAGATGCCCGCGCAATCGCGTGGGGATGCGCATGTAGGTCCGTTTTTCTTCCACGGCGGCTGTCTCCCGCGTCACATGACACCGTTTTCGAGCAGGATCTCCATGGCTTTCACCGGACACACCTTGGTGCACATGCCGCAAGCCGAGCAGACCTCGCCGTCGAAGACCACCAGCCGGCTTTCAAGGTTCACGGCCAGGGCCTTGGTGGGGCAAAGGGCCGTGCACATGCCGCAGTGGATGCAGCTGTCCTCGTCGCGGGAGATGCGCTGGGCCACCGGAGCCACGCCCACGCCCTGTTCCTGGAGATAGGCTACGCCGCGCTTGTAGGCCTCGCGCTCGCCCGTGATCTCGATGGTCATCTGGCCTTCCTGGCGCGGAGTGATCTGGGCCTTGAGAATGCTGAAGCACAGGCCGTGCACCCGGGCCAAATCGCAGACAAGAGGCTTGCCCGACGATTCGGGGGGAAAGGTCAGGTAGACAACCTTGCGATACGTTGCTTGCTGATTATCCATGAGATTGGCAACTCCTGGCCGGCCCTATTTGGGCATCATGGCCTTGGCCCGGGCGGCGAAAGCGGAGTCCGGGTATTTGTCGATGACTTCCTTGAACGACAGCTTGGCCGCGCCGGCGTTGCCGAGCTTGGAGAAGGCCACGCCGCGTTTGAACAGCGCGTCGGCGTGCTTGGCGCTCTTGGGGTACTTCTCGATGACTTCCTGGTAGGACAGGGCGGCGTTGGCGAAATCGCCGAGCTGGAAATAGCACTCGCCGGTCCAGAACATCGCGTTGGCCATCAGCGGGCTGGATTTGAAGTTGCGGGCGAACTCCTGGAAAATGCCCAGCGCCTGCTGGTACTGGCGGCTGTTGAAGCTGGTCAGTCCCTTGGCGTAAACGGCGTCAGCCGGATTTTGGGCGTCTGAAGCCGGAGCCGGGGCGGCCGGCGCGGGAGCGGCCGAAGCCTGGGGCGCGGCGTAGCCGGTTTGGGGATTATAGGGCGGAATAACGGGCTCGTCATTGGCGGCGCCGTAGCTGGCTTGCCCCTGTGCCGTGCCGTAGCCGGCCTGGCTTTGGCCCGCGCCGTACGCGCCTTGGGCGGCTGGAGCGCCATAGGGGGCTCCCGTGCCGTAATTGGCCTGGGGCGCGGCGGCGTACCCGCCGGTTCCCGGAGCGGCCGGGGCATGGGCCGCTCCGCCGCTGTCCAGATCGATGGCAAGCTGGGAGGCCATGCGGCTCACCTGGCCCTCCAGGCGGGAAACCCGGCCGGCCAGCTCGGGGTCCTGGCGGTTACCTTCCACCTGTTGAGACAGTTCCTCGACCTTGGAGTTTAAGCGACGGATCTCGCCCTTGGCGTTTTCCAGTTCGGCCCACATGTCGGCCGGGGTATTGAGCGGCGCGGGGCCTTTGGGCTGAGCCGGAGCGCAGCCGCCGACCAGGGCGGCGAGCATCACGGCGGCCAAGGCCGCGGCGGTGTCGTGGCGAATCTTCATGACGGTTTATGACCTCGCTTGCGTCCCCAAATGAGATAGGCGATCCCTCCAAGCACGGGCACGAAAATGGCCAGAAGGAACCAAAACATCTTCTCCGTATGGGTGGGGAACACCCGGTAGAAGCTGTGCCATATCGCAATGAAATTGGGAAGAATGGGCAGGGCCATCAGCCCCAGGAAAAGAGCCAGTTGGCTCGGGGTCATGGCCGGAAATTCAGGCAGGATCATGAACGACCTCTGGAGTTTTCGCCTGGCCTGCCGGCGCGGCCGGCAGGCCAGGCGCTCTGGCGACTCGTTGACTAACGCTGTTTAAGGCAAAACGACGGTTTCCCTTCCCGGTCGGGCCGTCAGGAATTCTGGGGCGGCCGGCGCAGGCGGTAGAAGGCGAACACCAGCCCCAGCGACCCGAGAAAAATGGCGATGTCGGCCACGTTGAAGGCCGGCCAATGGTAGCTTTTCCAGTAGAAGTCCAGGAAATCCACGACCTCGCCGGTCTTGATGCGGTCGATGAGGTTGCCTACGGCCCCGCCGAGGATAAGGCCAAGCCCGGTGATGAGCAGCTTGTCGTCGTCGCGGGCCATGCGCAGCAAATGGAAGATAATGAGCACGGCCAGGGCGGTGGCGGCAAAAAAGAAATAGGTCTGCCACTGGATGTCGGAGCGGTTGAGGAAGCCAAACGCCGCCCCGCGGTTGAGCACGTGGACGATGTTGAAAAAGCCCGGGATCACCGTGCGGGTGGTGTAGAGCACCATATGGTCCTGGATCCACAGCTTGGTGAGCTGATCCAGAATGACCACCAGCACGGCGATGGGCAGGGCGATCCGATAGCTTTTGCGCATGGACTAGATTCCCTCGGCGGCCAGCACGGCGGCGCAGCGCGGACACAGGTCAGGGTGTTCCGGGCCGGCCATTTCTTCGCTGTAGATCCAGCACCGGGCGCACTTCTGACCGTTGGCCCGGGCCACGCCCACGAACGCGCCGGAAACGGCTTCGCAGGCGACGGCGTCGGCCGGGGCCTGCGCGGCCGGAGCCAGCGCGACCTGGGAGACGATGAACACCTCGCGCAAATCCATGCCCAACCCCGACACGGCGGCCAGCACGGCCTCGGGCAGATACAGCGACACGGCCGTCTCCAGGGACTGGCCCACCTCGCCGGCCTTGCGCCGGGGTTCGATGGCCCGGGTCACTTCGGCCCGCAGGGCGGCCACGACGTCGAGGCGTTCCCGCAAGGCTTCGTCCAACCGCCAGCCCGCGACGTCCAGGGGCTCCATGGCGAAGACGGACGCGCCCGGCCCGCGCTGGCTGGGCTGGGTGTGCCGGAAGACTTCCTCGGCAGTAAACGACAGGATCGGCGCCATGTCCAGGAGCAGCACGCGCAGGATGCGCCACAGCGCGGCCTGGGCCGAGCGGCGCTCGTGGGAGGAGCCGGCCGAGACGTAGAGACGGTCCTTTAAGATGTCGAGATAGAAGGCCGACAGGTCGGTGACGCACAGGTTGTGCAGGGTGTGGAACACCTTGTGGAACTCGTAGGCCTCGTAGGCTTCGGCCATGCGCTGATGGCCGGCGGCCACGGCGTCCAGGGCGTAGCGGTCCAGGGGCAGCAGGTCGGCCGGGGCCACGTCGTGGGCGGCCGGGTCGAAGTCGGACAGGTTGCCGAGGATGAACCGGCAGGTGTTGCGGATGCGGCGGTAGGCTTCGACCAGCCGGGCCAGGATCTCCTCGGAGATGCGGATGTCGTCGCGGTAGTCCACGGCGGAGGTCCACAGGCGCAGGATCTCGGCCCCGTGCTTGTCGATGATCTCCTGGGGTTCCATGCCGTTGCCCAGCGACTTGGACATCTTGCGGCCTTCGCCGTCAACGACGTAGCCGTGGGTGAGCACCTGCTTGTAGGGCGCGACGCCGCGCGTGCCCATGGAGGCCAACAGCGAGCTGTGGAACCAGCCGCGATGCTGGTCCGAGCCTTCGAGATACATGTTGGCCGGAAAGCCGAGTTCGGGGCGCTTTTCGAGGACCGCGGCAAAGCTCGTGCCCGAGTCGAACCAGACGTCGAGGATGTCGGTTTCCTTGCGCCAGTGGGTCCCGCCGCATTGGGGGCAGGTCAACCCGGCCGGCACGATGTCGTCGAGCCCGGCCTCGAACCAGTAGTCACAGCCGCGTTCATGGTCGGCGAATTTCGTGGCCACCGAGCGCATCCAGTCGGCGTCGTTGTAGGCGGCGTCGCAGGATTCGCAGATCAGGGCCAGGATGGGCACGCCCCAGTTGCGCTGGCGCGAGATGCACCAATCGGGACGAAAGGCGATCATGTTGCGGATGCGTTCCTTGCCCCAGGCCGGAATCCATTCCACGTCGTTTTCGATGGCGGACAAGGCTTTTTGACGCAGCTCGCCGGCTTCCATGGCAATGAACCACTGGGTGGTGGCCCGGAAGATGACCGGCTCCTTGCAGCGCCAGCAGTGGGGATAGGAGTGCTTGAGTTTTTTCGACGCCAGCAGATGGCCGACCTCGGTCAGCTTCTCGATGACCTTGGGGTTGGCCTCCCAGACGGTCAGCCCGGCGAAGTAGGGGACCACGTCCAGGAACCGGCCAGCGTCGTCCAGGGGCGAGAGGATGTCCAGGCCGTTGCGCAGGCCCGTGTCATAGTCCTCGCGGCCGTGGCCCGGGGCGGTGTGGACCAGGCCCGTGCCGGCGTCCAGGGTGACGTAGTCGGCGGTGACGATGGGGGACGGCCGGTCGTAGAAGGGATGGCGGGCGGCCAGGCCTTCCAGGGCCGCGCCCGGGGCTTCGGCCAGGACGGTGGCGTCGGTCCAGCCGAACAGCTCGCGCACGGCGTCGAGGAGTTCCAGGGCCAGGACGTACTGGCTATCGCCCGCGGCCACCAGGGCGTAGGTGAATTCGGGATGCAGGGCCACGGCCATGTTGTCCGGCAGGGTCCAGGGCGTGGTGGTCCAGATGACGGCGTAGGCCTTCCCCGGATCGGCCATGGGGAAGACGTCCTTGAGCTTGGGGTCGGTCAGGGGAAAGCGCACATAGACCGAGGGCGAAACCTCGTCGGCGTATTCCACCTCGGCCTCGGCCAGGGCGGTCTGGCAGGATAGGCACCAATGGATGGGCTTTTTGCCCCGGTAGACCGAGCCGTTCTCCACGAAATCGCACAAGGCCAGGGCCGTTGCCGACTCGTAGGAGGGGCGCATGGTGAGATAGGGATCGTCCCAGTCGCCGAAAACGCCCAGGCGCTTGAATTCCTTGCGCTGGATGTCCACGAATTTCGTGGCGTAGTCCCGGCACAGGCGGCGCACGGTGACGGCGGGCAGGTTTTCCTTGCCCTTGGCCTTGAGCTCCTGGGACACCTTGTGCTCGATGGGCAGGCCGTGGCAGTCCCAGCCAGGCACGTAGGGGGCTTGAAAGCCGGCCAGGTGGCGCGACTTGACGATGATGTCCTTTAAAATCTTGTTGAGGGCGTGGCCCATGTGCAGGTGGCCGTTGGCGTAGGGCGGGCCGTCGTGGAGAATGTAGCGGGGAGCGTTTTCCCGGGCCGCGAGCATGGCCTGGTAGACGCCCTGTTCGGCCCAATATTTCAGGGTTTCCGGTTCCTTCTCCCTGAGGTTGGCCTTCATGGGAAAGGAGGTCTGGGGAAGCCTCAGTGTCTTTTTATAATCGGTGGTCATGACGGGTCCTTGCGCTTGATTCCGGCTTCGGCGCGACGCCGGAGAAACAGGCTTTTTTAATCAAGGCAGGGCGGAAGTCAAGGAAGGGCGGCCGGTCCCGGCGGGCTGCCGCCAACATGCAACAATTCCGTCACCTCTGGCGCATTGGCCAGGCGTGTTCGGCCCGCGCGGCGGCCGGCGAC
Organism: Solidesulfovibrio magneticus str. Maddingley MBC34; assembly: GCA_000307955.1. Taxonomy (GTDB): domain Bacteria; phylum Desulfobacterota; class Desulfovibrionia; order Desulfovibrionales; family Desulfovibrionaceae; genus Solidesulfovibrio; species Solidesulfovibrio magneticus_A. The sequence goes on along the minus strand of ALAO01000199.1, from coordinate 5,224 downwards.
GGGCCATGGGCGCAAAGCCCTTGCGCGATCAAGCGAACTGGCTTATTCCTTGCCGGTTCCGCATTTGTCGTTTCACCCTCTAAAAAACCACCCCACGCCATGCCCAAACGGACGGACATTAAAAAAATCATGATCATCGGCTCCGGGCCCATTGTCATCGGACAGGCCTGCGAGTTCGACTATTCGGGTTCCCAGGCCGCCAAGGCCCTCAAGGAAGAGGGCTATGAGGTGGTGCTCGTCAATTCCAACCCCGCCACCATCATGACGGACCCGGGATTGGCCGACCGCACCTACATCGAGCCCATAGAACCCGGCACCGTCGCCCGCATCATCGCCCGGGAACGCCCCGACGCGCTGCTGCCGACGCTGGGCGGCCAGACCGGCCTCAACACGGCCGTGGCCCTGGCCGAGTCCGGCGTGTTGGACGAATACGGCGTGGACCTGCTCGGCGCGTCCCTGGACGTCATCAAAAAGGCCGAATCGCGGGAACTGTTCCGCATCGCCATGGACAACATTGGGCTCAAGATTCCGCAAAGCGGCATCTGCCACACCATGGAAGACGTCAAGGAATGGGGCAAGCGCATTCCTTTCCCCATCATCGTGCGTCCGGCCTACACCCTGGGCGGCACCGGCGGCGGCGTAGCCTACAACCAGGAAGACCTGGAAAAGATCGCCTCGGTGGGTCTGGCCGCCAGCATGAAAAGCGAAATCATGCTGGAGCGCTCCATCATCGGCTGGAAGGAATTCGAGCTTGAGGTGATGCGCGACAAGGCGGACAACTGCGTCATCATCTGTTCCATCGAAAACATCGACCCCATGGGCGTGCACACCGGCGATTCCATCACCGTGGCCCCGGCCCAGACGCTCACCGACGACGAATACCAGAAGATGCGCAACGCCGCCATCGCCATCATGCGCGAGATCGGCGTGGAGACCGGCGGGTCCAACGTCCAGTTCGCGGTCAATCCGGCCGACGGCGAAATGGTCATCATCGAGATGAACCCCCGCGTGTCGCGCTCCTCGGCCCTGGCTTCCAAGGCCACGGGCTTCCCCATCGCCAAGATCGCGGCCAAGCTGGCCGTCGGGTACACCCTCGACGAGATCCCCAACGACATCACCCGCGAGACCATGGCCTCGTTCGAGCCCACCATCGACTACTGCGTGGTCAAGATCCCGCGCTTTACCTTCGAGAAGTTCCCGGGCTCGGAAGACTACCTGACCACGGCCATGAAGAGCGTGGGCGAAGCCATGAGCATCGGCCGCAACTTCAAGGAAGCCATGCAAAAGGGCCTGCGCTCCCTGGAGATCGGGGCCACCGGCTTTTCGGCCATAAACGACGTCTGCGAGGCCGACCGCGACACCGTGCTGGCGGCCCTTCGCCGGCCCAATTCCCGGCGGATGTTCCAGGTGCGCGAAGCCATGCGCTGCGGCGTCTCCCTGGAAGACATTTTCGAGGCCACCTGGATCGACCCCTGGTACTTGCGCCAGTTCAAGGAAATCGTCGACATGGAAGCGCGCATCGCCGCCTTCCCCAAGGACAAGATTTCCCCGGCCAACGCCGAGTGCCGTGAGCTTATCGCCGAAGCCAAGAAAAACGGCTTCTCCGATCCCCAGCTCGCCACGATCCTGGGCTTGCCGTCGAGCCTGGACGCCCGCAAGCTGCGCAAGGACATGGGCATCGCCCCCACGTACTACCTTGTCGACACCTGCGCCGCCGAGTTCGAGGCCTACACCCCGTATTACTATTCGACATACGAAACCGGCAAGGAAGTGGCTCCCAAGGCCGCCCGCAAGGTCGTCATCCTCGGCGGCGGCCCCAACCGCATCGGCCAGGGCATTGAGTTCGACTATTGCTGCTGCCACGCTTCCTACGCGCTGCGCGAGATGGGCGTGGAGTCGATCATGGTCAACTCCAACCCCGAGACCGTCTCCACCGACTACGACACCTCCGACCGGCTCTATTTCGAGCCGCTCACTTTCGAGGACGTGCTCAACATCCTGGAAGTCGAAAAGCCCGAGGGCGTCATCGTCCAGTTCGGCGGCCAGACGCCGCTGAATCTGGCCGTGCCGCTGCTCAATGCCGGCGTGCGCATCCTGGGCACCTCGCCCGACAGCATCGACCGGGCCGAGAACCGCGAACGCTTCCAGACGCTGCTCCAAAAGCTTGGTCTCCGCCAGCCCGACAACGGCACGGCCTTTACCGTGGAAGACGCCGCGACCATCGCCGACAAAATCGGCTATCCCGTGGTGGTGCGCCCGTCCTACGTGCTGGGCGGCCGGGCCATGGAGATCGTCTACGACCGGGCCGACCTGGAAAACTACTTCAAAGTCGCCGTGGTGGCCTCGGGCAAACACCCGATCCTTATCGACAAGTTCCTGGTCAACGCCACCGAGGTGGACGTGGACGCCGTTTCCGACGGAACCGACACCTACGTGGCCGGCGTCATGGAGCACATCGAGGAAGCCGGCATCCATTCCGGCGACTCGGCCTGCGTGCTGCCGCCCCACAGCCTCGACCCGGCGCTGATCAAGGAAATCGAACGCCAGACCGTGGCTCTGGCCGAGGAACTCGGCGTCATTGGCCTCATGAACATCCAGTTCGCGGTCAAGGACGGCGACATCTACATCCTCGAAGTCAATCCCCGGGCCTCGCGCACCTCGCCGTTTGTGTCCAAGGCCACGGGCGTGCCCCTGGCCAAGCTGGCCACCAAAGTCATCATGGGCCAGAAGCTGAAGGATTTGAACCCGTGGGTCGAGCGCAAGTCCGGCTACTACGCGGTCAAGGAATCGGTCTTCCCGTTCAACCGCTTCCCGGGCGTCGATGTCCTGCTCGGACCGGAAATGCGCTCCACCGGCGAAGTCATGGGCATCGACGAGTCCGTGGGACTGGCCTTCATGAAGAGCCAGCTCGGGGCCGGCCAGGTGCTGCCCCAGCACGGCACCGTGTTCCTGTCCATCGCCGACAACGCCAAGGACGAGGTGCTGCCCGCGGCCCAGATCCTCGGCGAACTGGGATTTAAGATCCTGGCCACCAAGGGCACGGCCGCCTATCTCCAGGAGAAAGGCATCGCCGTGACCCCGGTGCTCAAGGTCTTCGAAGGCCGGCCCAATATCGTCGACCACATGAAGAACCGCGAGGTCGATCTGGTGGTCAACCTCGTGTCCGACAAGCGCACCGTGCGCGATTCCATGTCCATCCGGCAGACGGCGCTTTTGTACGGCATCCCGTACACCACCACCGCCGCCGGAGCCCGGGCCATGGCCCAGGCCATCCGCGAACTGCGCGGAGCTGGACTCACCGTGAAAAGCTTGCAGGAGTACTACGGGGCCAACTAGGCCCCGGGTGGCGCGTCATGAAAAAGGAATATTGCGGACTGTTCGGCATCTACGGCCACCCCGAGGCCGCGCGGATGACCTATTTCGGCCTCTACGCCCTGCAACATCGCGGGCAGGAGTCCGCCGGCATCGTCACCTGGGACGGCACGCGCATCCGCGAACAGCGCGGCATGGGCCTGGTCGCCGACGTGTTCAGCGAACGCCACCTGGGCAAGGAACTCAAGGGCACGGTGGCGGTGGGGCATATCCGCTATTCCACCACCGGCGCGTCGCTGCTGCGCAACTGCCAGCCGTTCCTGGTGCGCTTTGGCAACTACAACCTCGCCATCGCCCACAACGGCAACCTCGTCAACACCATGGAACTGCGCGAGGAACTGGAAGCCAGCGGCTCCATCTTCCAGACCACCATCGACTCCGAGGTCATCGTCCACCTCATCGCCAAGTACCTAAACGGCTGTTCCCTTGAGGAAGCCGTCATCAAGGCCTGCAACAAGGTCAAGGGTTCCTATTCCTTGCTCCTTTTGTGCAACGATAAGATCATTGCCGTGCGCGATCCTCACGGCATCCGGCCGCTCATGCTCGGTCGGATGGGCGACGCCTACGTGCTGGCTTCCGAGACCTGCGCCTTCGACCTCATGGAGGCCGAGGCCATTCGCTCGGTGGCCCCGGGCGAAATGCTCGTCATCCAGGACCGCCGGCTCCAGTCCTATCGCATCTGCGATCCCCAGCCCGTGCGTCAGTGCGTGTTCGAACTCGTCTACTTCGCCCGGCCCGATTCCGAGGTCTTCGGCGAGGTGGTCTACGAACGCCGCAAGCAAATGGGCTGCACCCTGGCCAGCGAAGCCCCGGTGGACGCCGATTACGTCATGCCGTTCCCGGATTCCGGCTTCTACGCCGCCATCGGCTATTCCCAGGCCTCGGGCCTGCCCTTTGAGATGAGCATGGTGCGCAACCACTACGTGGGCCGCACCTTCATCCAGCCCTCCCAGGACATGCGCGATTTCAGCGTCCGGGTGAAGCTCAATCCGGTCAAGAGCATGATCAAGGGCAAGCGCATCCTCATCGTCGAGGACTCCATCGTGCGCGGCACCACCATCCGCACCCGGGTCAAACGCCTGCGCGAACTCGGCGCCCGCGAGATCCACATGCGCGTGTCCTGCCCGCCCATCCGCTACCCGTGCTTCTACGGCATAGACTTCTCCTCCAAGGGAGAACTCATCGCCGCCCACCAGTCCGTGGACGACATAGCCCGTTTCATCGGCCTGGATTCCCTGCACTACCTCTCCATCGAGGGCCTTTTGGAGTCGGTGCGCGGCAACAGCCAGGAACCGCCGTACTGCATGGCCTGTTTCGACGGCAACTACATCATCCCGCCCTGCGGCGAAGGCCTCAAAACCTGCCTGGACGACGTGTCCCTGGCCCTTTCCTGGTAGTTCCGCATGAGCTTCAACATCGATCTGGCCTCGGCCAAGGACAAGTCCCTGTCCAAGCTGCTGCTCTCGGCCGCCAAGCCGTTTCTCGCCCCCTACGGCGAAGTGCTGGCCCTGGAGATCAAAAGCGGCGAACGCTCCGTGCGCGTGGACGTCCTGCCCCTGGGCGAGAGCGAACCCATCCGGGTGGAGCTGGCCGGCTACGGCCTGGCCACCGACGAGACCGGGCGCGGCTGGCTGACCTTCCAAAGCCTGACCACCTCCCGGGCGTGGCTCACACGCATCGCCGACAAGGCCCTGGCCGACCGGCGCATCAAGCTGCCTTCGGCCACGCCCATGGCCATGTTGCAGGCTATGTTGTAGATTGTTGGAGATAGCGAATATGCAAAGCGCGCCGGTCGCCCGGCGCGCTTTTTTTTTATTAAGATGCCTCCGGCGGCTGGGGGCCTGAGGCCCCC
>ALAO01000198.1 GCA_000307955.1 Solidesulfovibrio magneticus str. Maddingley MBC34 | reverse complement strand
GGTGCAGGGCAGCGCCCTGCCGGGTCACGGGCAGCGCCCGAGCCGGAGATCAATCGGGAATTTTGGTGAACAGCAAGGCGGCCTTATAGCGGCGCTGGGTGGGGGAGAGGGCGAACGAACAGTTGGGCAGACAGGTGAGCGCCCATTCCGTTCCGAGTTCGTGGGCCACGAACTCGGCCAGATAAAAGGCGTCGTCACGGATGAAACCGGGGTAGAGTCGCTCAAGGCCCGCCTGGTCGATGGGCAGGTCTTCCAGGGCGTAGACGGGACGCAGGGTAAAAAAGATTTCACGGCTGGCCCAGTTCCTGGCGGCGGCGACAACGGCCCTGACCCGGCCCTTGGCGATGATCCGGCGGCCGATGAAGTCGATGAGCATGGCCAGATCGCAGGGGGCGTCCGGGACGTCGCGCAGGAAATCGCAGGCCAGGAAGGTGACGTCCGGGGCAACGTGGAGCCTGGCGATGGCGGAGGCCACCCGGATGACGTCGGGGTCGATGTCCAGGCCAAGCGTCCTGACCGCGCCACGGCGTTTGGCCAGAAAGGCGAAGTAGCCGAGATTGCAGCCCAGATCGGCCACGGTTTTGCCGGCCAAGTCGAGATTGCCGATATACTCGTCGAGTTCGGGAATTTCACGGCCGTCGCCGGCGGCGGCGATGCGCTCTCCGTCGGGGCCCAGCACGGGCCGCCAGATGCTGGCGGGGTCGAGTTCAGCGAGCAGGCGGCGGATGTCGTCGGCGGTGGGTTGACGGTTTTGTTGCGGCATGGCCGTTGGTAGCTCGAAAAGCCCGACCTGCCAAGGCCGGGGAGTTGTCAAAGCAAGAGTCCTTGGGTAAGACCGATCACCCGCGCGAGACGTCGGGCAAGGCCTCCCGAAAAAGGCCTCCAGGCCGACGCGCGCCATGGCGCGGCGTCGGACAACCCCCTACCCCCCCCACCCAACCGTATGGTATTTAGCTCCGCATCCTTTTTGTTCTATTTCCTGCCCATCGTTTTGGCCCTGTATTTCGCCAGCGTCCGGTGGACGCATCTGCGCAACTGGGTGCTGCTGGCGGCCAGTCTGTTCTTCTACACCTGGGGCGAGGGCGAGTACGTCGTCGTCATGCTGCTGTCGATCCTGGCCAACTACCTGTTTGGCATCTGGATATACAAGGCCCATGAGCGCAGCGACGCCAAGATGGAGATGGGCGTGGCCATCGCGTTCAACCTGCTGCTGCTCATCATCTTCAAATACACGAATTTCATCGTCGCCAACATGAACCTGTTGCTTGGGGGTTTGGGACTGCCGACCATGACGATTGGGCAGGTGCATCTGCCTATCGGCATCTCCTTTTTCACCTTCCACTGCATCTCCTACCTCATGGACATCTACCGCCGGCAGACGCCGCCCCAGATGTCGCTGCCGTGCACGGCCCTTTACATTTCGCTTTTCCCGCAGCTCGTGGCCGGCCCCATCATCCGCTACAAGGACATCGCCGCCCAGCTCCTGCACCGCACCGTGGACATCCAACGGTTCTCCAAGGGCATCAACCGGTTCATCATCGGCCTTGGCAAGAAAGTGCTCATCGCCAACGTGGTGGCCCTGCCGGCGGACAAGATTTTCGCCATTCCGGCCGAGCATCTGACCACGCCCGTGGCCTGGTTGGGCATCTTGTGCTACACCTTGCAGATTTATTTCGACTTTTCGGGTTATTCGGACATGGCCATCGGCCTTGGCCACATGTTCGGCTTCAAATTCATGGAGAACTTCAACTACCCCTACATCTCCAGGTCGATCCAGGAATTCTGGCGTCGCTGGCATATCTCGCTGTCCACCTGGTTTCGCGACTACCTCTACATTCCGCTGGGCGGCAACCGGGGCGGCCAGGCCAAGATGTACCGCAACCTGGTGACCATCTTCTTCCTGTGCGGCCTGTGGCACGGGGCCAGCTGGAACTTCGTCATCTGGGGTCTCTTCCACGGCTTTTTCTCGGTGCTGGAGCGTTTCCCCCTGGGCAAGCGCCTGACCCAGGGCAACGCGATCATCGCCCATGTCTACACCATGGTGGTCGTGATGGTGGCCTGGGTGTTCTTCCGGGCCGAGACCCTGCCCCAGGCCCTGTCCTTCATCCAGGCCATGGCCGGTTTCGCCCACGGTTCGGGCGTGGTGTGGCACATGGGGCTGTTCCTCAACCCCAAGGTGGTCATCGTGCTGTGCCTGGCCCTGATCGGCGTCACGCCCATCGTCCCCTGGGTGGTCCAATGGCGGGAGCAACGTCTGGCGGCGCGTCCGGCCGGCGCGGCGGTCAATCTGGGACTGGAAGCCCTGGCCAGCCTGATCGTGCTGCCGGCGGTCTTCGTGCTGTGCGCCATGTCCCTGGCCAGCGGCACCCACAATCCGTTTATCTACTTCCAGTTCTAGGCCGCAACGATTTGAATATGCTGTATTTTTTCAAAAAGTTCCGGCGAGCGGGCGTGCAGAGCGGATTCTTGGCCAATCACGCGTACCAGGATGGGGCAACGGCATGACGACGCCCCAGGCTGCAGATCGCTGGCGCAAGGCCACGGCCACGGCGGCGGCGCTCATTTTTCTAGTGTTCCTGGCCCTGCCGACCGTGGACAGCGTCCTCCATATCGCCCCGGCGGTGGATCTCATGGAAAACGACCCGGCCCCGCTGCCGGAGATTTCGATTCCCCAGCTTTTCAAGGCCTTCAACGTGCTGCAGCGAGGTTTTCTGGACAAGACCTACGGGTTTCGCAAAAACCTCGTTCGCCAGCAAAATCTCCTCGACCTCGACATCCTGCAGGCGAGTTCCCATTATCAGTCGGTGATCCGGGGCAAGGGCAACTGGCTCTTCCTTGCACAGGAGAACGCCGAGCTGAACGTGGTGGAGGACTATCGGGCCACGCGGCTGTACAGCGCCGACGACCTGACCCGTTGGGTCGCCGTCTACCGGGATCGCCAGGACTGGCTGGCTTCCCGGGGCATCCACTATCTGCTGGTGGTGGCGCCCAACAAGCACACGGTCTATCCCGAGCATCTGCCGGCCCAGTACAACAAAGTGAGTCCCACCGACCGCACCGACCAATTGGTGGACGCCCTGACGGCGGCCGGCGTCAATATCCTGGACTTGCGGCCAGCCATGCGCACGGTCAAGGAAAAGGCCCTGGCCTACTACCGCACCGACACGCACTGGACCACCTACGGCGCTTTCGCCGGCTATATCGAGATCATGCTGCGCCTGGCCCGGTGGCGGCCGGAATTCGCGCCCACCATCCGGGGCGATTACGACATCGACATCACCCCGGGCCTGACCGGCGGCTTGGCCAGCATGTTGGCCTTAAGCGACCATTTCCCCGAGGACCGGGTGACCTTTGTGCCGAAAACCCCACGCCTGGCGAAGGAAGTGGACAATCCCAAGGCCACCAGGACGTATTTCCAGCCCTCCGTGACCATGAGCACCGGCGATCCGTCCCTGCCCTCGGCCGTGGTCTTTCGCGACTCGTTTGCCCACGAGCTCATGCCCTTTCTCTCCGAGCATTTCCGCCAGGTGGTCTACGTCTGGCCCTACCCTTCCACGCCGCGCGAGATGCGGGTCTTCGACAAGGCCTTGGTGGAGACCGAAAAGCCCGACCTCGTCATTGACGAGTTCGTGGAGCGCTACTTCACGGAGTTCCCGCCCTCGCCCAAACGACCGCCAGCGCCATAGCCGCCGCGGCCCGCCTGCGGTCCAACCTCAAAAAAGACAAACTCTTCGAGGACGCTGCCCTTGTTGCGCCGCGGCAACAGCGTTTCCCTCACAGCCGCCGACGCTCTCCGCTTCCGCCGGCCGGAGCCCCCCCGGCCCATGCCAACGACCGAAAACGAAAGCGGCCGGGCCATATCCGGCCCGGCCGCTGCAAACGTGACGGCACGCGTGATTTGGGCTCGGCCCGCCTAACGGCTTTCGCCCGATGACATGCCGGACAGCCAGTGCTTGCGGTAAAAATAGGCCGTCATGCCGAGCACGGTCAGGCCCATCAGCCCCAGCAGGGCATAGATGCCCCACTCCTCGCTCTTCAAGGGCAGATTGTCGAAATTCATGCCGAAAAAACCGACCAGAAAGTTGAGCGGCAAGAAAATCGTGGCCACCAGGGTCAGATACTGGCCCACGGCGTTCATGCGCAGCTCGGCCTTGGTCATGGACAGCCCCACCATCTCCGAGAGCATCTCGCGCAAGGTCTCCACGGCGTCGAGGACCTGGTAGACGTCCTGCTGGATGTCGTTCCACAAGACCGCCGTGGCCGGATCGGAGGCGATGGCCTCGTCCTTCACGAAGCGGCCGAGCACTTCGCGCAGGGGCCACAAGGAGCGGTGCAGGAACAGCACCTCGCGCTTCTGGTGGTAGATGCGGGCCAGGACGTTGTCGCCCGAGCCGGACAACAGCTCCTGCTCGAAGCCTTCGATCTCCTCGGCGAGCTGCCCCAGCGTCAGGATGTATTCGTCGAGGATGGCCGAAACGAGCGCATGGGTCAGATGGGGCTGACCGCGCTTGGACAGTTTGCTGCCGCCCTTCTCCAGGCGCAGGGCCACGTCGTCCCAGAGGTTTTTCTCGCGTTCCTGAAAGGTGAGGACAAAGCCCTCCCCGGCGGCCAGGCTCACCTGCTCGGCCAGGACGCGCTGCTCGGCCGGGTCGTAGGCCAAAAGGCGCAGCAGAATGAAAATGTGTTCGTCGTAGTCCTCGATGACCGGCCGACGCCCCGTGTCCAGGATGTCCTCGACGAGCAGGGGGTGAAGGCTAAACCGTCGGGCCACGACCCGCACCAGCTCGGCGTCATGGACGCCGACCACCCGCACCCAGGAAACGCAGCCCTCCGGCAGGATCGGCTCGTCCTCGCCCAGGCTGTCGTAGCGGCGGATGGTCACCCCGTCGCCGCCCAAGGTGTAGACCATCACATGCGGCGTGAAGCCTGTCCGCTCGGGAAACGGGGACTTGGCCTCGGAGGCGAAGCCCTTGCCCTGGCGCAGGCGTTTCTTGAACCGGTCGAGCATGGGGACTCCTTGGAAAGGGGCGGTCGTTACGGCGCGGCGGCTCGGGCGGCCACTGTCACGGCGGCCAGGACCTCGTCTTCCGTCAGGCCCGAGGAGTCGATGACCACGGCGTCGTCGGCGGCGACAAGGGGCGACTCGGCCCGGGTGCGATCCTGATGGTCGCGGGCTTCGATGGCGGCCAGGATTTCCGCGTAGTCGGCCGGCCGGCCAAGGGCTTCGAGCTGGCGCACCCGGCGGGCGGCCCGGACCTCGGCGGCGGCGTCCAGGAAAATCTTGCAGGCCGCCTGGGGAAACACGGCCGTGCCCATGTCCCGGCCCTCGGCCAGGAGGTCGGCGCGGCGGCCCAGGGCCTGCTGCACGGCCCTCAGGCCGGCCCGCACCACGGGCAGAGCCGCCAGCTTCGAGGCCATGGCCCCCACGGCTTCGGTGCGGGCGGCCTCGGGCAGGGGGGCGCCGTCGATGAGCAGCTTCGTGTCGGCCCCGCTGCCGGCCAGGTCAAAGGCCATGGCCCCAAGGGCCGCCTCAATGGCGCTCTCCGGCAGTTCATGGCCGCCCGGCCCCAGGCGCAGGGCCAGGGCCCGAAACATGGCCCCGGTGTCGAGATAGGGCAGGCCCAGGGCTCCGGCCGCCCGGCGCGACACGCTGGTCTTGCCGGCCCCGGCCGGGCCGTCGATGGTGATGATGCGCCGCGCGGCAGCATGGTCGGCTGTGTTCATGGGCGTCCGTGGAGAGCCGATGTCGCCATCGGCGGCTGTGCAAATCAGATCTGCGGTTTGATGCGGCTGTTAAAAACCGTTGTCGACGATGTCCTTCATGGCGGCCAGAAACGCCTCGTTCTCCTCGTCGTTGCCGATGCTGACGCGCAGCATGTGGGGCAGACCGTAGCTTTTGAGCGCCCGGGCGATGACGCCGCGTTTTAAAAGCCCCTCGAAGACGTCGGCGGCCGGCAGCGGCGGCGTGAACATGAGAAAGTTGGCCTGGGACGGGAACACCGCGCAGCCCAGGGCGGCCAGCTTTTCGGCCAGAAGCGCCCGGCCCCGGCGCACGGCTTCCAGGCTCGCGGCCACGAAGTCCACGTCTTCCAGGGCGGCCAGGCCGGCGGCCTCGGCCAGCAGGTTGACGCTAAAGGGCAGACGCACCCGCAGCAGATAGTCGGCGATCTCCGGCGGCAGCACGCCAAACCCGAGGCGCAGGCCGGCCAGGCCGTAGAGTTTGGAGAAGGTGCGCAGCACCACCACGTTGTCGGTCTCGTTAAACCGGGCCATGGTGGAATAGACGGCCTCGGGCTCGGCGAATTCGGCGTAGGCCTCGTCCACCACGAGAAGCGCCCGCTTGGGGATGGCCCGGGCCAGGGCCAGGACGTCGTCGGCCGGCACGGCGTAGCCCGACGGGTTGTCGGGGTTGGTCAGAAAAACCAGGGAGGTGTCGTCGTCGCAGGCCCCAGCCAGGGCGTCCAGGTCAAAGGCGAAGTCGCCCCCGAGCTTGGCCTGGCGCAGGGTCACGCCGCAAAGGCGCGTCTGCTGGACGTAGATGGAAAAGCACGGATCAAAGGCCACCACGTTGTCCCGGCCCGGACGGCAGGTGACGCGCACGAGCAGGTCGATGATCTCGTCCGACCCGTTGCCGGCCACGACGCACTGGCGCGGCACGCCGTGGCGGGCGGCCAGGGCGGCGACCAGGGCCGGATTGCCGGCTCGGGGATAGCGAAAGACAGTGTCGGCCTTTCGGGCCAGCACCCGCTTGACCAGGGGCGAAGCGCCCAGCGGGTTTTCGTTGCTGGCCAGCTTGATGACCCGGGACAGGCCGTATTTTTCCTTGATCTCTTCCATGGAAAGGCCGGGGGCGTAGGGCGTGAAACCGCGCACTTCTTCCCGGACCCGGTCGCTGGGCTGCATGGGGCTGCTCCAAAAAATGTCTGCCCGGCAGCGGGCAGGCGGCAAGGTGACGGGGACGGCCGCCGGGCGGCCGTCCCCGATGGGGTCTTCCGATTGCACAGCCTGGCCGGCAAACGGAATGCATTCTCTCACGACGATACTACTACCTATCTGGGGGGGCCGGGGGCCTCAGGCCCCCGGCCGCCGG
>ALAO01000197.1 GCA_000307955.1 Solidesulfovibrio magneticus str. Maddingley MBC34 | reverse complement strand
TGACGTTTTCATAGACCTGGCAGATGCTCATGTCCGAATCGCAGGGATCAGGCCCCATGGGCGTGATGCAGTTGCCGAAAAACATCGACGGCGAAGCGGGCTTGGGCGGCACGCAGCCGCCAAGGCTCGCGCCCAGCAGGGCAACGGCCAGACAGACGAGGCAAACACGTTTCATGGCGTCCTCCGGGGTTGCGGTCAATCGTCGTCGCCAAAACCGTCGTCGTCGCCCGACTGGGGCGGGTTGACCTGGACATAGACGGTGGACCCGTCCTGGATGACCGGCTGGTAGTAGGCGTTGCCCACGGCGTAATAGGTCGCGCCGGCGATGGTCACGGCGGCGGCGGCGGCCGGCAGCGCCCACAGCGCTCCGGCGTAGGGGCCGGGACCAGGGACCGGATAGGGAACCGGCACGGGCGCGACAGGGCGCGGCCCGACCCAGGGCGCGGGCGGCGGCGGCCCCACCGGCCCGAAGGCCGGAGCAAAGGGGCCGGGATGCGGCCCGGGCATGGGCGCGGGGCCAAAGCCCGGCACCGGGGCCGGACCGAAGCCCGGCGCGGGGCCGGGCATGGGCGGCCGGGGAGGCGCGCCGTAAGCCGGCGGCCCCATGGGACGGGGCGCGCCCATGGCTCCGGCCGGGGCCATGGGCGGCATGCCGCCAAAGCCTCCCGGCGGGGGCGGATGCATGCCGCCGCCGAAACCCATGCCGCCCTCCGGCGGTGGCGGACGCATCCCGCCGCCGAAGCCCATCCCGCCCTCGGGCGGGTGGAACCCTCCTCCGCCAAAACCGCCTTCCGGCGGGTGGAAACCACCGCCGCCAAAACCGCCGCCAAAACCGCCGTGGAAGCCGCCGCCGCCAAAGCCCCGAAAGGCCTGGCCGGCTCCGGGAACAGCGGCGACAAGCCCGGCGGCCAGCCCCAGGACGCCAAGGAGCCTGCAAAAACCACGCGTTGTGACATGTACCATGGCGCGCCTCCTTACGGCTTGGCGGCCGGGGCCGGCTTTTGGGGAGCGACCGCGATCCGGTTGGCGTCCTTGGGCGGCGTCCAGGCGAATGTCTTGGCGCTAAAGCCCGAGACCGCCTTCCAGTCGGCGTACTCGACCAGGGTGCGGGGATCGCCGTGCAGTGTCTTGTCGGTGACGGCCAGACGCAGGGGCCAAGGCGTCTTGCCGGCGTCGATCCAGAGCTCGAAATCCCGGGTCAGCTGGCGAAAGGCCAGATGATGGCAGGGCTTGCCGCCCACTTCGCTTTGGCCGACGTAAACGGCCTCAAGGACGCCGTCCATGATGCTCTTGTAGGGATCGTCGGCCAGGAAATCGACCATGGGGCCGACCAGCCGCAGCTTGGCCAGGGCTTGGGCCAGGGCCTGCTCCAGGCGCGGCGGCACGTCCAGGGCGACGTAGGCCTTGGTCCGGGCGTCGTACAGCGTCAGGTTAGGGCCGTTGACCAGCCACAGGCCGGACACGTCGTCACCCGCGGCCTCGGCCCGCAGCTTGTCGGGACGCTCGGCCTTGATGGTTGTTTTGTGGAAAAAGGCCACCTTCTGGCCGTTGGGGAACACCCGGTCCACCAGGCTGGCTTCGGTGACGGAAAAGGCGTTTATGCCTTGCAGGTTGGCGACCATGGCCCGAAGGACCGCCTCGGCCTTGGGGTCGACGGCCGGGCCGGCCAGGGCCTGGCCGGCGGCCAGGATCAGAGCCAGGGCGGCGAGGATGGCGGCGGAGAAGCGTTTGCGCATGGAGGACTCCTTGGGTTTGCCGCCGGCCGGACGCTGCGGCCAACGCCGACGCGGCTTATTCCGTGACAAGAGCCGGCCGTGTCCCGCCGGATCAGAAGGTGAAGGCCAGACCGATGATGGGACCGCTGAGGGTGGCGTCGAACTTAAAGGCGCTCCTGCCGCTGCCGACGCTGTAATTGACGCCGACGGCCCGGTAGCCGGCCAGCAGCGTGCCGTGCTCCCAGAAAGTGTAGCCCACAAGGGCGGTGGTGTCCCAGGTCAGGGCGGAGCTGACGGAAAAGCCGCCCAGGCCGCCGCGAAGGCTCAGGAGCCAGGCGTCGGTGAGATGAAACTCGGCCCGCGCGCCCACGAGGGGATCGGCCCAGGTGCGCCGCTCGAAAATGTCGCGCCCGCCGCGCGACCGGTCGCCGTCGAGCTTGAGCGCCAGACTCCAAATGCGCGCCCCGCCCAGGACGTCGAAGGTCATGAAGGACGTCTGGTTCTTGCCCAGGGGCACGGTCCCGACCCGGTAGAAGGCGGCGACGTCGGTGAGGAACAGACTGGTCTTGCCGTCCAGGGAAATGCGCTTGCCCGAGGCCTGATCGCCCAGGAGCGAATAGTTGATGTCCGTGAAAAGCCCGACCCGATCCTGGTAGAGCATCTCGATATGGGCCATGGCCCCGATGTTGAGGTACTTCGACAAATCGGCAAAGGAGCAATCGACCGTCGTATCATAGCCCTTGGCCCCAATGGTTCCGGAAAGGCCGGTCAACCAGGCATAGGGCACGACGGTCCACTGGAAATCGCCGCGCGTTTGTTGTTGCGGCGTCTGGGCCAGAGCGACGCTGGCGCTGAGGACCAGAACACAAGCGATGATGCCGACAAGGACAAGCCTGCTGCGCATGGACTGCTCCACCATATTCGTTTGGCCGCGCCTGTCAGTGACAGCGGCGTTGGAAATTCCCCCCGGCCTGGAAGGCTGGCGCGAACCGATCGCGGCAAGTCCTGTCTGATACGGCAGGCGACGTTTTCTATGAACACGAACGCACTGCGTAAAAAACGAATCCAACGCCCAGTCCGCCGCCGGTTCGTGCATCCGGCAGCCCATGTCTGAGGCTGTGGAGCCGGGCAAGCCCTTTTCCCATACATGGCAGACTAAATACCGACGGCCTGATTTTGTCAATGAACCTGCTTGGCGGCAGGCTCTGCTTTTCGCCAAGCACGCCGGCGGGGGCCGCGATGGCGGCGCGGCGGACAGGCATGGCCGGTCGGCAAGGGGACGGTGGACAGGGGAAATCCGGCCCCAGGGCCAGGGACAGGAGGCGGGGCCCGGGAAGCGATCGGCGGACGCGGCAGGGATGCCAAACGGCGGCCAGGGCACGAGGGCCGCCGAAACCGAAGGTCGTGTCGTGTCCCTAAAAGACGCTGGTTTATTGACGAAAAACGCGTGGGGTTAATCTGTCGCCAGGGAAACGCCGGAGGCGTTTTGCGTGGACGCGCCCCCCTGGAGCTTGTGGGCGATGAAGGCCACGATGGGGCCGCCGGGCTTGTTGATCAGTTCGTAGCGGGCCACGCGCCAACCGGCAAAGGGCAGCGATCGGCACCAGGCGGCCACGGCCTGGGTTTCCTCGGCCCCGCCGCTATGGCCGCCGTAGCAGGCCAGGGCGATGACGCCGCCCGGGGCCAGGATTTTCCGGCTCGCCTCCAGGGCGGCCAGGGTGGTTTCCGGCCGGGTGACGCGGGTTTCGTCGCCGCCGGGCAGGTAGCCGAGGTTGAAGACCACGGCCGCCGCCCGGCCATGGTCGGCTTGCGGCAGGACCTCGGCCAGGCGTTCGTGGCCCAGGGCGTAAAGCCGCACACGCTCGGCCAAGCCGACGGCGGCCAAAAGCCGCCCGGCCGATTCGATGGCCTCGGCCTGCACGTCAAAGCCGTGGACCAGCCCCGACGGGCCGACCAGCCGGGCGAGCAAGGCCGTGTCGTGGCCGTTGCCCACGGTGGCGTCCACGGCCAGATCGCCCGGGCGCAGGACCTCGGCCAGGATGTGCTGCAAAAACGTCAGCGAAGCCGTGATCCGCGCCGCCATCATTCCCTCTTTTCGCAACTTTGCTGCGCCCCCCCATTCAGGGAGGGTCCGGGAGGGGG
>ALAO01000196.1 GCA_000307955.1 Solidesulfovibrio magneticus str. Maddingley MBC34 | reverse complement strand
AAAGGGGCTCAGCCCCTTTGGCCGCCGGAGGCACTCTTATACAACTCCACACTCCTCCAACAACCTCCGCATCCGCAGCGCGTACGTATGGCGGGCGGTGGTTTCCCGCCATTGGTTGTAGCCGAGGGTCTTGGCCTGGCGAGGATCGGCCAGGAGTTCGGCCATGAGCGTCATGAGGCTGGCCGGGTCGTCGTAGTAGGCGACGTGGGAGAAAAGCTCGTCCTCGCCGTTGCCGGGCCGGTTGGAGACGAGGGTTCCGCCGGCGGCCTGGGCCTCGAAAAAGCGCATGTTGACGTCGTTGCCGACGGTGAGGTTCAGGATCAGGGTCGAGGCGTTGTAGACGGCGTTTTGTTCCCGGCCGTAGGCGTTGCCGACGAAGCAGCGGGGGAAGCGCTGCGCCAGCCTGGCGAAGAGTTCCCGCCGCTGGGGGGTGTGGAGGTTGCCGACAAAACACCAGTCGTAGCGGTTTTCCGCCTGGGGCAGCCGCCGCCAGAGGCGTTCGTCGCAGGCCAGGGGCAGCCAGGGCAGGTCGAGCTTTTGGGCCATGTCCTTTTGGGCGGAAAACACCGTATCGAAGCCGCGCATCTTTTCCAGGCGCGTCATGTCGCCGACCATGGCGTCCATACGGTGGACGTCGATGCACCAGTAGGCCTTTTTCCCGGCGACGTCCGGGGCCGGGTAGGCGATGTCGTCGTCGATTTGCAGATAGAGGTCGGCTCCGAGGGGCAGCCCGGCATAGCCGCCGAAGCGCAACGTGTCGCCATCGCGGCGCAGGGGAGGGTAGTGGACCACCTCATGCCCCAGGCGGGCCAGGGCGGCCCGACACAGGGTTCCGGTGGTGTCCGGGCGCAGCAGGGCGTCGTAAATAAGCACGATGCGGGCCATGTCATCTCCGGTTGGCCAAGGCCCTGGCCGGACGCGAGGTCGTCGGGGCGCCTTGGTCGCCACCGTTTGGCGCGGGGCCGTTTTGCGGGAACTACAGCATTTTCCCGCTGTTGGCGACGCTCGCCTGCCTGCCTGACGGGAGGGGTTTCACGGGCAAAGGGCTGGCGTTTTTCCGCCATTGCCGTAACAGGAAGTGCAAGGCCTGCCGGCCGGGCTGGAAGCGCGCCCGGCATTGTCTGACCGTGCGCCGTCGCCCGCCGTATCTATGAGGCGGGACGCCCTGGTAGGTCTGACGCTGGCAACGCTTGGCCGTCCCGTCGCCAAGCCGTCTGGAGGGAGCATGCCCCCATCGCCGTTTTGTGCCGCTATCCGCCTTCTGGCCTTGTGGCTGCTGGCTGCCGCCTTGCCGGCTTTTGCCGGGGCGGCCGGCCCGAACGCGGCCGTTTTTTTGCCCAACGACGCGCGCTACAATCCCTGGATTTGGCCCCTGGCCCGGTTTGGCGGCAAGCTCGGGCAGTATGCCGTCAACATCCATATGGGCTTTTGCAATGTGGATTATTTCTGCGAAGTGGCCACGTCGGCCGGGGGCGAGCTCGTCAAGGACGTGCGCCGCACGGCCGCCGACGACGTGACCCGGGAGGTCCTGGCCCGCATCGACGCCCTGGATCGCCTGGACGCGCTCACCGTGCGCTACGGCGTGGGCAACGTCTCCCCCGAGGCCCTGCGGGCGCTGTTGCCCCGAACCGGCGCGTCGGCCCGCATCGAGGAAGGCCGGCGGCATGGCCGCTGGGGCAATCCCGAGACCCACGCCAAAGTGTTTCAGTGCGACGACGGAGTCGGCGAATATTACACTGTCCACGGCTCGCTCAATCTCCAGACCGTGGGGCTCACCTGCAAGGGCAACAACGCCCTGCGATTCGTCGAGGACGCGCCGAACCTGTACGCCGCCTTTAGCGCCCTGGCCCAGGCGGCCGGAGCTGGCGACGGGACCGGCCTGTTTCCGGGCGGGCGGGGAACGGCCGACTCCAGCGGCGACGACCTGCCGCCCATTGCCGTGGGCGACTATGTTGTGCGCTTCTACGGCGGCCGGGCCAAGGCCTTTGTGGGCGGCTATCCGGTCCAGGCCGGCAAGCCCTGGCCGTTGTACCTCAACGCGCCCTACCCCGGGCAGCACACCCCGGGTCTGGTCGACTGGTACGACGCGGCCATTTTCGACGCCGCCGCTGAACTGCGCCAGGGCCGCGACGTCGTCCTCGACGTGGCCATGTTCGAGATCGGCCCCACGGCCTATTTCATCGACAATCTCTACCGCTTCGTGGCCGAAGGTTTTGCCGGCCGGCGCGGGGAGGACCGCACCCGCGACGATCCCGTCCCGGCCGTGCACCCCGGCAATCTGACCGTGCGCCTGTTGTGGCAGTTTGAGGCCGGCGATCCGGCCGCGCCGACGGCCACAGCGGCGCTGCTTGCCGGCCCGCCGGTCCTGCGCCGGGTCGATGCGGCCACGGGCAAGGCCTTCAGCCTCGAATCGGCTCTGGTCTGGCCCGCCCGCGACGCGGCCGGCCGGCCGGTCAATCCCGGCACGCCCCGGGACATGCACAACAAGTTCGTGATTCTCGACGTGCCCGGCCACGAAACCGGCCGGCGCCTCTACGTCTCCTCGTCCAACCTCGACACGCCAGGCCAGGGCAGCGGACGGCTCTGGCAGGCTGGGACCATCATCGCCGCCCGGCCCGGCAGCGGGCTGTGGAGCGGGGGCAACGCCCAGGCCCGGCAGTTGTTTAACGCCTACAAACACTATTTCGAGCGGCTCTGGGCCAGCCGGGAAGGCCAGCCCGGGGCCGGCCAGGCCGCGTTTCACGAGGTGATTTCCCGGGAGCACCTGGCCGGGCAGGTCAACTGGATCGAGACCGCGCCGGACGGCGCGCCGCCGTCGCGGCCGCCGCGCCCGGGCATCGACGCCTTTTTCTTCCCGGTTCCGCTTTATCGGTGACGCCCCGGGGCGCGCCGCAAGGAGGGGGTTATGGGTCCGATGCGCACTGCTGGTTCCGGCTTGTCGCGCCGCCCCAGGCCGGCAAGGGCGTCCGCCGACCGTCCGGGCGGCCAACCGCCCCGGACGGACCAGTACAACACTGTGCTGACGCTGCTTGGCACCACCGGCGGCATGACCTGGTGGCCGGACTGCGACCGGGCCAGCGCCTCCCAGGCGCTGGCCGTGGGCGACGCGCTCTACGTCATCGACCTCGGCTTCGGCGCGACCCGCCGCCTGGCCCAGGCCTTCAACCGGGGCCAATACGTTCGGCGCGGCCGGGAACGCATTCAGGGCGAGCTGACCACTTTCATGGCCAACGTGCGGGCCGTGTTCCTGACCCACCTGCACATGGACCACCTGGGCGACTACGCGACGTTTCTCGAAGTCGGGGCGCGCTCGGGCTATGGCGACGGCAAGGAACTTGTGGTCATCGGCCCAGGCAGCCGGGGGCGGCTGGAGGAAAACCATTCGGGCTACGCCGGCGGCATCATGACGGCCGAAGCCGGGTCCGACAGCCCGGCCACGCCCACGCCTGGCACGAGGCGCATGACCGAGCTTTTGCTTCAGGCCTTTGCCCAGAATTTCAACGACTGCGCCCGCGACGAGGGCTACCCCGACCTCACCCGGATTCTCGATGTCCGGGAGATCGGCGACCCGGCGGCCATCCCCTGGCCGGCCGGCTTCACCCCGCCCGATCCCGGCCGGCCCTGGACATCCGACGACACCTGTCCGGCCATGGAGCCGTTTGCCGTGTACGAGGACGACCGGCTGCGGGTCTCGGCCGTGCTGGTCGACCATTTCCAGGTCTACCCGAGCTTCGCCTACCGCTTCGACACCGACGACGGCGGCCTCGTCATCTCCGGCGACACCGGGCCGGACACGCGCGGCAACCTCCAACGCCTGGCCCGTGGGGCCGACGTGCTGGTCCACGAGGTCATCGACCAGGCCTGGATCGAATCCGCCTTTGCCGGCGTGGACCGGAACCATCCGGCCTGGCCGCTGTATGACCACGTCATGACCGCCCACACCAGTTCGGCCGACCTTGGCCGGGTGGCCGCGTCCTGCCAGGTCAAGACCTTGGTGCTCAGCCACATCGCCCCGGGCAACACGCCGCCCTGGCGTTTGCGTGCCATCCAGCGCGACTTCCCGGGCCGGCTCGTCGTCGGCGAGGATCTGATGGCGATGGGCATTGGCCAGCCCTTTGGACGCCTGGGTGTCCATCGCCCGGCTGTCTGAAGTAGGCTGCTGCGCGTCTGCATAATCCCTTCTGCGCGGACTATGGCATGGGGTTATTCTTCTGCACGGCGCAGGGTGATAATTTGTCTTGCCTTGATTTATTAAATCGTAATAATTCTCTGGTCTTTTGTATGTCCCGTCGAGGAATGAAACGGCTCTTGCGCAATGCTGTTGCGACTTCGTCGCAAAGCTTGCTTTGAAGGAGGCGTTTCGTGAACTTCTCTGGGCATCTGGTTCGTCTGGAGAAGACGGCGATGAAAATAGCCGGATTTTCCGTTTTTGGCCGTGCGAAAACCGCTTTTCGGCGTTTCGTTTGGCACGCTTGTGCCTTGCGGCGCATGTGCTGCGAATTTCGCCAAACCTGTACCCGGGGAGGATGCCCATGCCGCGACGTATGACGGCGCTGTTGCTCGTGTTGTTCCTGACCATTCTGACTGCCGCTCCGGGCCAAGCCTGCACCAGCGTGCGCACCAAGACCAGCGATGGGCTGGTCTTTTATGCCCGCACCATGGAAGGGGAGTGGACGCTGCAGACCGTGCTCGGCATCGTGCCCCGGGGAACGGCCTACAAGGGCACCCTGCCCGATGGGTCTTCCAATGGCCTCAAATGGAAGGTCAAACACGCCTTTGTCGGTATGTTCGATTTCGGGATGCCCCTGGCTTCCGACGGCATGAACGAGAAGGGACTCGTGGTCGGCCAGCTCTTTTTGCCCGGCTACGCCACATATGAACCCTTTGAGCGCTCCAAGGCCGGCAAGACCCTGGCCCAGTTCGAGTTCGGCACGTGGTTGTTGTCCACCTTCGGCAGCGTGGCCGAGGTCCGCAAGGGCTACCGGGAGGCCCGGGTCTGCCAGGGGCCGGTCGGCGACGCCGGACCGCTGCCCCTGCACTACGTCGTCCACGACCCCTCGGGCGACTGCGTGGTCATTGAATACGCCAAGGGAACCGTAACCCTCTACGACAATCCGCTCGGCGTCATGACCAACTCCCCGACCTTTGACTGGATGCTCACCAACCTCGACAACTACATCAACCTTTCGACCTTCAACACGCCCGAACTGAAGCTCCAGGGCCTGACGCTCAAGACCTTCGGCCAGGGTTCGGGGCTCTACGGCCTGCCCGGCGACTACAGCCCGCCCAGCCGCTTCGTGCGCATGGTGGCCCTGTCCCAGGCGGCCCTGCCGGCCAAGGGCGCGGACGCCGGCCTGAACCAAGCCATCACCATCCTCGACAACGTGGACATCCCTATCGGCGCGGTGCGCGGTTTCGAGGGCAAGGAAGAGCGCTTCGACAAGACCATCTGGTCGGTCGTGGCCGACACGGCCCGGCTTCGCTACTACTACCGCAGCATGGACAACAAGAACTGGCGCTATGTGGACATGGCCAAGGCCCTGGCCGGGGCCAAGGGCATAAGCGCCATCCCGGTCTTTATTCCGGTGGATTATCCGGACACGACCGGCCAGGCCGCGCCGTTCAAATAGCATCTGGCTGATGCCCGGACGAACGAGGCCCGGACAGCCCTCACGCCGAGGCTGTCCGGGCCTGCCAACGCCGGTTGCATCCTTGTAGCTCAAACGCCAGCGCCGGCCGTGCGCCGCAAGCCAAAGGACATCCCCCATGCCTCACCGCCTGTTTCCCTGTTTGGCCCTGGCCCTGTTTTTCGCCCTGACCGTCGCCGGCGCTGTCTCGGCCCAGTCGGCTTCGCCGCAGCGAAGCGACGACGACATGCAAAAGCTCACCCAGGAATCGAGCAACCCCGTGGGCAGCTTGTGGATGATCACCAACCAGTTCAACCTCAACCTGCTCCAGTCGCCCAAGGGCGGTCCCTTCAAATACGAAAAGAGCCAGTTCAACTACAATTTCCAGCCCGTCCTGACCTTCGATCTGCCGGCCGATCTGCGTCTCATCACCCGGCCCTTGGTCCCGGTCTACAACACGCCCTACGCCGCCGGCCTGCACAAGACCGACGAGCGTTTCGGCCTTGGCGACATGGAGTTCATGGCCATGGTCGCCCCGGCCTCGTCCAGCTCCGGCTTTCTTTTTGGCCTTGGGCCCACGGCGGTGTTTCCCACGGCCACGGACAAGCATCTCGGCAACGGCAAATGGCAGCTTGGCGGCGCGGCGGCCCTTGTCTATATGGACGCGACCTGGGTGGCGGGCATCTTCCCGCAACAGTGGTGGTCCGTCGGCGGCGACCCCGACCGCAAGGAAGTGAGCCTGACCAAGGCGCAGTATTTCCTGTGGTACTCCCCGGCCAAGACCTGGCAGGTGGGGATGTCGCCCAACATCCTCATCGACTGGACCCAGAAGAAGGCGGAAAACGCCTTGACCCTGCCTGTGGGCCTGGGCGTGGCCAAGCTCGTCACCCTGGGCAAGCTGCCGGTCAAGCTCTCGGCCGAGGCCGATTATTCGGTGGTCCGGCCCCGCCACGAGGGCACGGAGTGGACGTTCAAGTTCACGCTGACGCCGATTTTGCCCAAACTTTTCTGAGCCTGTTCCCGGTTCCCGATTTGCCCAGCGGGCGCGTCCATGGATTTCTGCCTTTCCGTGGAAACGGGAGGATGGTCGGGCGCGGCGTCTTGGCACCTGGGCGCGATCAGGGCCGTCTCCGCGCGGGAAAGAACCCCGTTGGCGGCCCTGATCGCCCGCTCCTTGCCTAACACACTCGTTATTTACAAGAAAAGCCAAGGTCTTGCATATGGTCGTGGAAATGCCCTATGTTGTTCAGGACGCGGCATGAACGCCCAATGATGGTAGAGGTCCCTCGGAGAAAAGTGTTGATGCATTTTGTTTCCGATAGAAGCTTTCGCTCGAAAATCATGGCTTTGGTGATTGTTTCCATAGCCATGACAGTTGTTTTTGTCATGTTTATCGTGCTGTTGATGTACTCGCGTCTTTCCGATGACAGCGCGCGCATTATCAGTCAGCACATGAGGAGCCTCTACAGTGATTTTGTCGCCGAAAGCAGCAAGGAGATCGCCGTCAACGTTCGTCTGCAGGTCGAGCAGATAACGAACGAACTCAAGATCTTCGCAGGGGCGGCCCAGTCGCTGATCGACATGGGGCAGGAAGCGGAATCGATCGGCCAGGATTTGCAGCGGTATGATTACTATAAGAATAATTTCGTGTATAACGGCCAACAGCATTGGTCCAACATCGAGAAAGGCGATGCCGACGTCAGCATAAGCGTCTGGGGCTATCAACATGACGCGTCGGGCCAGATTGACGCGGCGACCCGCGCCTATGCGGATAGACTGGTTTCACTCAAGCCGTTGATGCGCTCCATGGGCAAATATGGCGTGAAAAAGGGGTGGCTGTATGTGGTCGGCCCCAAAAGCGCCCCGTTGATGATGATGTACCCCTGGGCCCAGATGCCGGCCATTTTCGACGAAAAGTATCCCGGGCACAATACGAGCAATTGGTGGGATTTCTTTTTTCCCAACATGGTGGAAGGCTGGGAGAAGTGGGCAGCACGCAATCCCGCGTCGCTGACCGACGGCTCCAGCCTGACCACGATCACCCCATTTTACGAAGATGCCGGCGGCACGGGCATCATGTTCACCTTTTTCTATCCGCTCTGGAACGCCCGGCGGGACGCCAATGCCGGGGCCGTGGCCATTGACGTCAATGTGGAGAACCTGGCCGGCATCGTCCGCAACGCCAAGCTGGGCAATGAAGGCTTCTCGTTTGTCCTGACCAGCGACGGCGATATCCTGGGGTTGAGCGACAAGCATTGCCAAGAACTCGGGGTGCACCCCAAGGAAGGCTCGGCCACGGGCGTGAGCACCTTGACCACCAGTATTTTTTCCAGCGACATCCCCAGCCTGGCTAGTCTGAAACTCCCCGGGGATAATGAGGATTTCAAGGTCTACGACCTCTCGGACAAAGAAAGCGGCTACTACCTGGCCTTGCGGACCTACGCCAAGGTCTTTCGATGGAACGGCGAAACCATCGACCCTGTCCGGTTTTTTGTCGGCGTCGTCGTGCCCAAGTCCGAGGTGAGCTTCATCCAGGACGCCATTGAGAAGGAAATCGCCTCGGCTTCCTGGACGTCAATCGCGTTTTCCGTGTTGGCCGCCGTCGTCATCGGCGCGGCGGGCATAACGCTTTCCGTGCTGGTGGCGTCCTACGGCACCAGGCAGATTCGCATCCTCATGGAAAGGGCCAAATCCCTGGCCCAGGGCGACTTCCAATCCCGGGCCCAGGTCATTTCCCGGGACGAATTGGGGCAATTGGCCCAAGTGTTCAACGCCATGGCCGTCGATCTGTCGGATTCGCGCCGCCAGATCCAGGAACACGCCGAGAATTTGGAGCGTCTTGTCGAACAACGCACCAGGGAACTGGAAAAAGCCAATAAGCTCCTTGAGGATTTGTCCTTGACGGACAGTTTGACCGGGCTGCGCAATCGGCGGCATTTTGACGAGTCCTTGGCACTGCTGTGGAACGTCGCCCAGCGGGAGGGCCAGGGATTGTCGCTGCTGCTGTTTGATGTGGACAACTTCAAGAATTATAACGATCACTACGGGCATCAACATGGCGACCAATGCCTCAAGCGCATCGCCGACGCGGCGCGCCGCTGCGCCCGCCGCAGCGTGGATCAGGTTTGCCGCTACGGCGGCGAGGAATTCGCGGTGCTGCTCCTGGGAGACAAGGAAGCTGCCGTGCGGCTTGGCGAAAACATCCGGCAGGCGGTGGAAAACGAACGGATGCCCCACGCGCATGGGGCCTCTTCCGTTGTCACCATCAGCCTGGGCTGCGCCTCGGTGGTCGATTTTGTCTCGGATTCGCCGGAACAGCTCGTGGCCAGGGCGGACGTTGCCCTCTATCAAAGCAAACGCGACGGCCGCAATCGCCTGACGGTCCGGTAACGCTACGGGACCAACGTGCGCCGGGTGGGCGTCGTTTGCTTCCTTTCTCGCCGGCAGCGGGACAGCGTGGTCCATGTCCCGTCGTGGCGGGCATCTGACGGCCAGAATGTTTTCCTTCGTAAGATGAACCCAACCCCCGGGACGCACCCGGCAAAACCTGCAACGCCACGCCAAAGGATGCTGTCATGCCGACTTTTCGAAACGCCGCCGCACGACTCCTCGTCGCTCTGATCGCCTGGGCCGTTTTCGCCGCCGTGCCGGCCCCGGCCCGGGCCGCCGAAGGGGGCGTGAGCCACTACATCGTCGGCGCGTATGGCGATTTCCTCATGGGCTACATCCCGGCCGGCGGGTTTTACGTGCGAAACGACACCTTCTACCAGTCGGCCCACATGGATCAGTCCCTCAAGGGCGGCCGGGCCTTTGCCGGCGTCGATTCCGCCACGGCGATGAACATCACCAAGCTCTCCTACCTCTTCGACGTGCCGGCCATGGGCGGATTTCTCGGCGTCGGCGTCGGCGTGCCGATCATCATCAACGAGCACATCACCGGCGATCTGGCCGCCGACTGGAACCACAAATCGCGCACGACGGGCCTGGAAACGCCGCACCACCTCGCTTACGGCGGCGGCGGCGACCGGGGCGGGCTGTCCGACATCTTTCTCATGCCGGTCATCGCCGGCTGGAACTTCGGCGAATGCCATCTGGTCGTTTCGCCCATCGTCTTTTTGCCGACCGGCTATTACAATCCCAAAAAGCTCACCAACCTCGGCATGAACTACGCCAGCTTCGACGGCAACGTGGCCTTCACCTGGCTGTCCAAGAGCAAGATCGAATTCTCGGTCAACGCCGGCTACATGATCAACGCCGAGAACTCGACCACCAGCTACCTGACCGGCAACCAGATCCACGCCGACTGGACCCTGGCCTATCATTTCAACGAACGTCTGGCCTTGGGCGCGGTGGGCTACCTTTTTGCCCAAACCACGCCGGACTCCGGCTCCGGGGCCAAGATGGGCTCCTATCTCTCCTCGGGCACGGGCATCGGCCCGGCGATTACCTACACCGTGCCCGTGGGCGGCAAGGAGCTTATGCTCATCACCAAGTGGCTGCACGGCCTGGGCGCGGCCAACAGCCCCATCGGCGACACGGTGTACGCCTCCTTTGCCATCAAGTTCTAGCGTCGCGTGCGCGAAGACGCATACGGCGTTTCGGCGGCCATAGCCTAGAGCATCTGTTTAAGGGACGCGGCACAAGCCGGCTGCCGGCCTCCATCCCCCGGGAGCAATCCTTAGGGCGGCCGAAAGCGGCGCAGGCGAGGCGGGCCGCCGATAAAACGGCCGGCCGGCCTCGGGCCGCCGACCAAACAAACGCGCCCGGACCAGCGAGGTCCGGGCGCGTTGTCTTTTGCGGGAAACGGATGGGCCGGCGGCGGCGCGCCGCGTGATGAGGATCGCGGCAGGCCGGGAGGCCGGCCGCCGGGGCCGGCGGGCAACGGCTTGGGCTGATGGCGTTTGCGTAAGGCGCACAGCCTCGCGCCAGTCGCCGGAATCGCCGGGCTACGGCTTGGGCAGATAGACCAGGGCCGGGTCCAGGGCGAAGGTCACCGGCAGCTTGGCGTTTTGCCAGCCGTTTACGGTCCTCTTGCCGAAGGTCGGGCTTTGCTGGTCCTTGTCCGGATCACCTTCGAAACCGTCGACGATGGTGTAGACCTTGGTGAAGCCGGCGTCGGTCAGCCGATTGACGCACTCGGCGCTGCGCTGTCCCGAGCGGCACATGATCATGATGACGTCGCCTGGCTTGAATTTGGCCTGGGCGGCGGCCACGAAGCCGTCGTTGGGCTTCATGGCGTAGGCCTTTTTCTCGGCGTTGAAGTCGTAGCTCAAAAACCGGCCCGGGATGTTGTAGGCCATGGGCGCGTGGCCGATGAAGACGTATTCTTCCGGGGTGCGGCAATCGAGGATTTTGACGCCGTCCTTGTCGGCGCTCCACTGCTCGAAGGCTTCCTTGGCCGTGACATAGAGACCGGCCTTGGTCTGTTTCTTCTCGTCCGCCGGTTTGTCGGCGGCCAGGGCCAGGCCGGAGAACAGCAGGCAGACAAGAGCGGCGAAAATGACGATGGAACGGATACGGAGCATGACGGCCTCCTGGCGGGGTGTTGCAGCAAATTTCTATGATGTTCTCATGAAAGAACGCCGACTATGGCCTGTGGCGGCGAAATACCGTTGCCGGTAAGCCCTTGTCGCGACGAGTCTGTGGCATGGCGCGGCTGGCCAGTCAAGGGCGCCCGAGCGGCTGGGGGGGTGGCGGGAAGCCGCGCAGGGGCGGCGGGGCGGGAGG
>ALAO01000195.1 GCA_000307955.1 Solidesulfovibrio magneticus str. Maddingley MBC34 | reverse complement strand
CCCGGCCGCCGGAGGCCTCTTCTCACGAAAAGGAGCAACCATGCAGGTCGATGTCGCCATCCTGGGGGCCGGAGCGTCGGGGCTGTGCTGCGCCATCGGCTGCGGCCGGCGCGGGCGTTCCGTGGTCCTGGTCGACCACGGCAACAAGATCGCCCGCAAGGTGCTGGCCGCCGGCGGCGGCCGGGCCAATTGCACCAACATCGACATCCGGCCTTCGGACTATGTTTGCGGCAACCCGCATTTCGTCAAGTCCGCCCTGGCCCGGCTCTCGCCCTGGGAATTCCTCGATTGGATTCACGGCGGCGGCGTGGCCACCCAGGAAGAGGACAACGGCAAGCATTTCTGCGTCGACGGCGCGATTCGGCTGGTGCGCTTCCTGGAAGCCGAGGCCAAGCAAGTCGGGGCGCGGTTCGTCACCGGCGCGACCATCCGCGAGGCGCGCAAGGACGGCGACGGGTTCGTGGTCGAAACCAGCGCCGGGCCGGTGCGCGCGGCCTCGCTGGTGCTGGCCCTTGGCGGCAAATCCTGGCCGGGCATCGGGGCCACGGACTTCGGCTACACCCTGGCCCGGCGCTTCGGCCTGGCGGTCACGCCGCTTTTGCCGGGCCTCACGCCGCTTCTGGCCGGCCCGGACCTGGCCGGGCTGTGCCGCGACCTGTCCGGCGTGTCCCTGCCCGTGACCATACGCGGCGCGGGCGAGGCGGCCGGGAGCCTGCTTTTCACCCACAAGGGCGTCTCCGGCCCGGCCGTCCTTGACGCCTCCATGTTCTGGCGCGAAGGACCGCTGGCCATCGATTTCCTGCCCGGCTGCGACGTTGAGGCCGGCCTGGCTGAGAACCCGCGCCTGGACGTGAAAAACGCCCTCGCCCGGCTGCTGCCCAAGCGTCTGGCCTTGGCCCTGGCCGACATGCTCGCGCTCACCGGCCCCGTGGCCGGGCTTTCGCCCAAGGCGCGCCGCGCCCTGGCCGACAAGCTCGCCGCCTTCCCCTTCACCCCGGCCCGGGCCGAAGGCTACGCCAAGGCCGAAGTCACCATCGGCGGCGTCGACACCGCCGCCATCTCCTCCAAAACCCTCGAAGCCGCGTCCGTGCCGGGCCTGTACGTCATCGGCGAACTGCTCGACGTCACCGGCCGGCTTGGCGGCTACAACCTCCACTGGGCCTACGCCTCGGGCTTCGCCGCCGGGGAGAAGGCGTAGGGGGAGGGGTGAGGAGAGTGTGAAGTCTTGCCACGTTAAATTTTTACAATGACGCAGAATTCCAGGAGCGGGCGAATGTTGGCTGGCGCATCCATAGGAAAAGCCGTCGCGAATGTTTTGTTTTTCTTGATTATACTCGCGTTTTTTGTTTTGTTAGGTCTGACTTATTATTTCATGAGTTATATGCCAGTTCAGCCAAATCCTGACCTTGGATTAATTTGTCCTTTTAATATTCATGGGTATATTGTTTATATTACTGACGTTCAGTGTGCGTTGGTAAATGTCCTCTTTTGGGGATTTTTTGTGTTTGGTCCATTTGTTTTTTTTGTTAAAACAAAAATTTTATAAGACGTGATTATAGATGTATAGTGATTTTCTGGAACTCGCCGGTGTATCTTGGGAATTGGCGTCGATCCTCTTTGAGCGGCCAAACGCCTACACCTTCGACAAAGACAATCTGCTCAGCGGCTCTGGCGGCTACACCATTGCCCGCAACAGGCAGGACGTCCTGACTTATAAAATGGTTCAAATAAAATGACATACAATCATTTCGCAGAGTTGACAGTAGCAAAAAATTCCGAAGCTATTATCAATGACATCGTTGCAGTGATACGTCGCAGGGGTGGGAAAATTTCTGAACGTTCAAGCACTGCAGTTTCAGGCAAGCTCGGCAATAGGATTGTCTCGAGATTGCTTGGAATTTGTGTCCTTGGACTTTTTAAACGTCAACTTCCAACCATAATCACCGTTAGTATTTCTGAGGCTGGCGAGAATGTGCGTTTAGTCAAAATATATCTTAAAGATAATCTAGGGTTGATATTTCGAGACTCTTTTGCAAAGTCTGAGTATAATAAATATTTTATAGAATTTTTAATGAGATATCTCATGCCGCAACGGCCTGACCGAAAGCCGGACCTTCAGCCAGTACGGCGAACTGGACGCCTGGACGGTGTCCGTCGGCGGCAACACGGCGGCCAGCTACGCCCTGACCCGTGACGCGGCCGGCAACATCGCCAGCCGCACCGAGACCGTGGCCCCCTGGCGGGCGTTGCCCGCGCCCGCTCTCTCGCCTTTCTCTCCCCCCTCTATCCCACGTCAAATCCGATATCGGCCAGCCCCTGTTTGTCGTTGTCCAGGGACGCGCCGGCGGTGGTCAGGTAGTCGCCGACCATGAGGCCGTCCGCGCCGCAGCGAAGCGGCGCGAGATTGTCCCGGGTCGGCCCGAAGACCGTGGGGCGGCCGCCGCAGATGCGGATGTGCTGGTCGGGCAGCAGGCAGCGCAGCAGGATGACGATGCGCCGGGCTTCGTCGCGGGAGAGGATAGGCTGCGCTTCCAGGGGCGTGCCCGGGATGGGCGAGAGGAAATTGACGGGGATGGAGAACGCGCCGGCTTCGAGCAGGGTCAGCGCCAGATCGGCCCGGTCTTCCCAGGTCTCGCCCAGGCCGAAAAGCCCGCCGGAGCAGATGGGGATGCCCAGGCGGCGGCACTCGGCCAGCACGGCCAGGTTGTCGTCGAAGGTGCGGCTGGTGCAGATGTTCGGATAGTGGCGGCGCGAGGTTTCGAGGTTGTGATGGTAGGCGGCCAGGCCGGCGGCTTGCAAGCGCTCCAGGGCGGCGGCGTCAAGGACGCCGAAGGAGGCGTCGGCGGCCATGCCGGCGGCGGTTATGGCCGCGATGGCCTGGGCGGCGGCCTCGATTTCGGCTTCGGGCAGGGCCTTACCCGAGGCGACGATGCCGAAGCGGGCAACACCTGCGGCCTGCATGTTGGCGGCGGCGGCGGCGATGTCGGCCGGCGGCAGGAAGGGGTGGACGGCGCTTTGGGAGGCGTGATGGCCGGACTGGGCGCAAAAGGCGCAGTTCTCGCCGCAGCGCCCGGATTTGGCGCTTATGATGGCGCAAAGCGAGGCTTGGTTGCCGACCCGGGCGCGGCGTACGGCGTCGGCAGCCCGGGCCAGGGCGTCGAGGGCGGCTCCCTGGGCGGCGGGCAGTTCGATAAGCAGGCGCTCCCGCAGGGCGTCGGCGAGAAATCCCCCGGCAAGCAAGGGGGCGGCGATTTCGTCGGCAAAGGCGGAAAATTGGGGCATAGTCTACCTCGGGAGACGGAAATAGCCCCGGGCGACGGTTTGGGCAAGGGGTGGGGAGAGGGGAACTTTTGGGCCGTCCGGTCTTGCTTTTTTTTGGTAATTCCAACAGAAACTTGTTTCAGGCTCCGGAATCGGCCCATGGCCGGCGCACGCATGGGGCGTCGTCAGTCCGGATGTGCAAAGGAGGCTTTCGATGCATCGAAAATCATTGTTGCGTTTGCTTGGCGGCCTGGTCTTGACGCTGCTCTTGGCCGTGCCGGCCCTGGCCGTGGATTACGAGGTGCCGGTGGTGACCGGCGAGCATTGGATGAAGTCCACGCCCCAGGAGCGCAAGGCGTTTCTGGTCGGCGCCGCCACCATCATCGAGCTTGAACAGGAAGTGCAGGGCGACAATCCGCCGAAAAAAACCACCATCGACGTCTGGTGCAAGGGCTTGTCTCCCTACACCTTCGATCAGATGGTCACGGCCATCGACCAGTGGTACGCCGCCAATCCGGACAAGGTCACCCGTCCGGTGGTGGAAGTGATGTGGTATGAGCTGGCCAAGGGCAAGGCCGGAAAACTCTAACCCGCAGGGGGCATGAAATGAAGCGTGTCTATGCCGCGTGCGCGGTGTTGGCCCTTGTCGGCAGCCTCGGCTGCACCAATATGACGAAAACCCAGCAAGGCGCGCTTTCCGGCGCGGCCATCGGAGCCGGCGCGGGCGCCGCCATCAGCGCCATTGCCGGCGGCAATGCCGGCATAGGAGCGGGCATCGGCGGCGCGCTCGGCGGCATTGCCGGCGGCCTTATCGGCCACGAGCAGGAAAAGCGCGGCTATTAGGCTATGTTGAGGACATCCGTGGTTATCGACCGGCGGCCCTGGGCCGCCGGTTTTGTTTTGCGCAGCTGTTGCGCGGTTATTGCGCACCTGACTAACCACATGCGCAATTATTTTCACTGTTGCTGTTCCGAAAATAAATCCCTCGGCTGGCGGCAGAAAATATTCCCTAAAAATCAGTGGTATGCTAATGCTGCTGGAACTCGTCGTTCTGGCACGTTCCCTGCTGTTCGTCACGAAACCAGGATGCGCCGTCGTTCGCGGACGGCCCGTCCGCCCGGCCCATCTTCACCGGGCCGGGAAGGAGGAGGAACATGCGACTGTGCAAGCGACCACTGCGTATTTGGGGGGGATTGGCCGTCGTGGCCGCTGTCTTCTTGATGGCCGGGCCAAGGATGCTCGGCGCGGCTCCGAGCGACAAAAACGCCGACGCCGCGCCGGGCCGGCAGCTTGCCCGCAGCGCCGTCAGCGCCCCGGGGGCGCGCTGGACCACGGCGGACCATTCCAAGTTCGAGGCGCTGCAAAAGGACTTCGCCAAGCCCGAGGAGGTCACGGCCGCCTGCCTGTCCTGCCACCAGATGGCCGGCGACCAGATCCAGCACACCGCGCACTGGACCTGGATCTGCCCGGACTGCGGCGACGGCAAGTCCATGGGCAAGTACGGCAAGACCATCAACAACTTCTGCATCGCCGTGCCGTCCAACGAGCCGCGCTGCACCTCCTGCCACATCGGCTACGGCTGGAAGGACAAGAAGTTTGACTTCGCCGACAAGAACCGCATCGACTGCCTGGTGTGCCACGACACCACCCACACCTACGAGAAGTTCCCGACCAAGGCCGGCTATCCCGTGACCGAGCCGACGCTGTTCCCCGAGGACGGCAAGACCTACCTGCCGCCCGACTACAAGAAGATCACGGCCAAGGTGGGCCGGCCCGACCGGCTCAATTGCGGCGCTTGCCACTTCTACGGCGGCGGCGGCGACGGCGTGAAGCACGGCGACCTCGACAGCTCCATGGGAATGCCCAAGAAGTCCCTGGACGTGCATATGGACGCCGAGGGCCTCAACTTCACCTGCCAACGCTGCCACACCACCAAGGAACACCAGATCGCCGGGCGGCTCTACACCTCGCCGGCTGCGCCCGAGCGCATCAGCCTCACCGAGGCCGATCTGGCCTCCAAGATCGCCTGCGAATCCTGCCACGGCCAAAAGCCCCACAAGAACAACGCCAAGGCCAACGACCACGTGGACAAGGTGGCTTGCCAGTCCTGCCACATTCCGGAGTTCGCCCGGGTGCTGCCGACCAAGATGTCCTGGGACTGGTCCACGGCCGGCCAGATGAACGCCGAGGGCAAGCCGTTTAAGAAGCCCGGCCCCTATGGCAAGCCGTCCTACGACACCAAGAAGGGCGACTTCGTTTGGGAGAAGAACGTGGAACCGGTCTATTACTGGTTCAATGGGGCCATGAGCAACATGCTGGTCACGGACAAGGTCGATCCGTCCAAGATGCTCAGCCTCAACCATCCGGCCGGTTCGGCCACCGACGGCAAGTCGCGCATCATGCCGTTTAAGCGCCACACCGGGAAGCAGCCCTTTGATCCGGTCAACGCCACCCTGGTCATTCCGCATCTGTTCGGCCCCAAGGATTCCGACGCCTACTGGGCCAATTACGACTGGAAGCGGGCCATCGCCTCGGGCATGAAGTACGTGGACCTGCCGTTCTCGGGCGAGGTCGGGTTCGTCGAGACGGAATACTTCTTCCCCATCACCCACATGGTCGCGCCCAAGGAGCAGGTGGTGGCTTGCGACGCCTGCCACAGCGTCGAGGGACGCCTGAAGGGTCTGCCGGGCGTGTACGTGCCGGGCCGCGACGTCCACGCCGGCGTCACCATGGTCGGCTGGGGCGCGGTGGCGGCGGCGGTGCTGGCCGTGATCGCCCATGGCGTGGGCCGCATGGTTGCAAGCTCCAGGAGGAAGGGACAATGAGCACGCAAGGTAATGGCAAGTTCTATCTCTACACCCGCTACGAGCGGTTCTGGCACTGGTTTCAAGCGGCGCTCATCATCGCCTTGATCGCCACCGGCTTCGAGGTGCACGGCAGTTTCACGCTCCTTGGCTACAAGCGGGCCGTGACCGTGCATTCGGCCCTGGGCATCACCTGGCTGGTCGCGTTTGCCTTCTTCGTCTTCTGGGTCGCGACCACGGGCGAGTGGAAGCAGTACGTGCCGACCACCAAGAAGATGTTCGAGGTCATGCGCTACTACGGCTACGGCATCTTCCAGGGCCAGCCTCATCCCTGCCCCAAGACGCCCGAGGCCAAGCACAATCCGCTCCAGCGCCTGACCTATCTGGCGCTGGCGGCGGCCTTGCTGCCCTTTATGATGCTCACGGGCCTGCTGTATTGGCTCTACAACGACTGGGCCGCCCTGGGACTTGGCGGCCTTGGCCTGTCGACCGTGGCCGTGGCCCATCTGCTGGGGGCGTTCGCCATCTTGGTGTTCCTGGTGGTCCATGTGTACATGACGACCACCGGACACACGCCCCTGGCCCATGTGAAGGCCATGTGCACGGGCTGGGAGGACGCCGAGGACGGCAAGCCCGAGGATTGGGAGAAGCGGACGGCCTAGCGTCGCGGCACTTCAACAATACGAGCGTATTGTTGAAAATATGCCGGTGATCGGAGGTTGCCGGTGAGACGCTCCGCACGCTTTTGAAAGATGTGACGCGAGCCTTGTTCCTCCATGCCTGCCGCGCCGCCGCCCGGAAAAGGGGACTCCGGGCGGCGGCGCTTTTCGTGTGATCTGGACAACGGCCGGCCCTGGGGCCACAAAGGGGCAGGGCCGCATTGATGCGGCCCTGTCATCGAAGGAGTCCGCGCCATGACCAAGCTTTTCCTCGTCAAAGCCCTCTACAACCGTTGGGCCAATGCCCGACTGGCCGCCGACATGGCCAAGCTTTCGCCCGAGCAGTTGACGGCAACGTGCGCCGTCAATTTCGGCTCCATCCTGGCCATCGCCAACCATTTGCTTTTGGCCGACCGGCTGTGGCTCAACCGTTTCACCGGCCAGGGCGAGCCGGTGGCCTCGGTGGACGCCGTACCCTATGCGACGCTCGCCGGGCTTACCGCCGCGCGCCATGTGGAAGAGGACCGGGCCATCGCCTTTGCCCAGAAGCTCGATCCCCAGCGCCTGGGCTCGGTGCTGGCCTACCGCACCACCGACGGCACGCCCATGGCCATGCCCCTGGCCCTGTGCATCGACCACTTCTTCAACCACCAGACCCACCACCGGGGCCAGATCCACGGCCTGCTCGGCAGCCACGGCGTCAAGGCGGCCGACATCGACCTGCTCGGTTTCGAACGCGAGACCAGCGCCTACGCCAACCTGCTCTAGCGGTTTCTCGGCCGACGGACACCCATCCCCCCCGAACCCCTTTCATCCTTTCCCCATTTGGGGGGTCCGG
>ALAO01000194.1 GCA_000307955.1 Solidesulfovibrio magneticus str. Maddingley MBC34 | reverse complement strand
CCTCCGGCGGCCGGGGGGCTAAGCCCCCCGGACCCCCTGCATGGGGGTAAAGGGAGGCGAGGGATCGAGAACGTAACGGGGGCTATAGCCATGCGCGAGTGTTTTGAGCCGAAATTCGAGACCATGGACCGCAAGGATCTGGCCCAGCTCCAGCTGGAGCGGCTGCAGGAGACCCTTGCCCGCGTCGCCCGAAACGTGCCGCTCTACCGCAAGCGCTTCGCCGAACAGGGCATCGACCCCGAAAGTTTCGCTGATCTGGCCGACGTGCGCCGCCTGCCGTTCACCACCAAGGCCGACCTGCGCGAGGCCTACCCCTACGGGCTTTTCGCCGTGCCCCTGCGTGACGTGGTGCGCCTGCACGCCTCCTCGGGCACCTCGGGCAAGCCCGTGGTCGCCGGCTACACCCGAAACGACGTCCGGGCCTGGTCGCGCCTGGTCGCCCGGGTGATGGTGGCGGCCGGCGTCTCCCGCGACGACATCGTGCAGATCGCCCTGGGCTACGGCCTTTTTACCGGCGGCATGGGCTTCCACTACGGGGCCGAAACCGTGGGCGCGGCCGTCATCCCGGCCTCCAGCGGCGGCACCCGCCGGCAAGTCGCCATCATGCAGGATTACCGCACCTCGGTCTTCGTGGCCACCCCAAGCTACGCCCTGCACGTGGCCGAGACCCTGGACGCCATGGACGTCAACGTCAACGCCCTGTCCCTGCGCTACGGCCTGTTCGGAGCCGAGACCTGGACCGAGGCCATGCGCGAGGCCATCGAGGATCGCCTGAAACTCACGGCCACGGACAACTACGGCTTAAGCGAAATCATGGGGCCGGGCGTGGCCGGCGAATGCCTGGAAAAAGCCGGCATGCACGTCAGCGAAGACTATTTCCTCATCGAGATCATCGACCCGGCCACCGGCGAGCCCCTTGCCGACGGAGAGGAAGGCGAGCTGGTCATCACCACCCTGGCCAAGGAAGCCTTCCCCATGATCCGCTACCGCACCGGCGACATCACCCGGATCATCCCCGAACCGTGCCCGTGCGGCCGCACCATGCGCCGCATCAGCCGCATCCTCGGGCGCTGCGACGACATGCTTATTATCAGGGGCGTCAACGTCTTTCCGTCCCGGGTGGAATCACTGCTGTTGGAAGTGGAAGGGGTCACGCCCAACTACCGCATCGTGCTCACCCGCAAAGGCGCGCTGGACGAGGCGCTGGTGGAAGTCGAACCCACCGAGGAGCTGCTCTTCGACCGCGTTTCCGAACATCAGGCGCTTTTGGACAAGCTGGAGCGGCGGCTGGGCTCGGAGCTTGGCGTGGGCTTCGGCGTGCGGCTGGTGGAACCCGGCAGCCTGGCCCGGGGCGAGGAAGGCAAGACCATCCGCGTGGCCGACAAGCGTGGGCTGACGCCCGCCAAGTAGGCGGCCCCGCCTCCGCACAGCGCCGACGGCTTTGGCCAAGCCCCAAATGAACCAAACGGCCCGGGAATCCGACGATTCCCGGGCCGTTTGGCGTTTGCGGCCAAGGTGAGCGGTGTTTTTCCGGCCACCGCTGGGGCATGGCCGGGGCCGCGTCCTTTCCGGCGCGCCCCCGGCCAGCCTTCGCGTCCGCAAGGGCGTCGACGCCGTTGTTGCGCCAAGGCCCTTACCCCATTGCGTGGGGACGCCGGGCTAGCGCGTCTTGACGATCTGAGCCGGTTTCCATGTTCCCGCGCCCAGCGGCAGCACGCTCGGAGCCTCGGTCTTGGGCCAGTACAGCCGCATGACCAGATAGATCGGGCCGTCCGGGGCCGGCAGCCAGTTGGCTTCCTTGGCTTTGCCCGGCGAGGTCTTTTGCAGGTATAGGGTCAGCGAACCGTCCGGGTTCTTGCGCATCCCGGGCAGCATGGGCGAATTGATCAAATAGCGGTTGATGGGATTTTTGATCAGCAGTTGGGTCGTGCCGTCGTACATGGTGACGGACCAGAAGGCGTTGACGGGCGGCAACTGCCCGGCCGGGAAGGTGACGGCGTAATCGTGCTTGCTGCCGTCGAGCAGT
Organism: Solidesulfovibrio magneticus str. Maddingley MBC34; assembly: GCA_000307955.1. GTDB lineage: Bacteria > Desulfobacterota > Desulfovibrionia > Desulfovibrionales > Desulfovibrionaceae > Solidesulfovibrio > Solidesulfovibrio magneticus_A. Next base: position 8,639 of record ALAO01000194.1, on the reverse strand, counting down.
TCGCCGTCGGCCATGGTCTTGGCCATGGGATAGACGGCCTCCACGGCGTCGTTGCCGTAGATGCCGGCCTTGGCCGCGGCGGCGCGCAGCAGCCAGTCGCCGTGGTAGAAGGCCCGATCGCCAAAGGCCCCGGCGATGCGCCAGCCGTCGATCTCCTTGCCGAGATTGGCCACGGCCTGCTCGACCTTGGCCTGGCCGGCTTTCATGCCGAGCAGGATTTCCGCCTTGTGGGCCAGGGACAGGTCCTTGAAGCTAAACGTCTTGCCCGGCCCCACGCCGATGCGGGCGAGCTTTTCCCGGATGGCCATTTCCTCGGGGCCGGCCGGGGCGAACTGCAGGGCGAAGTCGAGGTATTCAAAGAATTCGAGCTTCACAAGCTCCTTGTCGATCTTGGGGAAGGCCACGGCCGGGGGCGCGGCCGGCGGCTGCTTTTTGAGGAAAGCCGACAACGGGCGGGCCTTGTAGCCGGCCTGCACCTTCTTGACGTTCGGCATGTCGGCGGCGGTGAAGAGCTGGGTGCGGAAGATGGCGATGGCAAAGGCGGTGCTCGACCGGAAGACGCCCTTGACGCCGGCCGGCGTTTCACCCTTCCAGTCCGGCCCGACAACGAGATAGTCCCCCGGGGCGTTGCCCGTGGCTCGGCTGCCGATGTAGCCGAAATTAAACGTGTTTCCGTCCACGAGCTGCACGCTGTAGTAGCGCTTCTTTTCCACGGCCGGCACGCTAAGGACCATGGGCTCGGCGCGCAGGTCCATGGCCACGAAGGAATACGGCGTGTCGCTGTTGGGCGTGACCACGGTCGTGTCCTTGTAGGTGAACACGTGGCTTTCGTTGCTGAGCTGATTGAACGGCGCTTTGAACTGCCCTGAGTTGCGGTCCACGGCGAACTCGTAGGTGACCGCGTAGTTCATGACGATGGGCAGGCCGTAGATGAAGCCCTCTTCGGCGATGGCCCGGACCTGGGCGAAATCGAGACGATCCTTGTCCTGTTCCTGGGCTTTGGCGACCACGTCGCCGCGCCGGGCGCAACCGGCCAGCAACAGCAGCGCGGTCAAGGCGGCCAGGGCGGCGCGCCAGGCGTCGTTCCTTTTCATGAATATTCTCCTCTCATTTGTGTGGCTTGGATGCGGCAATGCCTGGCGTCGACGGTGCAGTACGCCGCGCCGGATACCGCAGAGGGTATCCAGAGTAGGAGCATACAGACAAAGGGAAGTTTCTGGCAAGGGATTCCGATCCTGCGGGGAAAGTCGCGCCGGACACCGCGCCTGCCGTCCGGGCCAGGCGACCCCTTGGGCGCGGTCGGCCGGTTATCGGCCGAGGTTGATTTCGCCGGTCTTCTTGAGCTTTCGCAGGAGCTTGTCGTCAGGCGCGGCCAGGCGCGGCGAGTCGGAAACGAAGTTGGCCAGGATCATGCCGCAAAACTTCTCGCCCCGGTAGACTTCCACCCGGTAGACCAGGCCGGCCTTGTCCACGGAAAATTCCTTTTTGAGGTCGCCCCGGCCGATGACCGCGCCGGCTTCGTCGCTCAGGCCCGGCTTGGAAAAGCCGATGACGTTGACCCGGTAGTCCGCGCCCTTGGCCACGGAAAAGCCCTGCCGCACGTCCACCACCCGGCCGAAGGGCACTTCCCGGCGCGCGCCGTCGATGTCCATGGGCACGGCGGCCAGGCTCGCGTCGAACTCCACGAACTGCGGATCAAGCTCGGTGACGTTGGTGTTGCCGAAATACACCTTGAGGCTTTTGTCCGCCGAAACCAGGGCCAGGATGGGGCTGGACGGCCGGTATTCCACGGCGCTGTCCTTTTTGAGCGGAATGTAGCGCAGCCGCTCCCGAGCGTTTCGCAGGTCGAGAAACATCTTGTCGCCAAAAAACGACACCGCCACATTTTGTTGCAGGGCCTCGGCCACTTGCGGCGCGCCAAGCTCGAAGGTGCGTTCGTACTCCAGGCCAAAGGATTTGAAAAACGACTCGATGACCCGCAGATGGTAATACGACCGCATGGGCGGCGGCAGGTTCTTGCTGCCCTCCACGCCAAAGGCCGGTTTGCCCTGGCCGATGGCGAAATAGGTGAGCGTCTTGGCCATTTCCTTGGCCGTCTCGCTGTTCAAATCGTGGGTGTGGGTGTTCTTGACGTGGTAGGTGTGCAGCGGCTCGTAGAGGTGTTCGTTGGCGGCGGCCACGGCCCGCTCGGCCAGTTCCCTGAGGTCGCCGAAACGCGGCGCTTCGGCGTTGTCCTGATCGATGATGACCGACTGGCCCCAGCGCAGGGGATTTTGCCATTCGTTGACCGCGGTCGGGCTGTAGTAGCCCCAGCCGTCGTGGAGGTGCAGTACCGCGTCGACCTTTTCGTCGCGGATGATGGCCTTGATCTTCTGCACAGCGGCGTATTCCGGGTCGCCCGGGTCGAGGTCGGCGAACTTGCGGTTCATGTCGCCGTATACGCCCCGCGAACAGCGGATGATGCTGACGAAATTGAGGTTGGGCACCACCCAGACCGCGCCGGAGTTGATCTTGTAGTGGGAAACGAGCAGGGCCGCCGCCGAAAATCCGCCCGGTTCGTCGCCCTGGATGCCGCCAATGACCAAGATGGTCGGTCCGGGGCGGCCGGAGTCGAGCTTGTGCAGGGTAAAATCGAGGTTGCCGCAGGGCGCGGCCGTGGCGGCGAGAAGCAGGACAAGCAAAGCCGTAAGCAAACGCATGGGACCTCGGCGCGGCGCGTTTAGAGGTGTCAGGGCGCGGACAGCCTACGCCAATCTGGGCGAAAAGTCACCTCGACGGCTCGCCGCGACGGGCTGGCTGTCCATCGCCCCGGGACGACGGCGGGCGGCTGCCGCGCGGACCTGCCCGCAATCAGCCATCCCGGCCATCCGGCCCAGGCCGGCGCGACTTGGCGTCCGCGTCCTTTGGCCTGCCTGCGTCAACAAGGCGGGACGCCGCGCCAACCGGCGGTTGGCGTTACCATAAAATCACAACATGCTAAATTTAAAGATGATTATTTTTTTGCGAAGTCCCTTCCCTAGGCGGCTGGTTCCTGTATAGTCACGACGCCGTACTTCACAAATACTGGTTTTTTTGATCGTTTAAAAAATCCAAAACAGGACTTACCGATGACCAATCGCAGATTGTGGCTTATTGACGCCGGCTACATGTATCGGGGGCAATCCTATTACAACAGAGAATATAGCATTGACTATGTCAAGCTGCGCAACAAACTGGAAGCCGAAACCCCCATCTGGCGCGCCTATTACCTCAATTCCATCCCTCACCCCACCCCGGAATCCCAGATCGCCTTCTACAACTGGATGCGCTCCGCCCCGCCCCAGGGACCGAAAATCATCACCAAGCTCTACGAACTGCGCACCAGCGAAATCAACGAACTCTACTGCGAACAGTGCCGCCGCAAGGTGACCGTCACCTGCCCCAACGACCGGGCCCATCGCCTGAGCCGCGAACAGCAAAAAGGCGTCGACGTGGGCCTGGCCACCCTGGCGCTCACCCATATCGAGAACTACGACACGCTCATCCTCTCTTCCGGCGACAGCGACCTCCTCGACGCCGTGGAGTACATCACCGAGAAAAACAAGCGCTTCGAACTGCTTGTCTTTAAAAACGGCGTCTCCACCGATCTCCAGTGCCGGGCCGACCGCATCTGGTGGATCGACGAATTCGCCCAGGAAGTGGCCCGCGAAGCCCGCGTCATGTCCTAGGCGTCGCGCTCTGGCGATGCGCTGTCGGTAGTTGACGCGCGACAGGCGCCGATCATTGTCGCCAGGGCGCGGCACGCGGCGGCTTGCGACCGCCGGGCCCCGACGCCCAGCTGACAGCTCCGATGCCGCGGCCTGACAGCCATGACGCCATGCGGCCGGAACGCCTGTTCCGGCCGTTTGCTTTTCCGATTCCGGCGGGTTGGCGGTAAGATGAAACGGCCGTGTTCCCCACCTGGGCGCAGTGCGCCGACAACCGTCGTGGGCTTTTTCTTCGCCCGAAACGGCAACATCTATAGAACATAATTTCAGCATATTAGCTCAAAGCAAAGCCATGCTTGAACCACCAGGACGGCGAATTATACTCCCACAACGCCTGAGCTAGGCGAACTATTCGCCTAACCCCAATCCGCCCCATCGCAAGCCACGACTAACCACCTGACATAAAACACTTCTCGTTTTCGGCATGGTTCCTGCCTATGGCCGGTCCACGAGCACCGCCATGCCGCCCAAACCACGCCATCCCTATCCCACGCCGCCCTGCCGGGTCTGTCTGGCCTGCCACGGCCCCAGGCTCGCCACCCTGCTGGAGACGGCCACGAGCTTCCGCTGCTTTGCCCTGGCCCCGGACGGCCTGGCCGCCCTGGCCTCCTGGCCCATGCCGCCGGGCGGGTTGATCGCCCTGGCCGCACTGCTCGCCGCCTCCGACGTCGGCCACCTCGTCTGCGGCGGGGCCACCTGCTGCTGCCTAGCCCCCTTTGCCCGGCGCGGCGTCGCCGTGGCCGCCTGGATAAACGGCGACGTGGCCGACGTGCTGGCCGCCATCGCGCATAACCGCCTCGACGCCCTGCTCGCCCCTGGCGCTCGCCCGGGCCGGATCGCCTCCGGCCCGGACCGGCCGGGCCGGCCCGGCCGACGGGACAACCTTACGGAGTTGCTTCGCCATGAATGAACAAGGCCTTCGCGACCTCAACGAAGAAATCGGCGGCAAGCCCAAAGCCACCGGCCTCGACCGGGTCCGGTCCGTCATTGTCGTGCTGTCGGGCAAGGGCGGCGTGGGCAAGTCCACCGTGGCCGCCAACCTGGCCGCCGGACTGGCCATGGAGGGCCTGCGCACCGGGCTGCTCGACGTCGACGTCCACGGCCCGAGCATCCCGCGCCTGCTCAAGCTCACCGGCTTTCAGCCCGGCATGTCCGCGCGCGGCATGTTGCCGGTGGAGTGGCACTGGAACCTCGGCGTCATGTCCATCGGCCTGCTTTTGCCCAGCCGCGACGACGCCGTCATCTGGCGCGGGCCGGCCAAGGCCGGGGTCATCGCCCAGCTGGCCGAACAGGTCGACTGGGGCGCACGCGACGTGCTGGTGGTCGACTGCCCTCCGGGCACCGGCGACGAACCCCTGTCCGTGCTCCAGATTTTCGGCCCCAAGGCCATGGGCCTCATCGTCACCTCGCCCCAGGACGTGGCCGTGGACGACGTGCGCCGCTCCATCACCTTCTGCCGCCAACTCGGCAACCCCATCCTCGGCATTGTCGAGAACTTGAGCGGGTTTGTCTGTCCGGACTGCGGCGCGACCCACCACATCTTCAGCACCGGCGGCGGCGAGCGGCTGGCCGAGGAGACGGGCGTGCCGTTTTTGGGCCGGCTGCCCATCGACCCGGAAGTGGCCCGCTCCGGCGACGACGGCGACGTCTATCTGGCCGTGGCCGGCCAGGGACCGGCGGCGGCCGCCTTCAAGCCTATCCTGGCCGCCGCCATCCAGGCCGTGGGACCGGCCGCGAACAAGGACGCCAAGGAGCCCGCCCATGCCGGCTAGCCCCGACAAGGACACCCTGGACATGATGCTCGACGTTTTCGAGGAAGAGCAGCGCGACGACCTCATCGCCCGCTTCGGCGAGAAGGGCTTTGCCGTCTGGCGCGACGCCCCGAATCGGGCGCGCCTGGAAACGCCGACCACCGTCGGCACGGTCAAGGGCTCCTGCGGCGACACCATAACCATCGCCCTGCTCGTTTCCGGTGAACGCGTCGCGGCCGCCGATTTCGACACCGACGGCTGCGCCTCAAGCCTCATCGCCGCGGCCACCGCCGCGTCCCTGGCCGCCGGCAAGACCCTGGACGAGGCCGTGGACATCGACGAAGCGGCCGTGGTCGCGGCGGTCGGCCGGTTTCCCGACGACGACCGCCACTGCGCCTATCTGGCCGCCGCCGCCGTGCGCGAGGCCGTCCACCGCTGGATGATTGCCGGCGGCGCCTTGGCCTCGACCCAAAGCCGTGAAAACGCCCGGGACGCCCAGGCCTGAACCATGGAGAACAACATGAACGCCATCATCGCTGTCAGCAGCGAAGGCCCCACCTTGGACGACGCCGTGGACCCGCGCTTCGGCCGGGCTGCCGGTTTCGTCCTGGTGGACCCCGCCGGCAACGTCACCTATCTCGACAACGGCTCCTCCCAGGCCATGGCCCACGGAGCCGGACTGGAAGCCGCCCGCCGCCTGGCCGACGCCGGAGCCTCGGTCGTGCTCTCGGGCGTGGTCGGCCCCAAGGCCGCCGCCGCCCTCAAGGCCGCCGGCCTGGCCGCCGTCGAAGGCCTGGACGGCCGCACCGTGGGCGAAGCCGTGGCCGCCTACCGTGCCGGACAGGCGGGCTAAGGCCGTGAACGCGACGCACCTGCTGTCCCCGACGCCCCAGGATCGGCCATGTCAATGACGCGCGCCGGGAAACAAGGCCTGCGCCTGGCCATCGCCAGCGGCAAGGGCGGCACGGGCAAGACCACCGTCACGGCCGCCCTGGCCAGCGTCTGGAGCCAGGCCCTGTGCCGGCCGGTGTTGGCCGTGGACTGCGACGTGGAGGAACCCAACCTCCACCTGTTCCTGCGACCGGTCGTGCGCCGGGCCGAAACGGCCAGGCTCGAAGTCCCCATGGTGGCCGAGGCCGCCCTGTGCGCCGACTGCGGGGCCTGCCGGGAGCTGTGCCAGTTCGGCGCGGTCACGGTCATGTCCGGCAAGCCGCTCGTTTTCCCGGAGATGTGCCACGGCTGCGGCGGTTGTCTGGCCGTGTGCCCCACCGGCGCGCTGGTCGCCGGCTCCCGGGAGCTTGGCCGCATCGAGGAAGGCGCGACCGAGACGGCCGGCTATCTGGCCGGACGGCTGCGCATCGGCGAGGCCCAAAGCCCGCCGCTCATTCGCGCCGTGCTGGCTCGCCTGAACGAGATCGCCGAACCCGGCGTCGATGTGCTCATCGACGCCCCGCCCGGGGTGAGCTGTCCGGCTGTGACCACCGTGTCCGGGGCCGACGCCGTGCTGCTGGTGGCCGAGCCCACGCCCTTTGGCATCCACGATTTCGGTCTGGCCGTGGAGGCGTTTTCGCCCCTTGGCAAACCCATGGCCGTGGCCATCAACCGCTCCGGCCCGGGCACGCCCGAGTTGCTGGCCCTGTGCCGGGGCCATAACCTGCCCGTTCTGGCCGAGATCGCCAGCGACCGGACCGTGGCCGAGACCTACGCCCGGGGCGGGCTGCTCCCCGAGGCCGGGGCCCACTACCGGGCCGTGTGCTTCGCCCTGGCTCAATCCCTGGCCGAGTTGCCGCGAACCGCCCGGGAGGCCGCCCATGCCTGAGATCGTTGTTCTCAGCGGCAAGGGCGGGGCCGGCAAAACGTCCGTGACGGCCGCCTTTGCCGCCATGAGCCGCAACGCCGTCCTGTGCGACCTCGACGTGGACGCCCCGGACCTGCACATCCTGCTTGCCCCGCGAGATTCCCGGCGCGAACCCTTTGTGGCCGGCCATCTGGCCGCCATCGACCCGGCGCGCTGCGACGGCTGCGGCGAATGCGCCGCCCGCTGCCGCTACGGGGCCGTGTCCGCCGCCGACCGCGACCGGTTCGTCATAAACCCGGCCCACTGCGAAGGCTGCAAGGTCTGCGTCGTCCTGTGCCCGAGGCAAGCCATCCTGTTCACCCCCCGCACCTGCGGCGTCTCGGCCGTGTCCGACACCCGCTACGGACCCTTTGTCCACGCCAGGCTCGATCCCGGCGCGGAAAATTCCGGCCGCCTGGTCGCCCTGCTGCGCCAAAAGGCCAAGGCCCTGGCCAAGGAGCAGGGCCGCGACCTCATCCTGGCCGACGGCGCGCCGGGCATCGCCTGTCCCGTGGTCAGCTCGATGACCGGCGCGACCCTGGCCGTGCTGGTCACCGAGCCCACGCCCTCGGGCAGCCACGATCTTGGCCGGGTGGCCGCCCTGTGCGACCACTTCAGGCTGCCCACGGCCGTGCTTCTCAACAAGGCCGACCTCAACCCCGACGAAGCCGCCCGCATCGAGGACGCCTGCCGCGACGCCGGCCGGCCCATCCTCGGCCGGCTGCCCTACAGCCCGGACGTGACCGCCGCCATGGCCGTCCGCCAAACGCTCCCGGAATACGGCGGCCCCCTGGCCGACGCCCTGGCCGAGGCCTGGGACAACGTCCTGGCCCTGGCCGCCGCGCCCAAACCCCAACGCAACCCGTTTGCAACCAAAGGATAAACCCCATGGAAACCATCCGCCTCGCCATCCCCTCCGCCGCTCCCGGCGGCCTTGACTGCGAACTCGGCGCCCATTTCGGCCACTGTGACTGCTACACCGTGGTGGACGTGGCCGATGGCCGCGTGGCCGCCGTCAACACCCTGCCCAACGTCCCCCATGTCCACGGCGGCTGCATGGCCCCGGTAGAGCACCTGGCCGGCCACGGCGTCAGCGCCCTGGTCGCCGGCGGCATGGGTCTGCGCCCGCTCATGGGATTTGCCCAGGTCGGCATCACCGTCTACCACGGCGGCCCGGCCGCCTCGGTGGGCCAGGCCGTGGAAGCCTTCCTGGCCGGCTCGCTCACCCCCTTTAGCCGCAACCAAACCTGCGGCGGCGGCTGCGAGAATTAAATCCAGAGGAAGAGTGCCTCCGGCGGCCGGGGG
>ALAO01000193.1 GCA_000307955.1 Solidesulfovibrio magneticus str. Maddingley MBC34 | reverse complement strand
GGCGCGAGGCTTTGCTCGCGCCCTAAACAGCCCTTTTCGCCCGGGGATCTGCCGGCTGGGTGCAACGGATCGATTTTTTAGTCGAGCCGGGCGGATTCGATGTTGTCGAGGAACCACTGGTAGGTTTCGGCCAACCCTGTCTCTAAGCTGATGGTGGGAGCCCAGCCCAGGGTCTTGAGGCGGCTGATGTCCACGAGTTTGCGGGGCGTACCGTCGGGGCGGGACGGGTCGAAAACGATGTCGCCGGCAAAGCCGGTGACCTTGGCCATGAGCCGAGCTAGGTCGGCGATGGCGATTTCCTGGCCGGTCCCGATATTGATGATCTCCTCGTCGTCGTAGCGCTCGAAACAGGCCACAGACGCGTCGGCCATGTCGCGCACGTGGAGAAATTCCCGAAGCGCCCGGCCCGTGCCCCAGACGGCGACAGTCGCGTCGCCGCGCGTCTTGGCTTCGTGGAAGCGGCGCATGAGCGCGGGAATGACGTGGGAATTGACCGGCGTGAAATTGTCGCCCGGGCCGTAAAGATTGGTCGGCATGAGGCTTATGGCGTTGAAGCCGTACTGGCGGCGGTAGGCTTGGCACATCTTGATGCCGGCGATCTTGGCGATGGCGTACCACTGGTTGGTTTCTTCCAGGGGGCCGGTCAAAAGCGCCGATTCCGGCATGGGTTGCGGGGCGAACTTGGGGTAGATGCAGGAGGACCCCAGGAACACGAGCTTTTGCACGCCGCTTTTACAGGCCGCGTCGATGACGTTGGTCTGGATGAGCAGGTTGTCGCGGATGAACTCGGCCGGGTAGGCGCTGTTGGCGTGGATGCCGCCGACCTTGGCCGCGGCCAGGAACACGGCGGCCGGTTTGGCGGCCGCAAAAAAGGCGCTGACCTCGGCCTGGCTGGTCAGGTCGAGTTCCCGATGGGTGCGGGTGATGACGTCGTGGCCTTTGGCGGCGAGAACCTTGGCGATGGCGGAGCCGACAAGGCCCCGGTGGCCGGCGACGAAAATGGGGCCGGCGGCGGCTTCATGGGTCGTGTTCATGGACACGACAGGTAGCACGGCCGGGCCGGGCTGCCTAGACCGCCGGGCGGGAAAAACGCGGCCGGATCAGCCGGGCAGCAGCGTGGCCAGCGCCTGGCGCAGGGTCACGGCGGCCCGCCTGGCCGGGTCGAGGTCGCCTTGGCGGGCGGCGGCGCAGGCTTGTTCGGCGGTTTGGGCCAGCTCGGCCAGGCCAAGGTTCAAGAGATTGCCTTTGAGCCCGTGGGCGACGTCGGCGCAGGCCCGGGCGTTTTGGCCGTCCGCGGTCCGGGCCAGCCGGGTCAGCGCTTCGGCCAGCACCGGAGCGGCCACGGCCAGGGCTTCCTCGGCCTCGGCCGGGTACAGCCCGTGTTCGCCGAGCAGGAAGGCCAGGGCGCGGTCCTTGGGGGTTGGCGTCATGACGCCGTCCGGTTGGCGGCGATTTCGGCCAGCACGGCTTCGATGTCGTTGATGCGGTAGGGCTTGGAGAAATAGGCGTTCATGCCGGCCTGGCGGCACTGGGCGTTGTCGTCTTCGGCGGCCTGGGCGGTTAGGGCGATGATGGGCGTGGTCACGCCGTATTCCCGCAGGCTGCGGGCGGCTTCCAGACCGTCGAGGATGGGCATGCGCACGTCCATGAAAATGACGTGGTAGGGCGCGTCGGCGTCCCTGGCGTCCAGGACCATGCGTACGGCTTCTTGGCCGTCGCTGGCGAAGTCGGCTTGGCCGACGCCGAGCTTTTGCAGGATTTTTTGCAGCAAAAAGCGGTTGTACGGGTTGTCCTCGGCCACCAGGGCGCGCAGCCCGCCGAAGTCGGCGGCCGGCGGCAGGGGCAGATCGTGGCGGGGATGGGCGGCCAGCGGTTCGGGCAGGGGCAGGGTGAAGGCGAAAACGCTGCCGAGTCCCGGGGCGCTGTCGAGCTCCAGCCCCGAGCCGCCGAGCAGCCCGACCAGCCGGTTGGAGATGGACAGCCCCAGTCCTGTGCCGCCGGGATTGCGGGTCATGGCGTCCTCGGTCTGGACAAAAGGCTCGAAGATGCGTTCCCGGACCTCCGGGGTGATGCCAGGGCCGGTGTCGCGCACGGCGAAGGTGACGCGCGTGGGGCCGTCGTCGGCCAGGCTGCCCGAGGCGCGCTTGGCCGACAGGGTCACGCGGCCGTTGGGCGTGAATTTGATGGCGTTGGACAGCAGGTTGAGCAGAATCTGCTTCAGGCGCACCGGGTCGCACAGGACCACCCGGGGCAAGGCCGGGTCCCGTTCGATGGTCAGGGGCAAGCCCTGCTGGTCGGCGGACTGGGCCATGACCCGGCGGACTTCTTCCAGGAGCCGGTCGATGTCCATGGGCGCGGGCCGGATTTCCAGACGGCCCATTTCGATGCGGGAAAAGTCCAGGATGTCGTTTAGGATGACGAGCAGGCCCTCGCCGGCGGCGCGCATGGTTTCGACGCATTCCCGCTGCTGCGCGGGAAGGTTGGCCCGCAGCAGCAGTTGGGACAGGCCCATGATGGCATTGAGCGGCGTGCGGATTTCGTGGCTCATGTTGGCCAGGAAGGCCGATTTCATGCGGCTGGCTTCCTCGGCCTGGACTCGGGCGCGGATGAGGTCGGAGACGTCCACGAAGGATTCGATGCCGCCGGTGATTTGGCCGTCGGCGCCCAGGATGGGGGCGGCGTTTTTGAGGATGGTGAGGCGTTTGCCGCCCCGGGCGGCGATGGTGGATTGGCGTTTTTGCACCGCGGCGTCGCCGGGGGCGGCCGGGCAGGGGGAGAGCGGCGATTCGCGCAGCAGCTGGGCCCGGGGCCGCCCCAGGGCCTGGTCCCGGGTATAGCCGGTGATGGCCGTGAATTCGTCGTTTATCGTCACCACCACGTCGTCGCGGTTGACGATGCAGATGGCCGCGCCGGCGATGGTGATGACTTGCTCCAGGAAGCGTTTCTCACGTTCCACGCCAAGACGCGCCTCGACCAGCGGGGTGACGTCGATGAGCGAGACGATAAGACCGGCGAAAGCGCCGTTTTCGATGACCGGCTGGAGCTTGACCGTGACGTCGCGCGCCCCGATCCGGCTTTCGAAAGAGACCGGTGCCTGGGCCACGCCCCGGCGGAAGAGGTCGAGAAAAGCGGCCGCCTGGTAGTCCTCGGTGTCCAGGTCAAGGACGTCGAGGGGTGCGCCCAGCACGTCGGCCCGGGAGCGCCCAAGCCAGGCCAGGTAGCGGTCGTTTATCTCGGCGATGACGCCCGAGGGCGCGATAAAGGCGATGGCCTGGTCCAGGGCGGCGATGATGGACGTGAGCCGGCCCAGGCGTTTGTCGGGCGAGGCGCTTTGTCCGGCCCGGCCTGGGCGCGAGGCGGGCGGGGCGGCGGCCCGGCGGCGGCTGGGGCGGCTAGGCCGGTTTGGAGGCGGCCGCCGCGTGAAAGACATCGAGGCGTTCCTTGTAGGGGGGATGTCCGAAAAAGGCCGAGCCCGAAACCAGCACGTCGGCTCCGGCGGCCAGCAGGGCGGCCGTGTTGTCCGGGGTCACGCCGCCGTCGACCTGGATGCGGAAGGACAGCCCCCGCTCCCGGCGCAGGGCGCTTAAGGCCCGGATCTTGTCCAGGCAGAAGGGGATGAAGGACTGGCCGCCAAAGCCCGGGTTGACGGTCATGATGAGCACCATGTCGAGCTGGGGCAGCAGCCATTCCACGGCCGAAAGCGGCGTGGCCGGATTGAGCGCCACGGCCGGGGCCGCGCCCAGGCGGGCGATCTCGGCCACGGCCCGTTCCAGGTGGACGGTGGCCTCGGCGTGGACGCAGATGAGGTCCGAGCCGGCGGCCCGAAATTCGGCCAGATAGCGCTCGGGCCGCTCAATCATGAGATGGGTGTCGAAATAGAGCCGGCTTGTTTTGCGCATGGCGGCAATGAGCGGCGGCCCGAAGGTGATGTTGGGCACGAACAGCCCGTCCATGACGTCGAGGTGGACCCAGGACAGCCCGGCCGCTTCCAGGGCGGCCAGTTCGTCGGCCAGCCGGGCGAAGTCCGAGGACAGAAGCGAGGGCGACAAGATAAACGGCGGCGTCATGGCGGCTCCGGCTGAAGAATTGTGACGCGCGCGGCGTCGTGATTTCCTGGATAGACCGCCGGCCGTCCCGGGTCAAGGCGGGCGAGGCGGCGGCCGGGCGTTCGAGCCGTTGTCACAAATCCGCCCGAGGCGTATGTCGGAAATGGCGCGGAAACGGACGGCGGAACCGACGTCACGCGTTCTTGTCCCCCGCGTCACCGGACCGTAACGGAGCCTTCCTACCTTCCCCACGTCACCTGGGGCAATTCGCGCCAACCTTGCGCGACCATCACTTTTATACGGAGGATTCTCATGAAAAAGCTTATTGGCCTCGTGGCCGCGTTTCTGCTGATGGCCTCTGCCGCTCTGGCCGACACCACCATCAAGGTCGACGGCTCCACCACCGTCCTGCCCATCATGCAGAAAGTCGTCGAGGCCTACATGAAGGCCCATCCCGACGTGAAGATCACGGTTTCCGGCGGCGGCTCGGGCAACGGCATCAAGGCGCTCATCGACGGCGCCACCGACGTGGCCATGGCCTCGCGCGCCATGGAAGCCAAGGAAATCGACCTGGCCAAGTCCAAGAACATCGCGCCCAAGCAGATCGTGTGCGCCATCGACGCCATCGTGCCCGTGGTCAACCCGGCTAACAAGCTGACCGAGATCACCACCGACCAGCTCAAGGACCTCTACATGGGCAAGATCACCACCTGGAAGGACCTCGGCGGCGAAGGCCCGGTGGTCGTCATCTCCCGCGACACCTCGTCGGGCACCTACGAGACCTGGGAAGGCCTGGTCATGAAGAAGGAACGCGTGTTCCCCGGCGCGCTCATGCAGGCTTCCAACGGCGCCGTGGTTCAGGCCGTGAGCAAGAACAAGAACGCCCTGGGCTACGTCGGCGTCGGCTACCTCGACGCCTCCACCAAGGGCCTCAAGGTCAACGGCATCGAGCCCACGGCCGAGAACGCCAAGTCCAAGAAGTACCCCATCTCCCGCGACCTCTACCTCTACACCAACGGCGAACCCGCCGGCGCGGTCAAGGGCCTGATCGACTTCGTCCTGGGCGCCGAAGGCCAGAAGCTCGTCAAGGAAGCCGGCTTCGTGCCGCTGAACTAGCCCCCGTCCGCTCCACGCAGAACCCTTCGCGCCCCGGCCGCCGCTTGAAGCGGCCGGGGCGCGCTCCCGGGAGACACGCCATGGCCATGTCGCGCCAGACCAAGGACAACCTGATCCGCAACGCCTTTTTCCTCACGGCCCTAAGCTCTATCGTGGCGCTTGGCCTGATCATGCTCTACCTCTTCATCGAAGGCCTGCCGATCTTCAAGGTCGTCTCGGTGACGGACTTTCTCTTTGGCCATTACTGGTACCCCACCTCCGAACCCCATGAGTTCGGCATCTTTCCGCTCATCGTGGCCTCGCTGGCCGTCACGGCCCTGTCCTCGGCCATCGCCATTCCCCTGGGCGTCATGACCGCCATCTACCTGGCCGAAATCGCCAGCCGCCGCACCCGCGACATCTTCAAGCCCATCGTCGAGCTGCTGGCCGCCTTGCCGTCCGTGGTCATCGGCTTTTTCGGCATGGTGGTGGTCGCGCCGTTCATTCAGGAAGCCTTCGACCTGGCCACCGGCCTGAACCTGTTCAACGCCGCCATCATGCTGGCGTTCATGTCCGTGCCCACCATCTGCTCGGTGTCCGAGGACGCCATCTACGCCGTGCCCCGGGAACTCAAGGAAGCCTCCCTGGCCCTGGGGGCCACCCATTTCGAGACCATCGCCAAGGTGGTGCTGCCGGCCTCGCTGTCGGGCATCTCCACCGCCGTCATGCTCGGCATGTCCCGGGCCATCGGCGAGACCATGGTCGTTTTGATGGTGGCCGGCGGCGCGGCCATGATCCCCAATTCGATTTTCTCCCCGGTGCGGCCCATGCCCTCGAGCATCGCCGCCGAAATGGCCGAGGCGGCCTTCCGCGGCAACCATTATCGGGCGCTTTTTGCCATCGGCATCGTGCTGTTCCTTTTTACCCTGGCCTTTAATCTCATCGCCAGCCACGTGGCCGAAAAGCACAAGCAGGTCGGCGCGGCCACCCTGTAAGCGACCAGGAGCGACATCATGAACCAGACCGCCCTCCCCCATGCCGGGCTGGCCCGCCGCCACCGCACCCAGAAAATCATGTGGGGCGTTTTCGGGGCCTCCTCGCTCATCAACATGGCCGCCCTGGTGCTCATCTGCGGTTTCTTGCTCGTCAAGGGGCTGCCGGCCATCAGCTGGTCGTTTCTGACCGAGATGCCCCGCGACTCCATGACTGCCGGCGGCATCCTGCCCTGCATCCTGGGCACCATCTATTTAAGCCTCGGCACCATGTGCGTGGCCTTTCCCCTGGGCGTGGCCTCGGCCGTCTACCTCAACGAATACGCCCGGCCCGGCCGCACCCTGCGGCTCATTCGCCTGGGCATCAACAACCTGGCCGGCGTGCCTTCGGTGGTCTTCGGCCTGTTCGGCCTGGCCTTTTTCGTCACCTTCTTCGGCTTTGGCGTGAGCCTTTTGTCCGGCATCCTGACCCTGTCCATCCTCGTCTTGCCGGTCATCATCGGCACGGCCGAGGAGGCGCTCAAGTCCGTGCCCCAGACCTACCGCGAAGCCTCGCTGGGCCTTGGGGCCACCAAGTGGCAGACCATCCGGCTGGTGGTCCTGCCGGCGGCCATGCCCGGGATGCTCACCGGGGCCATCCTCGGGCTTTCCCGGGTGGCCGGCGAAACCGCCGCCATCATGTTCACGGCCTCGGTCTTTTTCACGCCCTCTTTGCCCACCAACATCACCGACTCGGTCATGGCCCTGCCGTACCACATCTACGTCCTGGCCACGGCCGGCACCGACATCGACAAGACCCGGCCCCTGCAATACGGCACCGCCTTAGTGCTCATCGTGCTGGTCCTCGGCATGAACCTCGGGGCCATCCTCTACCGGGCCAAGCTGCAAAAGAAGCGGTAAGGGTAGAGAAAAGCGTAAGAAGAAGAGGAAGATGCCTCCGGCGGCCGGG